>NZ_JAHQCW010000055.1 GCF_019042275.1 Diplocloster agilis
TAATACTCCCTCGCAATCAATTATTTTATAATTAATTGCTTCGCTGCACATTTTCACCACCTTGTCAAGTACTTTTTTTATCTTAAGTTGACAACATTGAGTGCGATCCCCCGGAGGGTTTTTCCTTCCATAGGCGCACTTTCCTATGGAAGGAAAAAAACCGCTGCAATGGTCATATTCCATGCAGCGGCTTTTTTATGCTGTTTACACTTTATCCCGTTTCTGAAAAACTCATTTATGTTTCTCAAAAATCTCGGATACCTAAATCTTAAATGAAATACTCCCCTGGCTGAATCCTTACTGTAATAACTGTAAGATGGACTGCGGCTGCTGATTGGCCTGAGCTAACATTGCCTGAGCGGACTGCATCAGAACGCTGTTCTTTGTGAACTCCATCATTTCCTTCGCCATGTCTACGTCACGGATACGGGATTCCGCAGCAGTGATGTTCTCGGTGGTTACACCCAGGTTGTTGATGGTGTGTTCCAGACGGTTCTGGATAGCGCCCAGTTTACCACGGGTAGTGGACACTTTGTTGATGGAATCTGTGATCTTGCCGATGGCATCCTGCGCACCCTTTAAGGTTCCGATATCGATTCCGTCAAGGCCTAATGCGTCAACATGCATATCCGCGATATTCAGCTGCAATACATTCGAAGCTTCAGATGTGTCACCGATCTGTAACAGCAAATCGCCGGTACCTTTTGTGCTGGCTCCTACCGCTCCGGATTCCACTTTTGTCACATCCGCTGCGGTCAAATCCATACTTGCGGTGTCAGCTTCCAAACGGAAGGACAGCAGAGATTCAATTTTATCTCTATTGGCGGCTGAAACGCTTCCGCCGTCCAGTAAACTCTGTGCCGCACTTCTGACTGCCTTTTCGATGTCAGCGGTCGTATAGGTATGAGCAGCCGCGGTACCTAAAACGATATCAACAGCCGTTCCGTCGGCAGCAACCGTTACGCCGATCGTTCCTGCGGCATTGGCGTTTTTCGCCTCCAAAGAAACTTTACCGGTGTATCCGCTTCCCATCGTAGCAGTAAAGTCTTTTGCATTGAAGGTAAACGTTGTTGTTTTGCCGTTGTCCAAAGTACCATCCAGCAGGTTGATTTTGTTGAAATTCGTGGTATCTGCGATACGGTCGATTTCATCTTTTAAAGCTGAAATTTCATCCTGCAGAGCTTTACGGTCAACATCGTCTTTGTAGGTGCCGTTTGCGGATTTCGTAGCCAGTTCCTGCATACGGTTTAACATGGAATGAACTTCCTGCAGTCCGCCTTCTGCCGTCTGTACTAAGGAGATCGCATCCTGCGCATTATCGGTAGCTGCGGTTAAGCCTTTGATCTGCGCTCTCATTTTCTCGGAGATTGCAAGACCTGCAGCGTCATCGCCTGCACGGTTGATTTTGTAACCGGAAGATAATTTTTCCAGGGATTTGGATACTGCGCTGTTGTTGATTCCCAACTGTCTGTTGGAGTTTAAAGCCATAATGTTGTGTTGAATTCTCATACTATTACCTCCATGTAATATTTGATATTGGGACTTCCGTGTCCCGCTTTTTTGTATGTATGCCAAACGGGCCCTTGTTTGGCATTGGAACTTCCAAGATATCCATCTCTTCCGCTCTGATATAAATATCGAACGCTTTCTCTTAAATTTCACCGTCAAATTGCACAAATTTTCCGTTATTTTTTTATGCTTTTGTCATAATCAATCCAGTTCTAAAATCCGCTCTGTCCCCAGGCACATTTCCCTATAGAACGAAAAAACGGCCGCCAATGTTTATTTTGGCGAACCGCTTCTCTGAGAAATGACAGAACCGTCCCTACCCATACAGGCTTTCCTCAATATAAAATTCCTCCAGACACATGCCCGTCCGGTGCAGATACTCCGCAGCCTTTTCCCCTACATATCGGAAATGCCAGGGCTGGTATTGAATTCCAGTATATTCTTCCTTTCCTCTGTCGTACCGCAGGATAAATCCATATTCCCAGGAATGCTTCCCAAGCCACGCGCCTTCCGGCGTATCCGCAAACGCTTCCTCCAACTGCCCGCAGCTCCCGCTGCCGATATCCACCGCCAATCCAAGGCTGTGTTCCCCGGAACCAGCCTCCTTAAGCTCCTGCTCATCCAAAGTCCGGTAACCGGAACAGACGACAGGCTTAAGCCCCTGGTCTTTCATATCCTCTAACATCTCCATCAACGGCTCCCGGACTCTCTCATCCACCTGCTGGGAACTGCCCGGGATCTCTTGTAGATTCCGCTCCGCCTGATCATCCCCGGACGCAGGATACCGGTCGTTCGTAAGGATCAGGCACCACATATCCGACTCATCCAGTACGAACCCCTCCTGCGCGCTCCCCGTCTCCTGTTTGGCCGCCGCATACAGCAAGACCAGGATCAGCAAAAATGTATAGATCAGCATCCGCCGGTTCCGGATTACCATCTGTTCACGGGCTGTTCGCTTTGCCATCGCTTCTCATCTCCCGCCTAGCGGATCCGCCTGAGCTGGTCATTCTGACGCTTCAGGATATACTTATACAGCAGATCTTCCTGCAGAACCGTCATTTCCATGAATTCGCAGCCATATCCCAGATAACCGTCCGCCCGCTCCACCCTGCGCCGGATCTCGCAGGCATACAGCATGGAATCGCCTAGCTTCGGAATCATGATATTAAAACTGTCATCCGGGGTCAGCTCCCGCTTGATCTTAAACATCAGGCCTCCCAGGCTTATATCCACCAACTGCACCCGGATATCGTTGGCGTCCTCATTCTGCGCCTCCTCTTCCTCAGCTTTTCGGACCAGATTGTAAATGATTCCCTCATCTCTGGTACTGATGCGGAAGTACTCCCGCCGTTCATCGTTGGTAGCCTCGTTCAGGTCCGTGATGCGCGCCATCTGCTTCGTGGATATATACACGCGGCCGATCAGAACCCGAAAACCGATTCTGGTATTGTAAATTTCAACCTTCACCAGAAGATTATATGGTATCTCCGGCAGTTCGTTCCGGGAACTGCTGATATCAATGTATTTTTCCTTCACTCGGTGCAGGGTTCCCATGGTCAGCAGATCATTATTTTTCGTCTTTACCACACAGGAAGATCCCACATAACTATCGGGTAACTCTACCATGCTGCCGCCTCCTCACTTCTATTCGCTCTATCGCTGTCCTTCCTCTTCCCTGCGTCCTCTTGCGGATATAAGGCCTGCCCGTATCTTCTTTCCCGCCGGCTGTTCATCCGCGCTTTTTGCCGGTCCGGCCCCTTCCTGGAGCTTTTTAGAGGTCTCCATCAGTTTACAGTAGATGGCCGCCACCACCTCGTACAGTTCCGTTGGTATATTGCTGCCCACTTCCAGCATACACAGCATGGACGCGGCACTGTCATCTTTAAATACGGGGATTCCCTTTTTTTCCGCAATATTGATGATGTTTTCCGCCACGGTGCCATAACCGGAGGCGATTACCACCGGCGACGCGTCTTCCTCTATGTTATATTTTAAGGCCACAGCTTTTCGCTTTTTATATTTTGACATCGACACCCGTCCTTTTGTATGGCAGTGTTTTAAATACATCCATCAGGGACCGGACCTTCTCCAGCTTTTCCACGCGCACATCGGTCATAAGGTAGCCCTTTTCCTGGGCGATATCCCGGAATTCCGGCGCCAGGCTTTGGAATACCTGGGTATAGCGTTCCGGACAGAACAGTTGGAACCGGATTCTGCCGTCGATCACCATGAATTCCGCCTCCATCTGCCCAATTCCCTGAATGTCAAAGGTAATCAGCATATGAATGTGTCGTCCCTCGTCCTCCCGCTCCTTCGGCTCGTCCCGGTCATCCGGATCGATCCAGAGTTCCGCGAAGGACTTCATCCCTTCATAATCCACCGGAATCACAAAATGCAGCAGCGGCGTATAGTTACAGGGCGAGGACAGAAGACTTGTGATAATTTTCTCGATCTTCTCCCCGTTTAAGCTGCTCATCTGGGTTTCCCGATCCTGCTTGCTGATGATATCCGCCAGGATGTCCATTACTTTTGATCTTCTCTGCTGGGTCCCCCTGTACGCATCTGACAGGTATTCCCGGACCAGCGTCTTCAGCAGATCCTTGTTTTCCCTGCCGCTTACATGAACCAGCACGTTTAACAGCGCCTCCTGCAGGTAAGACGGGTTATCCTGGAACCTGGACAGATTATAGATCATATTCGGTATCACCCGCGCCACCTGAGGCGTATATAAAATACTGTTCTCCAGTTCTTTGACTATGGCCAGCACCTGGGTTTTCAGCTGCTGGAAATCCACCGGCGCGTCCTGCCTCCGAAACGCTGCCGCCAGTTCCGATAATTTCCCGGACAGGTTCTGGCTCGGCTTTAGCTGCTCCGCCAGATATTCCAGGCTGTTGCCCACGGAGTCCAGCACGTCCTGTCTGGATACTTCTCCGTTAACCGCCTTTAACAGCTCCGCGATCTCGCTTTTGATCCCCGGCTTTTCCTCGTACAGATTCCTCAGGAATTCAAACAGCGGCCCCTGGAACAGCGTGGAAGAATACTCCTGCTTTTTCAGCTCATCCACGATCGCCTCCGGACCGATCAGCAGGGACTGGAAGAGCTGCCGGATCTCCTGTGTGACGGTTTTGTTGTTTACCGGAAGAAGATTGATAATCTCTTCCAGAAGATAAATATTTTTCAGATAGTTCACCGTTACATCCGGGTCCTTGATCAGATTCATCAAAGTAGCCGCCCCGGCTTCCTTCTGGAAAATATTGTGCTGTCCCAACAGTTCGCTGCTATTGGGATTCTTCACTATATGGCTGATTTCCTGCAGATCAAACGGAATAGAGGGGTCCTGGGCCGCCTTGTTGGGCTGAATCACATTCTTGCTGATCATGGGGGAGGTCACTTTTAATATGTCTGCCATCGCTATTTGCTCCTTTGATCCGCCTACAGGCCCTTCTTAATTTCTCCGTCCAGATAATAGAAGCTGCAGTGGTCTTCTTTCCGGCTGATTGTAAGTTTGGAATCACCGATACAGATGACGGTGCCGGGATAGACTTCTCCGGCGGTCAGCCTGGTTTTCCCCACTTCCCGGATCTTCTGCGCGATCTGGGCGGCTGTGGTTTTTAACTGCTTCTGCTTGAGAGAATTCACCGGCAGCTTGAGCTTTAGTTCATTCAGCCGTTCCGACTGTTTGGGGGTGATAGATCCCGATTTCTGACGGGCGCTCAGATATGCGATATTTTTCTGACACTCTTCCAGCGTCTGTGTGATCGTTTTCAGTTCCTCCGCAATCTCTTCCACCTGGGCGATCTGCTGGGGGGTGACGCCCAGTGTGACCTGGGTGGGGATATGGCTCTCCGCCCCCACGGCCTTTACTTTCATCAGGTTAAACACATTGCACTTTCCGCCGATAAACGCCCCCCGGCGTCCCAGCAGAGTGAGATTATTCTCACAGGATACCTCTGAATTGATGATATATTCCGCCTGGATATCGCCTCGGGCATAGATTTTACAGTCCTCCAGGAATTTCGCGGTAACGCTGCCATCCGCCTCCAGGACGCCGCTTCGCATGCCCCGCATTCCCTTATGAAGCAGAATATTCCCTCCTGCCTTCAGGAACGCGCCCTCCACGATTCCCATGACGGTAATATCTCCCTTGGCTTTCACGTGAAATCCTTCCAGCACATCGCCGCGGATCAGGACACTGCCGGAAAAATCCACGTTGCCGACGGAGTTATCCACATTTCCATTTACCTGGAACACATTTTCCACCTGAAACCGGCCGGAACGAAAGCTTAAATTTCCCTCACAGGCCGACACAAGCTTATCCTTTTCCGGGGAGTAAACTACGTTTTTCCCCTGGGGAATCGGAGGCATCACGCCCATCTTCCCTTTTACCGGTTCGCCGAACACATCCATGCCGTCCTCCGGTTCCGTGGGGCGCGTGATCTCACAGATCACTTCCCCTTTCTTGACGTTATGGATCAGATTCAGGCTTTTAAAATCGATATTTCCATTTTCCCTGGTGGCATACTTTAACTGATGCTGCCGGGGATAATAATCTTTGATCTTTCCGTTCTGTCCGTTTACCGGAGGCTGGCCCCGGGCAATGATAAACATCTGCCTGTAGGCTCTGGTATCCACGATTTCCCGGAGTTTTTCCCCGTCGATCCCGAAGACAATACCATTGTCCTCCAGCACATCCTTAAGATCCCGTTCCAGGATATCCCGGCCGCCCCCTGTCGGGCCGGTCAGAATGACGGACGCCGTCATTTTATCCGGAGAGACGGTCAGCTCCACAGACGCATCCGCCGTGATCTCTTCCTCCGATGCCGGGGGCGTTTCCTCCCCCTGTGCGTTCTCTTCTGTCTCATCGGGGAGATTCTCGCCGTTTAAAACCGCCATAGCGCGTTCTTTTTTCCGGCGTTCCTTTTCGTTCCAGTCCTCTACGGTCTCGATCATGGCCTTTTCATCCTCCGGCTCCTCTGCCGTATGGGACTTTTGCGATCCGTGGGCTTCATTTCCGGCGTTCTTAACGCCATCGGTAGCCGTATCATCGTCTTCGTCTAAATATTTGGAAAACAGGCTGTAGATAAAACTTTTTTCACCCATGGACTCCCCCCTTTCTTATCAATGTATGACCGCTCTTTCTGCCTTAGTATCGCTATCTCAAGTTATTGACGAACTCTTCCATCTGGTCGGCGGTTGTCACGATCCGGCTGTTTAGCTGGAATGCCCGCTGGGCCTGTATGAGATTCACCATCTCGTCGGTCACATCGGTCCGCGACAGCTCCAGGGCTCCGCTTAAGATCTTGTTGCCCTCGGTCTGCATGGCCACCGGAGCCCACTGTCCCGAATTCGGGCTGGTCCCGTAGAGATTCTTCCCAAGAGGGATGAGCCCGCTTGGATACTCACAGGTGTACAGTCCGATTCTGGTGGATAGTCCGGTCAGATCCAGGCCCGTGCCGGGGACCGGGTTCCCGTTTTCATCCTCGACGGTCTGGTAGGCCAGCGCGATCCGGTTTCCATTGGAATCCAGCACATAATCTCCGTTTCTGGTTGTCAGGAAATTTCCCTCCGGGGTGGAGGAAATCTGAAAAGCTCCGTCTCTTGTGTATACGGGCCGGTCTCCCCCGTTGTCGACGGCAAAATAACCGGTCCCGGACACCGCGAAATCCAGCTCCCGGTCCGTCCTCTCGAACAGTCCCTGGGCGAAAACCGTCTCCATGCCCACGCCCCGGACACCGTGCCCGATCATGTGCTCTCCCTGCGTCTTGACATCCATCTGCGTATACAGTAGGTCGTCAAAGGAAGCTTTCAGCGGTTTATAACCAATGGTATTGGCATTTGCCATATTATTCGCCGTGGCATCCAGCTGGGCCTGAAACGCCTGTAAGCCGGATACTGCGGAATAGTATGCGATATTCATAGAAAAACCTTCCTTCCGTTATAGTTTTCCGATCTCGGAACTGGTCTTCTGGTTCATCTGGTCGATGATTGTAAGCGCCTTTCCGCAGGACTGGAACGCCCTCTGGCACTCCATCGCCCTGGTCATCTCCGCGTTCAGATCCACATCGGAACGTTCCAGATTTCCCTGGTAGACATCCGGATAAACCCGGTTTAACTGCGCCCCGTCTTCCACTCCGTAAGTCCCGTTGTCATAAAATACCAGATTGTCATAATTCTCCGGGGCTACCAGCCGGATTTGATTCCGCTCCTGCCCGGCGGCGTCATAGACTCTGCCGTCCAGCCCGATCGTAAACCCTGCGTCTCCCACCTGGATCTGGCCGTTGTCCCCCAGTACCCTTCCGATTCCCGGCAGGACCAGATATCCTTCCTCGTCCCGGGTAAAATTCCCGCTTCTGGTCAGATATTCCCTGTCCTCCCCTTGTACCACGAAGAAACCGTTGCCGTTGATCGCCAGGTCATAGATCTTTCCCGTTTCCTCGATCATTCCCTGTTTGTAAGTGCTGGCCTCCGCCGCCACGATAGATATGGGCGCGCCGCCACCGATCGGCGTTGTCTGTCCATTCTCCTGACGGACCAGTTCTTCTTCAAAGGTCGTGCGCAGGAGACGTTTGCTGTGGTAACCGGGCGTTTTCATATTTGCTATATTGTTCGCGGACAGATTCAGCGCCCGCTGATTCATCAATACCCCCGATGCTGCCGTATAAAATCCGGAAAACATCTTCTCACCTATCCTCTCATATATTCTTCCAACGATTGTTTCATCTTCTTAAGCGCTCTGGCGTGCAGCTGGCATACCCTTGATTCTCCGACGCCGATCACTTCACTGATCTCCGAATATTTTAGTTCTTCATAATAATAAAGCGTCACGACCAGCCGTTCCTTCTCAGGCAAATCCTCGATGGCCCTGCAAAGCATCTGTGTCATCTCTTTTTGCAGCAGGCTTTCCTGGGGTTTGATAGAGTCGTCGCCGGACTCCAGTTCCCCTTTTGCCATCACGCCGGAGAAATCCTGCAGGACAGCTTCAAAGGAGAGCACCGACGCCTTGCTGATGGATGCCATATGCGTTTCCACCTGCTCCCTGGAAATTCCCAGGTATGCGGCCACTTCCTCCGTATCCGGTTCCCGCATCTTAAGGCTGGCCAGCGTATGATATGCTTCGTCCACCTTTTTCTGCAGGTTCCGCATCCGGTGGGGCACCCAGTCCTGGCTTCGTATGTAGTCGATCATCGCCCCCCTCACCCGGAGAAATGCATAGGTTTCAAATCTGGCGCCCTTTGTATCATCATAGCGGTCCAGACAGTCCATCAAAGCCAGCACTCCCTGGTTGATCAGATCTTCCTCCTGGGCAATTCCCGGTGCGATCCCCCGCAGCTGACAGGCCAGAGAGCGGGGAATATACAGATAGTGGAGGGTCAGACGGTTCCGTAATTCCACATCTTTTGTAGCCAGATATCTGCGCAGCTCCTGTTCGGGATCCGCGATTTCCTCCGCCTCTTCTAATGTCATATCGATCACTCACCTCTAATTCAACGCGATGTTGCCCAACGCCTGAATCTGTATATTGTTATCTATCTCGTTAAAGGATACCACCGTCACATTCGGATAAAACTGATCCAGCAGCTTTTTAAAATAAATCCGCACAATCGGAGATGTCAAAATAACCGGTACCGGTACCAGATCACTGATCTTGTCGATCTCCCCGGTAGCCGCGCTGATAATCTTCTGGATCGTTGAGGGTTCTAGCGCCAGATAGGAACCGGTATCCACCTTTTTCACCGAGGACATGATCATATTTTCGATCTTCTCATCCAGGCTCAACACTTTCATCTGGCCGGCCTCCGAGAACCTATGGGAGATCGTCCGCTTCAGGGCCTGTCTCACATACTCGGTGAGCATATCCGTATCCTTAACCTGCAGCCCATAATCGGACAGCGTCTCCACGATGGTCTCCATATCCCGGATGGGAATCCCCTCCCGCAGCAGGTTAGACAGCACTTTCTGCAGCGTTCCGATGCTGATTACGGACGGAATGGTATCGTCCACAATACTTGCGTTTACTTTTTTTAGATTTTCCAGCAGGTTATTCACCTCCTGCCGGTTCAGCAGCTCATGCAGATGGGCCTTGATCACCTCGGACAGATGGGTAATCACTACGGATGTGGGATCGATCAGCGTATACCCGGCGATCTCCGCCTGGATCTTCTTATCTTCGCTGATCCATTTCGCCGGAATATGAAAAGCGGGATCAATGGTGTCGATGCCGGAGATGTCCGCGGTATCCCCCACGGGCGGCAGAGCCAGATAGTGGTCCATCAGGATATCCCCTCTGGCCACCTCTTCCCCTTTTAACAGGATGCTGTACTGGTTCGGATTCAGCTGCCCGCTGTCCTTGATTCTTACCGATGGAATGACGAATCCCATCTCCAGAGCCATCTGCTTACGGAACATAACGACACGGTCGATAAAACTTCCTCCGCTGCTCTCATCCGCTAACGGGATCAGGCTGTATCCGAATTCCATCTCGATCTGTTCCACATTTAAAAGTCCATAGACATTTTCGATGTTCTTATAAAATGACGCTTCGCTGGTCACCTCGGTCTCAACCAGGCCAGGCCCCTCCGCTTCCTCTTCCGCCGCCGTTCTCTGCTTTCGCAGCAGGAAATATCCGCCTCCGATCAGCACGCAGGAAGCCACCAGAATCTGAGGCACCGGGAATCCCGGGATCAGACACAGACAGGCCACCGCGCCGCCCGCGATCATCAGGACCCTGGGCTGGGCCAGAAACTGCCGGCTGACATCCTCGCTCAAGCTCCCCTGGGAAGCCGAACGGGTCACAATCATACCGGTCGCCACCGAGATCAGCAGTGCCGGAAGCTGGGATACCAGACCGTCGCCGATGGTGGCTGTGGTGTAGATCTGCATAATCTCAGAAAAACCGCCCTGGTTATTCATGAAACCGATAATAATTCCGCCCAGGAAGTTAATCAGTGTGATAATAATGGAAATAATGGCGTCGCCCTTGACGAACTTCGTCGCGCCGTCCATGGAACCGAAGAAATCGGCCTCCCGCTGTATCTTGGATCTTCGTGTTCTGGCCTGCTCCTCGTCGATCAATCCCGAATTCAGATCCGCATCGATGGCCATCTGCTTGCCCGGCATGGCATCCAGGGTAAATCTGGCCGCCACTTCCGCCACCCGCTCAGAACCTTTCGTGATGACGATAAACTGAACCAGGACGATTATCAGGAAGATAATAAATCCGATCACCGCGTTTCCCCGGATGACGAATTCGCCGAAGGTCTTAACAACCTGTCCCGCATATCCGTTGTCAAAGAGAATCTTCCGGGTGGATGAAATATTTAAGCCCAGCCGGAACAGCGTCGTAATCAGCAGAATCGACGGAAATACGGAAAACTCCAGCGCTTCCCTGATATAGAGCGTCATAATCAGGATCAGAAAAGACAGCGTAATATTCAGGATAAACAAAAAATCAAGTAGAAAGGTAGGCAGCGGCACGATAATCAGGAAAATGATACCGATTACGCCGATTGTCACCAGGATGTTAAAGCGTTTCAAATTAATCCACCATTTCCAATAATGTTCTTGGTATTCACGATCTCCGTGATCTTCACTCCGAAGTTGTCATCGATCACCACAACCTCGCCTCTGGCGATCAGCTGCCCGTTGACAATGATGTCCACCGGCGCGTCCGCCTGTTTATCCAGCTCCACAACCGAGCCGTTGTTTAAGTTCAGCACATCCCTGAGCCTGCGTTTGGTGGAGCCGACAAGAACGGAGACATTCAGCGGGACATCCATGATCAGATCCAGGTTTCCTCCGTACACCGTCTGGCCCGCAGCCGCAGCTTGGCCCGTCGTTGTTACCCGCGCGTCCTCCCGGGAATGTCCCTCCTGCACATCCAGGATTTTCGGAGAGCCTTCCGCCATGACCTGCTCCGCCTCTTTTTGTGCTCTGGCCTTTAACTCCTGTTCCAGGCTGTCCATGGCCGTATCGGAAATACATTGGAGACATTCGCTTTCGACCATATCATTGATGAGCATTTTATACCGGACCGTCATCACCTTCGTCTGGGCACCTTCCCCCATAACATTGGCCAGGCTTTCGCCGGTCTCGTCCGACAGCGTCAACTGGCAGGTGGACATCTCAAGGCTGTCCTCCAGGTAATCCGCCATGGCTTTCCCCGCCCCTGCCGTCATCTGATTCATGATCTCATTGGCCGCGTTTACAGCGACTTCGTCAAAGACAAAATCCGGGTCCGGAAGATCGTCAATTCCCATCAGCTCATTCAGGAACAGCTGCATGTCTCTCTGACGCAGAATCAGGACAATTGTCCCAGCCACGTTGGAGGTCAGACAGTGTTTCACGAAAATAGCAGGCTCCAGAATGGAGTATTCCACATCCGAAACCGGCATTTCACCGACTTCCTGAACGGAAAATTCAATTTTCGTCTTCAGAATGGAGGTGATCGTCTCTCCTGCCGCACCGGCATACACGTCTATGATTTCCCGGAGCATCTGCCCTTTTGCCATCTGCTGGCTGTTCTGCTCGTTTTCCATCTTGCCAAACTCCTTTTACTTTTCTTTTTTCTGTTTTTTCGCTTTTCGGCCTTTTACGGGCTCTTCATCCTCCGGCATCTGCCGGCTCTGATCCAGCTTTAGCTTCTGCCCGGCAGGCAGCAGCTTATAAAGCTTTTCCTCTATGAATTTGGGGTTCTCCCCCTCCTGTATGGCCAGCACGCCTTCCATAATCAGCTGCTTGCAGAGGAATTCCTCGTCGTGCCGCACCTTCAGCTTACTTGCGATGGGAAGGCAGATGACATTTGCCATAAGCGAACCGTAAAACGTGGTAATCAGGGCAGTCGCCATTCCGGCCGCCAGAGAGTTGACGTCGTTCATATTCCCCAGCATCAGCACCAGTCCCACCAGGGTACCGATCATACCAAAGGCCGGCGCATAGCTGGCCGCCTTTTCATAGAAGGAGCGGTCCAGCGCATGACGCTCGTCAAACTGTTCCAGCTCCGTCTCCATCACACCCCGCACCTTCTCCAGATCCACGGAATCCACCACCAGCATCAGGCTGTTATACAGAAAAGGATCATCGATATCCATCAATTTGTCTTCCAGAGACAAAAGCCCCTTCATACGGGCTTCCGTAGCCAGTTCCACAATCTGCCGGATCGATTCTCCGGGGTCAAACTTTTTCGGCCGGAAAACAATTTTCAGGTGCTTTCCGATCTTTCTAAATGAGCTGGCCGGGAACGACAGCATCATAACGCCGATCGTCCCTCCGACTGTGATCGCAAGGCTTGGATAGCTGATAAATGCATTCAAGTTCCCCAGAACCACTTTCATAGTATTCGTGTCAAACATGATACCGAACAGTACCAGTATGACCGCCATAAGCAATCCCAATATTGACATTATGTCCATAGCAAAACTACTTCCTTTTCCTTATCATTCTTCTGAATCCTGACGCCGGATCCCATCCAGCAGATCTGTAAAGGTCTTTCTGCGAAATGCCGCCGTTTTCTCTATGACTTCTTCCATCCGCTCCCGTACCAGCAGATGCTTTCCATTCGTAAGCAGGATGGTGGTATCCGGATTCTCGGTTATGGTTTCAATCAGATCATTGTTAAGCGCAAACTTTTCTCCATTTAATTTGGTTAGGATTATCACGGATACCATCCTCCCTGTCTATTGTATGATCCGGCCTTTACACCGGCCTTATCTTACCGCTTTAAGTTGACCAGTTCTTCCAGTATGGAGTCCGAAACGGTGATAATCCTGGAATTGGCCTGGAATCCCCTCTGTGTAACGATCATATCCGAGAACTCTGAGGACAGGTCCACATTGGACATTTCAAGGGCCGAGGTCTTTAACCCGCCTGTTCCGTTGGTTCCGGCCTCACAGGCCTGTGCCGCCCCGGAGTTGGCAGTTTCACGGAAGTAGGAATTTCCCACCTCCTCCAGACCGTTGGGATTCTCAAAGGTTACCAGGTCGATCCGCCCCAGCTGGAGATTCCCCAGAGTCGGGTGGTTAACCTGAACGATACCGTTGGCCAGGATAGAGATGGCGTCGTTGGATACGGCCACATTGCCGCTTTCCGTGCCGCCCTCCAGCACAAAGATCTTGCTGCCAAGTCCCAGATCCCTGGAATCCGAGGCCGCCGTAATCGTGCTGACCGGGTGGCTGGTAAACGCCGCCCCATCGGCGATCGCGCCGCTTGTTCCGCTCTCTTCGCGGTACGCGCTGCTGATTCCTTCAAATCCCTGGTGTTTGAGCTCTATATACTGCCCTTCCTCTTCTCCGCCCGGGGTGCCTACTTCCTTTAACAGTACGGTTTTTGAAACGGTACTGCTGGAATTCACCTCGCCTTCGAAGGTTCTGGTTACCGTAGAGCCGTCGGCCTGCTTGACCGCTACTTCCGCCTTCAACACCCAGGCCGCCAGCGTCCCCTTATCCGGATCCGCCGCCCGGTAGGACGCGGAATAGGTCACCGTACCTGCCGCCGTAAACTTCGGGCTCGTACTCATGGATTCCGGGAAAATCCCCCCGAATATTCCGGAAGCCGCCACGGAACTGTCAAGCTTATTCGTTCCTGCCACCGCTCCAAAGGTGCTTTCCAGAACCTCCTTGCCGGTGAGTCCGCCCGCCGGGAACAGCTTATCCCCCGGCACCGCCTGAATCGTAAAGTTACCGGCCGGATGCGGAACACCGGAACGTCCCTCTGTGATCGCCGTGTTCATTTTCTTATTAAAATCCTCCAGACTGGAAAATACAGCCGTGGGGTTTACGCTGACCGTGATCGAACCGCTGGTCATATCTCCCGGCTTCACCTTGATATCCGATCCGTCGGGAAGGGTGGGGTCCAGCTTGAAGTTGATGGATGTATTTCCGTCCTTGGTCGTATTTTCCGCGGTGATTGAAAAATTGATGCCGTTAATGAGCTGCGTGGCCTGGGCCCTGGTGGCCTGCGTCCCGGACATGGACAGATGGATCTTATCCGATCCGGCGGCCTTGCCCAGAGGATCTCCCGTAACGCCCAGCACCGCGTTGCCGTTTGCGTCGATCAGGTTGCCGCTGTTGGGATCGATGCTTAAGATACCTGCTCTTGTATAGAATATATTTCCGTCCGCATCCTGCACCTGGAAAAATCCGTCTCCGGTGATCGCCACATCCATGGGCCGGTCTGTGCTCTGCAGAGCCGAACGGCCGGTGTTTAGGTCGATTCCTCCAAGCTGGGCTCCATAACCCACCTGGCTTGCGTTGGTACCGCCCTTGGTGGCGGTGCCGCCCGTAGCGCTCTCCAGCGTCTGATAGAAGACGTCCTGGAATCTGGCCCGGCTGGACTTAAAACCATAGGTATTTACATTGGCAATATTATTTCCGATCACGTCCAGTTTCGTCTGGTGCGCTTTCATACCGGATACTGCCGAAAAAAGCGATCTAATCATTTTTTATTCTCCTTTTTTTGAACCGCCCCGTCCGTCCGTCATTCGGGACAGGGATAACCTCCAAAAAGGACCGGCTATATCATTACGGTTCCGTCGATATTGGTAAATACGTTTCCTTTCAGGCTCTCATCCTGAACCACCGTAATTACCCTGTTATTTTTGACACTTACTACAAATGCGGTGGAATCCATCAAAATCAGGGGATCTTTTAACCCTTTTTCCTCCGCCAGCCGGATTCCTTCGTTCAGCCTCTCCAGCCGTTCCGCTGAGACATCCACATTCCTTTGAGCCACCCGCTCCAGCGCGTGCCTGGAAAATGCCACCCGGGACTCTTTTAAGATCTGTTCCTCCAACACACTTTGGAAGGATTTCTCCTGTTCCGGCGATCCGTCCGCCGTTTTCCCCGGCTGCCACGAAACTGCCGGATTCCCGGTACTGATCGGCGCTTGTAAACGTTTCTGCATCAGGATAGGGTCCATATGATTCCCTCCTTTCATTCTGTGTATCTTCTGACGACTTCGGTATTTTCGCTGTTCCCGGTTTAGTCAGTTTTCTCGGTCTTGTCGGCGTTCTCTGTCTTGTCCGTGTTCTCCGTCTTGTCGCTGCCGTCCGTATTATCCTCCGGATTACTGCCGCTTGACGGGGCGCTGCCGATTTCCATGATCTGATCCAGCGAAAAGGCTTTGTCGCCGATGTAGATTAAAAACTGCTCATCTACCAGGGAGATTCTGTTCACAATCCCTTCTGTCCGGTCCAGCTGTCCGCTGACGGTAATCTTGGCGGCCACCACATTTTTTCCAACCAACGAGGTGATGAAGGAACTTTTCGCGTTGTACGCCATCTCTTCCATCTGCTGCATCGTTGTGAACTGCGCAAGCTGGGTGAGATACTGGGTGTCATCCACCGGATTCATGAAATCCTGATTCTTCAGCTGCGCTACCATAAGCTGAAGGAAATCATCCATAGACACCTGCTGGTCTTTCGGATCGCCGAACACCGCGTCGATCGTACCGCCCTGGGTCTTCTCCGTGGAAGCGGCTGCCGCAGCCCTTGCATAGCTGCTATAATCACTATAATCCGTATTAACTGCCATGAACTTCTACCTTTCCTTAGTTTGTCTGTCTTTTCAAGACATATAGGGATACCCGAAGGGTATATCGTCAATTTGTACGCCTATATGTACGCATACAACCGGTTCATTGCCTGCTGCTGTGTATATAAGTGCATCTGCTGCACTTCCCCGGGGGCTTCCTCTGTCTCTTCCCCCACAAATGTCCCGTGGCGGAAGCGGCCGGTTCCCTGCTGATCCATGCTCCACTGCTGCCGGTTCAAATCTTGCTGATAATTCATAAAATCCAAACCGCCCTGACTGTTCTGGTAGATTTCTTCCACCTCCGCATGCAGCGGCTGCAGCGCTTCTCTGAGATTCAGCATCTCGCTGTTCAGCATCCGCTGTGTCTCTGAATTGGAAACCCCGATGCTCATGGCGATCTTTCCGCCTGCGGACACCATATGTATTACGATTTCGCCCAATCCCTCCGGTTTCAGCCGAATTGTGAATTGGTTCAGCCCTCTGGCCATTCCCTGCTCGATCCCGCCTCTTAACTGTTCCGCGAGGGGAGTGTTCGGGGTCATTTGGCTGTTGTCAACCGCCGGCGCCTCATAACGGTCCGCCATTGCGCTGGTTCTTACAGGAGGAAGGTATACGCCTTCATTCACCTTTTTCTGGAGATCATCCGCATCCACAGCCGATGCTTTTTCTGACGGCGTCCCCTCTTCTGTGCTCCTGGTATTCCCGGAAGCCATAGATTTCATCTGATCCGCTCTGGCCTTTAACATATCCTGATAGGATACCGGCTCTCCCGGGTCTTGGCCTGACATGGCGGTCCATTCCTGGGTTTGATTCCCGGCATTGCCTGCCTGTCCCGCCTTCGCAGCCGCATTTTCGGCCTGAACTGCCGGCGTCTGATCGGAATCCTCCAATACGGCTCCCTGCGCATCTGCCAGCTTACGGCCCTGTGTAGCGGAACCGATTTGTCCATCTGTTTTGATCCCTTCTGCCGCCTGCATGGCCGAAGCCAGTACCGGAACGGGATCTGTCGGATTTTGATTCAGACTCGCGGCATCCTCCGCCTGCAGTATTTCCTCCGGCTCTGCCAAAAGCGCCTGCGGTATCTGCACCAGCGCGGCCGCTTCCTGCATGAGCAGGGCATCGGTTACCGGCTCCTTCGTTTTTCCGCCGTCATCCTCAGGCTTCTTATCCACGCCGGCAGTCTCTGCTTCGTTGCCGGTTTTCCCGGAAGTAACCGCACTGTCTTCGGACCGGCCATCCGGCGCTTCCTGGGCAGAACCCTTTCCTTCCGCTTTTTCCTTCTGTCCCGTATTTTTTTGCTTCTGGGTCTCTGATCCTTCATTCACACCAGACTTTCGGGTTTTCGGAGCTTCCAGGGATTTTTTTAAGATATCCATAAAATCAGAGGCTTCCTTCCCCTTCTGCTGAGGCTTTCCGTCCATACGGACGTATTCACTGTTTACACTCTGTACGTTCATTTTCTCACCGCCTTTCCCGTACCTCTTCTTTTATATAGAAACACCATGCCTTACGAATTCGCCCGCAACATGTTCGGAGATCGTCTCCTGCTGCTCCTTCGCTTCCGCATAATGGTATTCCTCCAATTTTTTCGCCTTTAAGTTCTCCAGTTTCTTCACTTCCTGGGAGGCCTTCACTACATTCTGACGCTGAATCTCAATCTGCTGTTCCAACTGCTCCTTCTGGCGAAACAGTTCCATCTGATTCTTTCTCCCGTTTTCTATGGAGCCCATCAGTATCTTCAGCTGAAATACGGTCGTCCCTTTCTGAATCCGGCTGTTCTTTTCTTCCTGCAGGTCCCGGATCTGTTCCTCGAGGCGTTTCAGCTTCTCTTCCAGCTCCAGGCGCTGCGCGTTCAGCCGCCCCATCAGATTTTTTTCTTTTTCTAATGTCTGTTCCTCGAAGCTTAATACTTTCCCCAGGGAAAAGGAAAATTTCTTCATAGCAGCCTGCTCCTATTCTTACTATCCTGTTCCTATTCAGCCAGCGCGATCATACGAAGCACCGTGTCCTGTAAGGTAAAGCTCTCGTCCGTCTTCTGTCTCAAGAAGTCATTGATTTTGTCAATTCTTAACAGTACGTCATCCAGTTCTTTGTTGGTCCCCTTCTTATAAGCCCCGATGGATACCAGATCCAGATTGTTCTCATATACGGAAAGATATTTGCGGATCTTATTGGCCGCTTCTTTGTGCTCCGGCAAAACGATATCATTCATCAAACGGCTGATACTGGAGAGAATGTCGATGGCGGGATAGTGATTCCTGGCCGCCACCTTTCGGGACAGCATGATATGTCCGTCGATAATTCCCCGGACCGTATCCGATATAGGTTCATTGGTATCGTCCCCTTCCACCAGAACCGTGTAGATCCCTGTTATGGAACCTTTTTCAAAGTTCCCGGAGCGTTCCAGAAGCTTCGGCAGGTCCGAATAGATGGACGGGGTATATCCTCTCGCCACCGGAGGCTCTCCGATGCTCAAGCCGATCTCTCTGGAAGCCATGGCGAACCGGGTCAGGGAGTCCATCATCAGCAGCACATCCAGTCCCTGGTCTTTAAAATACTCCGCGATCGTCGTAGCCGTCAGCGTGCATTTTGCCCTCATCATCGCCGACTGGTTGGAGGTGGCCACTACCAGCACCGACCGCTTCAAGCCCTCTTCTCCCAGATCCCGGCTGATGAATTCCACCACCTCACGGCTTCTCTCTCCAACCAGCGCGATCACATTGACATCCGCCTTTACATTCTTGGCAATCATCCCCATCAGCGTGCTCTTTCCCACGCCGCTTCCGGCGAAGATTCCCATTCTCTGGCCTTTTCCTATGGTTAGAAGCCCGTCGATGGCTTTTACTCCCATCTGAATCACGGTGTCTATCCTGGGCCGCTCCATGGGATTCGACCGCTCTCCCGTGATCGGATAATACTTGACGTTTCCCACCGGTCCCTTTCCGTCGATCGGCATACCCAGCGGGTCTACGGTACGGCCGATCAGTTCTTCCGACACCGGAATCTTTAGCTTATCCCCGGTATTTCTTACGGCGCTGCCATAGCCGATACCCTCGATCTCCTCATAGGGCATCAGCAGCACCTTGTTCTCCCGGAAACCAACCACTTCCGCTTTCATGCTCTGTCCGCTTTTCGGGATCTCGATCGTGCAGACATCCCCGATGTTGCAGGCCGGGCCGGTGGATTCCACCGTGGTTCCCACTATCTTATCAATCTTGCCCATATAAGTATACAGGCTGGAATTTCTGATTACTTCGTGTACCTTTTGCATCTCCATAAGGTTATCTATTCCTCAAGCATTTCCAACTGCTGTTTCAGATTCTCTAGCTGCACATATACGGAGGCGTCCACCAGTCCGTCGGGCGTCTCGACCCGCAATGTCCCCAACGGCAGATCCGCGGTTTTTACCTTAATCATCGTTTCATATTTTTCCCTGACCGGCGCCAGCGCCTGTTCGATGGCTTCGGCCTGCCTGACCGCCTTTGCGGCCACCAGCACAGTAAGCGGACTCTTTTCTTTTTCAGACAGGACCGCAGCCCTGGCCATGGCATTCATCCCGTCGTCCTTAGCGATCTTCTCGCACAGGATCTTTTCCGCAATCTTAAGGGCCAATGAGGTTACCTGTTCCCGCAGCTCATTTTCCTGTCCCGCTATGCTTTCTTTTAACTCGTCAATGGAAGCAGCCAGCTCAGAACTTAATTTACCGATCTGCTCTGCGGCCTTCATAAGCCCTTCCTGCCAGCCCTCTTCATAAGCCTGTTCTTTGATCCTCGCAGCTTCCCCGGAGGCGGTATTTACGATCTTGTCTCTCTGGGCGTAGGCATCCCCCAGGATCTGAGCCGCCGACAGCTCCGCCTGCCGCTTTGTGCGTTCCAGCAGCTGCTTTTTCCCTTTGGATATCAGGGCATAACCCGTCTCCTCGGTATCGGTCCGGACTTCCTTATCCGTTTTTTCAATACCCGGTTCCTGATACAGAGGTACCTGATATTGATCAAATACGGTCTGTTCGGACTTTAACACCTTAGACAATGATCTCATCCTTTCCGTCCTTGGAAATCACGATTTCCCCTTCTTCTTCCAAACGGCGGATCGTACCCACGATCCTCTGCTGCGCATCCTCCACGTCACTCATGCGGATATTACGCAGGTATTCCATATCGGACTGTATCGTTTCCCGCATACGGGTGGACATATTAGAAAATATGGCGTTTGCCACATCTTTATTCGCCACTTTAAGGGCAACCGCGATATCTTTCGTATCTGTATCCCGGATAAACCGCTGGATGGACAGAGGATCCAGATAGGCGATATCTTCGAACACGAACATTAACTTCCTGACATCCTCCGCCAGCTGCGGGTTTTTGATATTTAACTCTTCAAAGATATCCCTCTCCGTACTGCGGTCCACATGGTTCATCACATCGGCCACATAGTTTAAGCCGCCCACCTCGGTAGTTTCCTCCGATGTGGAGGAGCCGATTTTCTTTTGAACAACATTTTCCACGATTTTAATAATGGAGGGCACCGCCCGGTCCATATTGGCAATCCGTTCCACCACGTCGATTCTGGTTTCCTTTGGCAGATTGGCCACGATCTTGGACGCCTGCTCCGGTGTGGCGTAGGACAGAATCAGCGCCAGTGTCTGCGGATGCTCGTTTTGTATGATCGTCATCAGAGTCTTGTAATCTATTTTTCGGATAAATGAGAAGGCCTTGGTCTTCATCGCCTTGCTGACCCGCTCCATCAGGCTCTTCGCCTGCTGCTGGCCAAAAGCCCGCTCCAGTACCTCTTTCGCATATTCTCGGCCGCCTTCCGTTATCACCTTTTCCGTGACGCAGCAGTCGTAGAATTCGTTCGCGATATTTTCCAGTTCTCCCTGTTCCAGACGGGGAAGACGGGAAAGTTCCACAGAGATCTGTTCAATTTCATTTTCAGATAGATAATGGAATACCTGGGATGCGCTGTCCGCGCCCAGCATCGAAATTACCGCAGCGGCCTTTTCCGCCGGATTACGCTCATTTGCATTCATATTACTGCTCTCCCTCCTTCAGCCATGAACTGATCATGGACGCTATGATTTCGGGATTCGCTTTGGCAAATGTTTTGACACGGCTAACCGGAGTCTGCTCCTTAGAAACCGCTTCCGCCGGATTGGGAATTACCGCATCGCCTGCGGCCGCTTCCCTCATGCCCTGATCCGGAACGATCTCGTCTTCGATAGCCCCAAACAGTTCCTCATCTTCCCTGGCATGTTTCCTTCTCCTGCGCGCCATGAGCACGATGATCAGAACCGTGAGCGCCAGCACAACGGCCGCCCCTATGATCACATAGAACAGCCCCTTCTCCAGAAGGCTTGCGGTTCCGGCCCCGGAATTGTCCGCCTGAAGAGGCGTAGTCCCGGCCGCCTGCTGAAAACTGGATACAACAATATCCTCCGGGGCGATATTGGCCGCCTTGGAGGCTGAATCTATGATCTGCTGTTTTTTGGCGGCGGTCAGATTGTTGTCATTGACCGTAATAGCCACCGTCGCTTTCTTAAGCTCCACATTGTCTTTTTCTATCTGCCGTTTGATATAACTGGCCAGATAATCCACATTCCGGTAATAATCCCCGGTATTCTGGTTGTTGCCGCCCTCTGTCTCGGCGCCGTAGGTTGGGATATCCGTGTTATTCTCTTCCCCTGCCACTCCTCCGGCCTGATTTCCCGTTCCATTGGTGGTCCTTCGCTCTTCAAAATTATCGACCACTCCCTGCCCGTTCTCCTGGGGCTGGTACTGGAGGTCTTCCGTGATCATTTTATCATAATCGATCACAACGGTAGCGGATACCCGGATCTGGCTGGATGCATATCCAAGCGTCAGTACGTTCTTGATTTTATTTTCCAGCTTCTCCTCCACCTTGGACTCAAAGTCCAGGCGGTTCAGCCCATATGTACTGGTCCCCAGATCATCGGACAAAAGCTCCTGCATCGTCTCCGCGTTGACTACCGTCACATTCTCCGGCAGCAGCCTGGGAACGCTGTTGGAAACCAATTTCTTGATCGCGGTCACCTTATCGGAGGACAGCTCAAAAGAAGGCATAAATGTCAGCGATACCGATCCTGTGCTGTCCGAGCTCTGCTCTTCCCAGACGTAGCTGCTCTCATCCGGCACATTCAAGGTTACGATCGCGTTCTTCACGCCGCTCATGTCTTTTAGCGTTCTCTCCAGCCGGTCCTGAAGATTCAACAGCAAATACTGTTTCTTTTCAAATTCCGTTGTGGTAAATCCGGTATTGTCCGAGAATATGTTAAACGGAAGGGCCGTCTTCGGATATCCAAGTGCCGACATGTCCAGCATGATATCTCCGGCTTCCTTCTCAGGTACCATAACTTCCCCGTCCGCATTGCGCTGGGTCTTGATATCCCGGGCCTGTAACACCGTGTACATTTCGGCATTTTCTTCTTTGGAAGCGCCCGGAAACAGCACCTCATATTTTTCTTTTCCTACGTTCAGCCATATGGTCACAGCCAGCGCGATCACTACAACGGCTGCCAAGCCTCCGATCAGCCATTTCTTATTGCCGGCATTGATGTACTCTATGACGGAACTCCCCTTGATCTTTTCTCTAATTTTGTCTTTCCCACTCATCTGCTGCCACCATCATAGATTATTTTAAATCTGCATTCCCATTATTTGATTATATGCGCTGACCGCCCTGCTGGTCAGCTGCGTCGTAAACTCAATCGCAGTGGCTGCCTGTTCCGCCTGAATCAGTGCGGTATGCAGGTCATCTACGTTCCCCATCGCCAGCCGGATATCGCTCTCTTCCATCTGCTTCTGCGCTGCATCCGCCTGCTCGATGGCCTGCTCCAGCACAGCTCCAAAATCCTGTCTGGCGGCCTTATTCTCTGTTTTTCCGGTCTTATTCATCTCTTCGATGGATGAGACTCCATCCATTCTGCTAATCGGTACGATAAACATATTTTCCTCTCCCACTGTCTTTCTATTCTTACAACTCTTTCATCTAAAGCAAAATCGTTCACAGTGAGCTTATTATAACACACTTTTTTCTGTTGCAAAACTATTATTCGACATTTTGCCATAATATTTTATTATTTTCCGATAAATACAGCTTATTTTTTTTGCAGATTTACCAATATTAACCATGTTAATCAAAATTTTAATATTTTCGCGGGTAGAACTTGCACCCCTACCTAAAAACCAGAATGTACCTGTATACCTAATACGGATCAGACCTGTTTTCTTTACATAAAAAAATGTGGAAATCTCTTCCTTTTTCAGATAAGCCGGCACTGCCGTACCGTTATCATTCCGAAATAAAAGATTTCCACATTTTGTATTCCATGATCTTTATTTAACCGATCACTTCAGCTCCGCCCATATAAGGCCGCAGCGCCTCCGGGATCCGAACTGTGCCGTCTTCATTCAGGTTATTCTCCAGGAACGCGATCAGCATTCTGGGCGGGGCCACTACCGTGTTATTCAGGGTATGGGCAAAATATTTGCCGTTTTCCCCGACCGCCCGGATCTTAAGCCTTCTGGCCTGGGCGTCTCCCAGATTGGAACAGCTGCCCACCTCGAAATATTTCTTCTGTCTCGGAGACCAGGCTTCCACGTCCACGGATTTTACTTTCAGGTCGGCCAGATCGCCGGAGCAGCATTCCAGCGTGCGGACCGGTATATCCAGGGACCGGAACAGATCCACCGTGTTCTGCCAGAGCTTGTCATACCACATCATGCTGTCCTGAGGCTTGCACACCACGATCATTTCCTGCTTCTCGAACTGGTGGATACGGTAAACCCCGCGTTCCTCCAGGCCATGCGCTCCTTTTTCTTTTCTAAAGCAAGGAGAATAGCTGGTCAGGGTATAGGGCAGTTCTTCTTCCGGAAGGATGGAATCGATGAATTTCCCGATCATGGAATGCTCGCTGGTTCCGATCAGATAGAGATCCTCTCCTTCTATTTTATACATCATGGCGTCCATTTCCGCAAAACTCATCACGCCGGTCACCACATCGCTTCGGATCATAAACGGAGGCACACAGTAGGTAAAGCCCCGGTTAATCATAAAGTCCCTGGCGTAGGAGATCACAGCGGAGTGCAGTCTGGCGATATCGCCCATCAGATAGTAGAAACCATTTCCGGCAACCCTTCTGGCGCTGTCCAGATCGATACCGTTGAACCGTTCCATGATCTCCGTGTGATACGGGATCTCAAAATCCGGCACCACCGGCTCCCCGTAGCGCTGCACCTCCACATTTTCACTGTCGTCTTTTCCGATCGGCACGCTGGGATCGATGATATTGGGAATCGTCATCATGATCTTCGTGATCTTCTCATTGCCCGCCTTTTCCTGCTCTTCCAGCTCGGCCAGATGCGCAGAAAACTCCGTGACTTTTTTCTTGGTTTCTTCTGCTTCTTCCTTCTTTCCCTGGGCCATCAGCCCGCCGATCTGTTTTGAGATCCGGTTTCTCTCTGCGCGCAGCGCCTCCATCTCCTGCAGTACTTTCCTGTGCTCGGTGTCCAGGGCGATCACTTCATCCACCAGCGGCAGCTTATTTTCCTGGAACTTGTTTCTGATATTTTGCTTTACGATCTCGGGATTTTCTCTGACAAATTTTAAATCCAGCATTTCATTTCCTCCGTTTCATGGCTTCCGGGCCTTAACCCGGCATTGTTTTTGAACTGGTCTGATACCTTTTTTATACCATAAGCGCACTTTCCAATAGAATAAAAAAAGACTCCTGTTCCCCCACATGGGACGAATAGGAATCCGCGTTGCCACCCAAATTGCCGCAAGCATACGCTGCGGCCTCTCGAAGGTATGATAAAGGATACCGGCCTTTGGCTTTCACCAACAGCTAAAAAAGTGGAAAGGTTCTTCCTTTCACCGGTTCACACCTACCACCGGCTCTCTGTAGAAATTCACAACCGCAGCTTTTCTCAACGCTGTATCAGATCGTTCTGTTTTTTAATACTATAAACTGTTTTTTGTTTCTTTGCAAGGGGGTAATTGGATAAGTTTACCGTTACATCTGCCTGCGCACGATACGGTACTCATCGTCATACTGAAAATATGGACAATCGCGGAAGGAATCGGTTAGAAACCTTCCCATTTCATCCTCATCCAGATTGATCTGGCATTCATAATACCCGGATTCATCGTCATAAAAGTGGTTGCCGCAGCATTCACAGTTTGCTCTTTTACTCATACTTTTGTCCCCTGCCTCCCTGGCTTGTTTTTTGCAGTTACCGGTATTATAACCTCAAAACGGCATTTTTACCAGATTTCTTTTATAAAAGAGGCCAAATAGAGGCCGCATAGTTATCTCCCCGCCTGATAATGGCTGTACTTTCTCCGGGCCAATACCAGGCAGAGTGCGGAGAATGCCACGAAGAACAATAGCTTGAAAATCTTAAAGCCTACCGGATCTTGATATCCCCATGCAAACAGCAGATAAAACGGGAAAAGGGTTGTGATGCGGCGCAGCCACATGCTGAACAGGGAAATTGGCATGATTCCCAGGCTGATTTGGTTCACTGCCCAGGGAGCCAGATACTGGAGCACGGACAGGATAACCACCAGGAAAGGCTGTCTGAAACAGGAGGAAATCCATATGGTGATACAGGTATGCATCCACGCCGCCAGCACAGAACAGCCCAGCAGCAGCGCCAATACGCTCCACACCGGCATACGGGTCCTTGGGTCCACCATATCCATCAGGCAGGCGCTGGCCTTAAGCCCGTCGAAGCCGTAAACGAAACCATACATCAAAAATATGAACGCGAACATAAAAAGCGTCAATCCCACAGCCAGACTTAAGCATACGGCGTATTTCATACGGGCGCCTTTCTTTTTGCCGTGCGCCGTTGTGAGAAGAATGCCTGCTGTCCGAAGCGCGTATTCCTCCGAAAATACCGGTGTGATAATCATGGAAAGGTAGATGCACAGACACACGAATACCAAAATATAGCTTTCCAGAAAGGAGCTCCAGCCCCGCGTGTATCCAAAGGTGACCGCGCCTGCCTCCACCTGCCTTGTAAAGTCTGATTCCTCGGGCGTATACAGATGAATGCCATTTCCATCGTCTCTGCCGCTGTTTGTCATGTACCTGGTCACAAAGTCATTGCAGAAATTATTATTTCCCGTATTGTTTTTCGTATCCGCATATCCGTATTTGTCTAAAATCTGTTCCGCTTTATCCATGGTCATCAGACCCTGATACGGGCGGGCGATCTCCCGGTCAGCCCGGACCGCCTCCATCCCCTGATAGGTTTTCCCACCGTCCACGACCGTCGTATCCGCGATTCCGGAAATATAAAAGTAGTAAACCGCAATAAACACCAGGCAGAGAAATCCGATCCCTGCGATTTTCTTGTGGCAAAGTTTATAGAGCTCTGTCTGAAACATCTACATTCTCCTTCCTCTCATACGGATTTTCGCCGTATGTCTGCCGCTTTTGTGGGCCAGCCTGGTCGAAATAATACAAATACACGTCTTCCAGCGCCGGCTCCGCTTCTTCCGCCTGGGGGATTGGCTTTTCGTCGGAGACGATACGTACTTTTACCATTCCAGCCAGGTTCTTCAGGTTTGCTACCGCATATTTTTGACCCAGCTCTTCGGCTTCTGCCGGGGATACCATGCATTCCCACACCCTGCCTTTGACCTGTTCCGCCACTTCGGTAACCGTCCCTTTTTGGATCAGCTGCCCGGCTCTGAGAAGGAGGATCTCATCCGCGATGTATTCCACATCTGAGACAATATGGGTGGACAGGATAATAATCCGGTCTCTTGACAGGGAACTGATAATGTTCCGGAAGCGAATCCGCTCTCTGGGGTCCAGACCGGAAGTGGGCTCATCCATAATCAATATGCGCGGATCGTTCAAAAGCGCCTGGGCCACGCCCAGTCTGCGCAGCATCCCTCCGGAGTAGGTGCGGATCTTCTGCTTTTCCTCTCCCTTAAGTCCTGTAAGGCAGATACATTCTTCCACTTTATCACGGGCGGTTTGCGGCGGAAGGGCTTTTAACGCCGCGATATATCTTAAGTATCTAAGGGCGGTAAAGTCGGGATAGTATCCGAAGTCCTGGGGAAGATAGCCCAGAAGTCTCCGGTATTCCCCACCCAGCCTTCGTATGGGCGTGCCATTGCAGAGCACCTCCCCTTCCGTAGGGTCCAGAATGTCACAGAGCAAACGCAGCATGGTGGTCTTACCGGCCCCATTGGCTCCCAGCAGTCCGTATACTCCCTGTGTAAATTCTGTGGACACCTGGTCCAGCGCTATTTTATTGTGATACCGTTTGGTCAGTCTGTCCAAGGTCAATTCCAACATAACAATTCTCCTTTCGCCGCCTTTTGAAGCAGGGTGCGGATCTGTATTCCAAGCACCGCCAGCATACATACCAGGATTCCCGTCCAAACCGGCACCGAGGCCGTCCGGTAAGCCTCCTGTACCATGGCCGGCATCATAGAGATTACGACGGACAGTATGGCTGCTCCGGTCTGGATATATCTGGCCCTTCGGTTTTTCACCAGGGTAAGGACGGAAAAATAGACGATATGCGACGCGGCAAACGGAACCAGCAGATAAATACACAGTTCCCCGATGCCCCAATCTGTTCCCTGGCGGGTTAAAATAGCCAGCACGGTCAGAAACAGCAGGTCCATTCCGGCGAACAGGATCATCCGAAGCGCCAGCATCTGTTTGATATTCAGATAAAACGTCTGCTCAAGCTCCGTCATATGATAGGCCATACTGCGGCCCAGCTCCTGGATGCCGGTGACCCCGGCGAAAGCGGCGAAGGCGGAACCGGCGGCCATGCAGGCCATCGCATCCTCCGCATTGCGGTTCATCCAGTACATAACTGCCAGCATCACCGCCAGCAGGGCGCCTTGTAAGATCCAGTAGCCTGCCGACAGATATTGGAGCTGCCCGGCCATTATTTCCGGCAGGCCCGGCTGGTACCAAAGCACCTGCTCTTTCGCCTCCGCCCGGATTTCCGCCATCGCCTTCTCTTTTTTGTCCGGGTCTATCCGGTATATCTTTTGTTCCGCTATCCATTCTTTTTTTAACCACGGCTCTATGTTCCGTCCCCGTTTCACTTAAATTCCTCCTCTTCGATCCACCTTTTTAACTTCAGCTTTCCTTGACGGATCCTGGATTTTACCGTTGACACACCCGTCTGTGTCATCTGCGCGATCTCCCGGAGCTTTATATCATAATAGTAATAGAGCACCACGGCTTCCCGCTGCTCGGGCGGCAGCTGCTGTATGGCCTGCTGGATGCACTCCCTAAGTTCAAGCCCCGCCAGCCGTTCATCCTCCCGCCCCTCCTCCGGGAACTCGTCTACCCCCGGAATGCTGCGGGCATTTTCCCGGTAATAATCTATGCAGCAGTTTCTGGCAATGGTCAGCAGATATCCCTTCAGATTCCGGTATTGGTACCGGTCTGCCATGCGGATAAATTTCAGAAAGGTTTCCTGGGCAAGATCGTAGGCCTGTACCGGATTCCCCGTCTGGAAACAGCAGAAACGGTAAATGTCATCATAATATTTCTCAGCTATGACATTCAAAAGCTCTTTATTTCCTTTTTGTATTTCCCTGATCAGTTTCCTGTCTTCCAAAGTTTTCCCCTCTGCGCTTTTGTACGGTTCTACTATATAATATATAACGGATCAGACTTTAAAAAAGTTTTAATTTATAAAAATATTTTCTAAGCGGCTAAAAGGCAGCCGCAAGTGCTCATAGCGATAAAAAATAGTAGCGCTCGAAAAAGCCTCGCTGACTATTTTTCATGCATCGCACGTAAGCGGCTAAAAAACAGCCGCAAGTGCTCATAGCGATAAAAAATACACGTTCCTGACTTTAGGAACGTGTAGCTCTTCTGGGAATCCTATGTTCACCTTAAAAATTCAATCCCGGGCGGTGACGGCTGCAGACACCGTAGCCTTTCTCCACCAGCTTTTCCCCTGAAGCAGCCGGTTGAAACCGGCATAGATTCCAAACCCGAGCATTCCTCCGACGGTGTTCATAATGACATCGTCGATGTCCGCAGAGCGTCCGGTGAAATACTGGGTGATCTCGATCAGAACCGTAATCCCCAGCGCGCACAGGGACAACCGCCAAAAGGATCTGAACTTCGGGAATACGATGGGCATCAGCACTCCCAGCGGAACAAACATCAGGATGTTGGAGACCAGCTGCTGGATCATTCTGGCGAAACCCATCTCATAGGTCTGGGTTACCCAGACAAAGGGCTGCAGATTCAGCAGCCGGTAATCCGGGAAAAAAGTAATGCCGCCCGCCAGCAAAGTGACAAATATAATAAGGGCTAACATGACCGTCAGCGCGTAGCAGGCCAGGTGACGGACAGCGGGCATTTTATATTTCCTTCCTCTAAGAAAAAACGGCAGATACAGAACCGCCGACGCCAGGGCGCAAAGCGGCAGGCCGATGATAAGCAAACCTATAATCATAGTAAACTCCTCCGATTCACAGTATTGTTTTCCTTTTATAGGTTAGTATAACGCAATCTCTGCCCGTATTCTCTTAAGATTTCTTTAAAATTTCTGACTGTCGTATTTGTACTCACTGACATACCATACTTCCAGATCCTTGTTATAGGAGGTATCCAAAAGCTTTCTACGCACTTTTACCCAAAGTGTCCCCTCCGCTCCGACTCCCGTAAGATCCAGAATAGAAACCTTGTACTCGCTGTTGGTTTCCCCGGTCCTGCGGCTGCAGCCAGGCAGACCGGCATCCAGTTCAGATAAGAAACTCAACAGGACATCGGATGGGTCAAAGTCTTTGGTATGCTGTCCCTTTTCCAGCTCCTGCAGGTACCCGGCCGTAAACTTGTCCGCCTCGTCGGTCGCGATCCATTCCCCGTCCACATATCCGGACGTATCAAAGGCATTGGTATCGGGAACATTGGTATCCTCATCCGGCAGCGTACCGTCATAATAGACCGGATAGCTTTGGGATGACACGGAACGGGCGCCGGACTGTAAAACCACCCTCAGTTGGCCCGCCGGAGAAAAATTCTTCTCCTCAAGGGGGATCAGCACATATCCCCTGTCTTCTATATTACGGACAATTTCCCGCTCCTCTTCCTTCACTACATCACCCGTCTCTACATCCCCTGTCTCTATATCCTCCGCTGTGTAACGGACAGATGCCGTATCCGGAGCTTCTCCCTGATAGGTAACGATCAGCATGGCCGTATCCGACAACGAATATCCCTTTTCGTCCGCCGGAACTTCATTTCCCTGCTGATTATAGAAATAGACTCCTGCTGCCTGCATGTTCCGGTTCGAAGTTGTGTCGACCGGTTCCATGGCCGGCTGCGCCTTGTCCCGGATATGCCGGTACCCATAGAAGCAGCCGGCCATCGCCAGAAGCAGCCAGCCTGTTATAGCGGCAGCTTTCCATGCCTTTCCTGATTTCTCAGAAAGCTTATGCGGCTGTAATTTGCTTTTCTCCCGGCCTGCCCCGTGTTTCGCTGTTCCGCGCTGGGCTTTCTTGTCTCCGGATTTCTCGTCTTCCGCTTCTCCATCGCTTTCTTCCACGTTCTCCCATAGATCCGCGATGGAATTCGTATCCGCTTCCGCTTTCCCGGATTTATCAAAATCCTTCTGAAGGACCTGCGAAAGCCTCCGCAGATTTTCCGTTGTGGGCGTCGAAATACCGGACTCCCATTTGGACACCGCCTGTCTGCTGATATCCAGCTTTTCCGCCAGCTCTTCCTGGGTCAGGCGCAGCTCTTCGCGTCCCGCCCGGATCTGTTCTCCGATACTCATAAGCATCTCCCCCTTTTGCTTCATTCTAGCTGGTTGCGCGGTTACTTACCACCAACTTTTCCGCAACTTTTCGGTTGCATCCTTCATACCGGCTTTCCAAGCTCCCGGGGCAGGGGCTTATACGGTACATCGGGTCAGGTAAGGCGAAATCTCATCCAAAAATACGATGCCGATGATGCCGGTTCCCGTATGCGCGCCGATCGCACAGCCCACATAGCTCTCCATAAATCTGGTGCATCCGTATTTTTCTTCCAGCATCTTTTTTACCTTTTCCAGGCTTTCATAGTCATCTCCATGGCAGATGCCCACGATCTGATTCCTCAGATCCGGATTCTTTTCCGCCGCCCGCTCCACGCATCTGGCCAACGAATGGTTCCTGCCCCTCACTTTTTCCACCGCTTTTAGGGAGCCCTCTTCCGTCACTTCAAGGATAGGCCGGATATTCAGGATATCCCCCGCCATCTTTCCGGTCCTGCTTAAGCGTCCCCCTTTATACAGGTATTCCAGCGTAGCGACTGTAAAGACATGTTTCATATGGCTTTTATGGTATTCCACCGCCCGTATGATCTCCTCCTTATTCGCACCACACTCCTGCATGCGGAGCGCATAATAAACCAGCAGCCCGAAGCCCAGGGCCGCACACTTGGAATCGAGAACCGTCAGATCGAACTGGGGGTATTCTTCCAGAAGCTGTTTTCTGGCCAGCAGGGCTGCGTTCATCGTTCCGGCCAGGCCGGTAGAGAAGCAGATGTAGATCACCTGATCTCCTTCTTCGGCAAATAACCGGAAGTGTTCCTCAAACATATGACTGTTTATATGGTAAGTGGAGATGTCGGCTCCCGCCCTCTGCTTTTCATAAAATTCTTTTGGAAAAACCGTTTCTCCATCGAAATAATCCGTCCCGTCGATGGTCACCGGCGTCGGTATGACATGCAGGTGATATTTCTCTTTGACCGAATCCGGCAGGTCCGCCGCAGAATCCGTAATAATTTTCAATGCCATAAACTATACTCCTTCTCTCTTATCGCTTACAATACATTCTTTTCCAGATTCACTGGGTTCTAACCCATTTCCTCATCTGACTTTCTCATCTGACTTTCTCATCTGAGACCAAACAGCTTGGTATCCCAAGCCGATACTTCCCGGCCTTAAAAGCTGCGGATGGGATCATCGTCATCCGCCGACTTATCGATGGATTTTATCACAACATAATATCCATAGTCATCGTTCACCTGCACCAGCACCCGCTCGCCGGCTTTTCGCCCCAGAATGGCTTTTCCGATGGGGGATTCGGTGCTGATCATTTTCTTCATGGAATTACCGCGGATCGTAGTGACCAGTTTATAGACCTCCGATAATTCATCCTCCTCGAAATACAGTTCCACCAGATTATTCAGCCCAACCTCATCGGCCTTTGAATCGTCCGATATGATCCGCGCGGTCTTAATCATGCGCTCCAAATAGCGTATCCTGCTCTCATTCTTGTTTTTGTCCTTTTTTGCCGCATAATATTCAAAATTTTCGCTGAGATCGCCGTGGGATCTGGCCTCCTTCACCGCTTCGATTGCCTGCCTGCGTACGACCAGCTTCCGGTATTCGATCTCTTCTTGTATCTTTTTAATGTCACTTTTAGTCAATTGGTCATTCATATCCGGCACTCCTTTACTCCATTACCGCGCAAACGTTTCTTATCTATCTTATCATAGCGGGAAGAATCCTACAACAAAAGAAAAAATGAAGAATCGCGGTCTGGTAAGTTTAAGGAATATTACCGGATATTTACAAATATCACTAATAATTTTTACAAAGGGCAGTTACACTAGAAAAGTACTGTGCAGAAAAACATTGATAGAAAGGCATTTTTAGAATAGCATTCTTAGAAAGGTATTTTTAGGATCATATTTTTATAGAAAGGTTCTTTATTACAAAGAAAAGAAAGACAGGCAGGTAAATGAGCAAAAATAAAACTACCAAAAATAATATTACAAATATCACATATGAACAGATTAAAGAAAACTCTGAAATCAAGACTTTTATCCAGTCCGGAAATGAAGTCCTGGGGATACTGGGCTATACGGATCATTCCCGGGTCCACGCAATCAAGGTAGCCGAGACCGCCGGAAAAATCCTGAAGGAACTGGGATATTCCGGAAAAGAAATCGAACTGGCAAAAATTGCCGGTTATATGCACGATATCGGAAACTCAGTCAACCGGCACGACCATGCGCACACCGGGGCTATTATGGCTTTTCAGATACTCCGGGAGCTAGGCATGGATGATAAAGATACCGCGGTCATCGTTTCCGCCATCGGCAATCATGATGAAAAAACCGGAACCGCGGTAACCCCTGTGTCCGCCGCCGTAATTCTGGCTGATAAGACAGACGTCAGGAGGAACCGGGTACGCAATAAAGATCTGGCAAATTTCGATTCCCATGACCGCGTCAACTATGCCGCCATCGAGTCACGGGTCACCATTAACAAAGAAAAGGGAACCGTCCATCTGGATATAAACCTGGATGAAAATATAAGCTCTATCCTGGATTATTTTGAAATCTTTTTACAGCGGATGCTGATGTGCAGAAGGGCCTGCGAACTGCTGAACGCCAAGTTCAAATTAACGGCGAACGGCAATAAAATGGCGTGACGCCATCATCCCTCCAACGCCCTGTGCCGGTGGGCTCTTCTGACCGCCGCGCGTCCCCTCCTGAGAAGCTCTTGCATCTCTTCCCAGCCGCCCTGGGACGCGTTCTGGGACAGCTTCTCTTCCTGCAGATGGGATTGGATCACCAGTTCATAATAGAGCTGCGGGTCCACATTTTCCTCAAGACATACCTTAGTCAGCAGTCCTGTAGTGGCCGCATATTTTTTCAGCAGCTGCCTTGTGGCCATACTCCGGCTATAAGGAAAGACCAGACAGTTAGCCGCCAGCGCGATCAATGCTCCGGCGCAGATATAGATAATCCGGATCACGAACATCTGTCCCACATCTCCAACTCCAAAGGCCCCCATAAATACCGCTCCTCCCAATGCGCCAATGGTAGAGCAGGCATAAGTTCCGGTATAGTCGGAAAAATAAAAGGAAAGGTATCCTGACAGCATCATAACCGCTGTCCTTCCCACCGGATTGGATATCAGCCCGAAGACGGCCACCGACACGATTCCGCCGATCACCGTAGCCACGATCCTTTTGCGCGTCTTGATCCCCACGTCGTCCGCATAAGGCAGGGACAGGGAAGCCAGCGTAAACAGCAGCCATTTTCCATGTTCCAGCTGAAACACCTGTACCAGAAGGGTAAACACCGCTAACAAAACAGAAACCCGAAGCGCATAAATAACCCGCACCGGACTCACATCCAGGGCAGCCTTTAAACGGACCGACAGGGAAAGGGCGGTCCTGTGATATTTCGTACGTTTCTGCGGGTCCGTCATATGCATCAGATGCTCACGGATATAAACCAGGGCATCATAAAATTCTCCCTCCAGCCGGTCCTTCTCATCCCGAACCATCTGCCGCCGGTCGAGCTCCTCCAGCCCGTCCGCCTGCCTGTTTACGTAGCGCTCAAATTCGCTTAACTGCACGTCAACCCGTTCCAGAAGCTCCTTTCGTCCGGGCGTCATCTCCTCCGTCATATCATGCAAAAGCAGAATAATATGTTCCATCCCCCGCCCGGCATCGATCATAGCGAAACTGGCATCCGAGATACACAGCACCTTCCTGCGCCTTTCATAGACAGTTCTGCTGAGTCTGCACAATGTATTGCGCACTGCGGCAGGCTTGGCCATCTCCCCTTCCCCATTCAGAAGATACCGAATCCCCTTCTGTGCATCCCCGATCATAGACGTCAAAACATCCTGCGCAGTTTCCCGCACACGCTTACGCCCCTTAAAAAGCTGATAAAGGATAATCGACACTGCCCCCGCCAGCAGTCCCAACAATCTTTTCGGCAATTCCGAAACACCAACCGGAGAGATAAACACAAGAAACAGATACGAAAGAATATACGGAAAATACATATGGCTGGAATACTCATAAGTAAACGCATACAGAATACAGAACACCGTAATCAGATTAACCGGAAGCGCGGCATAAGGATTCAGCGTATTCACCAGGCACGAGGCCACACCCATCCACAAAAGCACCCCCGCCTGCACCACCAGATGCTTCACCGGGGCCGCCGTCATATCCCTGACCATAGAAGCCGACATCATAATCGTAAAGATCACCCCAACGATCGAATTCTCCGCCCCAAAAACCCCCTGAAACACATTGACAAAAGCAATAATAAAAACAAAGTTCAAAGTTGCCTGAACAAAATTCTTTTGAAAACTCTCTTTCATCTTTTTCAAAACATGCCATCCTCTCTAAAACAAAAAGCTCCAACTCAGCACCAATCCCAGCGCCAGCGCCTCTCCAAACATACAAAATAAACAGCAATCCCCAAAAGGCGCCTCCAACATCCAACAATCCTATAATCCTATAATCCTGTAAACAAACTTTCAATGGTAAGTAGGTTCGATAAAGTTATGCCACACTGCCGCACAACCCTGCAGAAACTTGCATTGATCTAACTCAAAAGAATCTCAGAATCCGAATCTAAGATCTAACTCCAAATAACTGTATCTAATCATACCGCTAATTGGAAAATTTTACAACCCCCAATTCCGTTCATCCTCCCCCACCATTCTCAAAGCCCCCCCATAGACCATCCCCCCTTCTACTTTTTGAGCCAAAGCAGGGAAGAGAGCTGCGGGGAAGGCCGGGACGATCCCGGATGGGCGGGGACGCTCCGGGCGGCCGGGTTCTTTTGTATCTCTCTGGGAGCGCATAGGGCGGCTGTGTATCCGCTTAGGGGAATCGAAAAGCCGGGTTCAGGATGACCGGCGGACTTCACGTCCGACGGGCAAGAGCCTCTGAACCGGGAACACCTCAAGTGTTCCTGGTGAATAGGCTC
>NZ_JAHQCW010000056.1 GCF_019042275.1 Diplocloster agilis
CATCGGGGATTCGAACCCCGGACAACTTGATTAAAAGTCAAGTGCTCTACCAACTGAGCTAATATCCCACAATGCCCTATATAAGCGGATCTTCCGCTATTTTTAAAGAGTCATTTTTGTGGTTTGACGACAGTTTTGACGACAACCACTTTTGACATTATAATATGGAAGGAACTCCTTGTCAACGATTTTTTAAACGGTTTCGATATTGTATAACGGGCACCGGGAGCCGCGGATCGAGGACGTGGTGCAGCTATGTCAGGTGTATGGGATCGAGTTGGATAAGATTATTGATGATTAAAAAGTTATAATTATATTAACTTTCTCTTGACTTTACGCCTATATAGGCGTATAATTATATTAAAGATAAAGAAAGGGGAAATAAATCATGATCAACACTCAAGAAGTAATTTCAAAATACGAGGATGAATACAACTATATAGGTATCCGTATACAAGAGCAGGAATTCGAGCTTGGCGAAATGGATCATAAAAGTCTCGTGTGGATCGATGGTGAGGAAACTGCCGAAGAACTCGAAGGTGTTTGTGTGATAGACGCACATAAATATAATGGTCAGAAATATTTCGGCGGTCATGCCGCTGTTGTATGTGGCGACATGGGTAGAATGGGTGTCGATGATGGTGAACTTATCATCGCTGATCCTGTGGTTGTTGAGATTTTATCCTAAGAAGGAGATGTCAAAATGAGAAGATATGATGATTGCATCCGTACTGATGGGCTTTGTGGAGCCTGTTCCATGTCAAGCCGCGGCCGTGATTGCCGCGGAAACACTATCAATAGCGTGTTGCATCAACGATCATTGGCCGGTATGACACAAAGCGCACTGGCCAAAGCTGCCGGGATCAATATTCGGCAGATCCAGAAATACGAGTCTGGAGAATATGATACCGGTAATATGACGCTTAAAAATGCTATAGCATTAGCGAAAGCTTTGGGCTGTGAACCAGGAGATCTGCTATGAAATGTGTTATATGCGGAAAACCGACCGGCAGGAATAAATATTGCTGCTCCATGCAATGCTATTCTAAATTCAGGCAGCATTATAAAATATGTGTAGTATGTGGGAAGGTCTTTCCTTCCCCTCCCACTGCGCAAGTCAAAACCTGTGGTAACCCAAACTGCTCTAAGCAATACCGTAGCCAGCTCCACTCATCCGGCACCTACGATGCATCCGTGGGACGCTGGCAAACTGGGAAGGACGAGTTTTGGGCAGGGCACACCGGAGAGAAACATGTCAATGCCCGCCACTGGGTCATACAAGATCCGGACGGGAATGAATATGAATTTGATAACCTTGCTTTCTGGGCAAGGGAACACGCCGAACTGCTCCCTGGATCGCCCAGGCAGTTCGCGGACGGAATCCGCGAAATCAAGGGCGGTTATCTGGGCAAAAGAAAAAGAGCGCCATCGCAATACAAGGGGTGGCGCCTGATAGATTGGAAAGATTAATCCGGGATATGGATTGTGACTGAGAATGTTTAGTAGTAACGAGAGAGGACGAATAAAAGAGTCATATAATGCTGTTTTAATCTTTAGCAACAATAAATCATAAAAATATGTACTTTTTTTGAATTTTTATGTGTATGGATTGACTTTTAGTAACATTTAGAATATTATAAGAGTGTAAATAAATCTATGGAATAATTATGTTGACTCTGGTTATATTAAATATAAGCGGAGTTAATATATCTTTGCTATTTTTAGCGAAAAAGGGGGTTCAATATGGCAACATCAACATTTAGAAAACAGTTTGCAGTTCGACCTGATAGAGCAAATGAATTTGTCGCAGAAATGACCAAAACAGTGACTCCCACACTGAAAAGTGGTTTTCGTTCTAACTTGAAACACGAAAAGGACTTAAGAGAAAGTCTTTTAAAGGCGCTTAGATAGTACAAATGATAGAATACGAAATAATACCATTGGGAGAAATACTCAAGAAAGAGTATGAGCAACAAAAAATTGAAGATGCATTCAAAAAGTTCTCTTGCTGTCGTGAAACTGACCTGGAGGACTTTTTGACGCATAGAGCCATACCATATGAAAAAACCAACTATGGTAAAACACACTTGTTTATTGATAGTCGTGCCTTAAGTGATGGTCAATTTAATATTCTTGCTTACTTTACAATTGCGCAAAATTCTTTGGACATATCTTGTCTGTCTCCAAAGAGAAAAAGGAAAGTTTTAGGTGAATATCCCGGAAGAGATCGCCTAAATTCTGTGCCAACTTATTTAATAGGTCAATTAGGAAGATGCGACCAATGTCCAAAAGAAGATTTAAATGGACTACAAATACTAAACGAATGCTATCATGCAATAAGTTTAGCAGCAAGAGTTGTAGGTGGCAATTTAATAGTATTGGAATGTAGAGAGCACATGTTTGACAAATTTTATAATAATCAAGGTTTTAAGAAACTATATGATGAGTTAAATGATGAAGGGTTGTTTACACTATATAAGAAAATAAACTTTAATGAATATTGGAATAATTAATATCTAAAAAAATTCCCCGGCCAGTGATGACCGGGGAGTTTTGTATTATGCTGCCAGCCTCATTAAATCCTGATGCAGTATAAAATCTTTGATCTGGTCATAGCTCCACCCAAAATCGATCAGGCCACTGACCACCATTTCCACGGACTGCACCGCTTTCAGCTCTTCCTCGCTGAAGCAGTCCCTGAGATTATCTTTTTTCGTGATCCCGTACTCTTCACGGAGATGTTTCGCGTCTTTGCCAAACACCGCCTTATAGACTACATTGGTGTATGTGGAGTAGGCGTGGCCGTGCATCCGCTCGTTTTCCTGGGACAGTTGCAGGGCGTTGGTCAGAGCCTGGCGGACGGCTATTCCTTTTTCCCGCTCTTTCATCTTACCGATCAGGGCCTTTTCCATGGCATTAAACTGTTTGATGTAGGCCAGTTTAAATCTCATTGCTTTTTCGCCCGTATATCCCATAACCAGCAGTGTAAAACCATCTCTTGTCATATAGTACAACGGATTATTTTTTCCATTTGAAGCTTTATAAACCGACTCGAAGAATAGGGCTGAAAATTCAGCGGTACTTATATCATTTTGAATATTTCTGATATCTGCCAAAACATTCTTATGTTCTTTTTCAAAAGTCTCAGCCACATCAAGACTCGTTACAACTGTTACTTCTTCTTTATTAATTTTTTTGATCTCTACTAACATAAAATCTTCCTCCATTTGTTTTATTTTGCAGTACAAAAAGAGCACCCTTCTGGATGCTCTCAAATTTTGATATTATAACAGACTCGTGATCGTTGCGGGACCGCAGATGTAATCCATCTTGAGGCCGCGAAGCTCCTGCCACAATCCTACGATCAGCCTGGTGTCATTGCCATACCGGCCGTCCTCTGTCAGCAGATGTCCGATCAGGGCAATGATCCGATCGCCGATCAGCTCATTAAGTCTGATCTGCACCCAGTTGACCATCACACCCTCGGATCCAACGCGGTACCAGCCGCCGGAGTATGGGCCTGACTTAAGTACAACCTTTGCGATCGCCGCCCTGGTCTTAGGGCCTACCTTCCCGTCCTCTTCCAGCGGTTTCCCGTTATTATCCCGGTATCCGTCCAGGTTCAGCGCGTTTTGTAGGGCTTTCACTTCCGGTTTTCCGGATGAGGGCATGGGGGACGGATCGGAACCGGCGCCGAACAACTCTGGCTTATAGCAGATATTCATGTCCACTCTGCCCGCGATCCCATCGACAAGGCCGTTGCTGGTATGCTGCCAGATCGCGGCTGCCGCCGGGCGAAGGCTGGGAACTGCGGTCCCGTCATTCTTTCCGTACCGTGCAATCCAAAACAGGTATGGCAGGTTGGGTACATCCAGGACATTGTCATACCAATCCTGATTACAGTAGATTCCGACCTCATACCCGGCGTCCTGAATCACCTCGGCCGCAGCCTTGATGATCTCGGTCAGGCGGGATTTAGACAGATTACGCTGGGCAGCATATTCCAGGTCCAACCAAACGCGCTTTACCTTCCGACCTCGGATCAGATCCACCACCTTGCCGGCGCGGATCCTGGAATACTCCGGCGTCAGATCGTACATGTACACATACACGTCCGGTCGGAATCCGGCAGCCACGGAACCAGCGTAATACTCTTCGAATCGTGCATCCGGTTTTCCACTTTGCAGGATACTACGCAGGATCACAAAATCGATATTGTCTTTTTTAACCATGTTCCAATCAATTTTTCCCTGGTAGGAGCTTACATCTATTCCTCTCATTCTTTTCCCTCCGTATCATTTTTATCTCGAAGCTGCAGCAACGTGTTTTTCAGTTTATCCGGAATTGGAACAAACTCCGCTGCATTTTCCAGCAAACTTAGCGCCTCATTGCACACATAAAACATGATTACAACCTCACGCAGAGGGATTACATCACTTATAAGCTGCTGTATAATAAAAGCCACCGCAATCACAATGAACATGACGATCTTTTTAAGCAGACCCTTGTATCCGATCTCCGAGGATAGCTGCTTTTGGTAAATGCCCTTGATTACCCCGGTAACGTAATCAAGGACTGCCAACGCTACAATCGTGATTAACAATGCATCCCATCCCCCTAGCCATTTAGCGATAAATCCTCCGATAACCCCAAAAACAAAACTGATTGTATTAAATATTTTCTCCATCTTTTTTCCTCTCTTTCTTAAATTAAAACCGGCCCCCGCGGGGACCGGCTGAAACAGTATCTCAATTTTTGTCTATCACCCTCTTTACGCATTTCCAAACGTTTGTTCGTTAAATAATAATTTATCTGGTAAAGCACCATCTAATCATACCCATGCATGGTCAGCTATAACTGGAAAGCCGTCTACTTATGCTCCATCGTCACACAACCATGATACATTATATAAAGCAGTGAGTAACGGTAGTGCAAGAGCACTGGGAATGACAGGGGCAACTATCTCCTTCAAGATCAACAATAAGATAGGTACACTTACTATAGTCGGCAAGGCTAGCGCCGCGATAGGTAATGCAGAGGTGGATCTTGCATCTGAATTATCTCCGGCACCAGCTGCATTGAGTTACGGTCAGGCATATTTTGATGGTGTTGGTAAAGCAACATATGCTTATGCAAGCACAAACGGAAAGGTAACTGTATTATGCCCGGGTATTGCGGCCGGGAGCACTATAAGATTTAGTGTAACTTTTCCGATTGTTTAAATGATCATTTGTACAAGTACCCAACCATTGCGTAGCACCACTGGTTCACGCCTCCAGACGATGAATTGGAAAGGCTTAAGCTGGTCGGTTTTGCCGATGTACCGCCCATAAGATGGCCCGAAACTGCCGCAGCATTGGAGGCCCCGTGCACGCTGATCAGGAATGCACATACGTCGCCGGTATTGTAATCCACCGTGATTGTTGTCTGGCTCCCGGTGTTAATATTGGCCTGGTATAGTTTCGAGCGAAACTTTATAACAGACGTTAAATTATTATTTATCTCATTAATCGCGGAGACGGCGCTGTCTTGTGTGGCAGTCGTTAAACTGGAAAGATTGCCGATTTTGCCCGAAAGCATCCTTCCTTGCCGGGCATCCAGGACATAACCCTCTTCGGTCTGTGTGAGTGTATTCGAAACCCCAAGAAATGCAGCTGCACCTAAATCTGCAAACCACTTCGAAATTTTCCCAAGCGTAATTTTCAGCTTTTCTCCGGTCGATATATTTGCGCGGGTGAGCGCCTCCGTAAAGCTGACCGTATTTTCCGCTATGTCTCCGCCGGCCACCGCGAGCGCCGCTTCCGTGGCATCCTCGCAAGCCGCCGTGGCTGCACTGGACGCCTGAGCCGCTGTGTTGGCGTCCGTTATTGCGGTATCACAACGCTGGATAGCAGCCGTGGTATCAGCCTGGCGCTTCTGCTCTGCTGCTTCCCGGCTAGCTTCCGCTGCAGCATAGCCTTCTATTTCATCATTCCCTGCCTTGATCGCATCATGGATGGAGCCACGCACTTCCCGTCCATAAACTGCAGACAATATTTTTTCAAGATATACCGATATATTTGCCATTCGGTGTTTGCCTCCCTTCTAATCCATTCCCGTCATGATCCCGCCGCTAAACCGGATCGTTGTATAGGACGATTCGCCCGTCATCACACGGATGCTATCGGACGATCCGACACCGCCCCCCGTTGCGAATCCAGCCCTGGCCGTGATCTGTCCGTCTGCATCTATCGCACCGGTTCCACCGCCCGCCTGTACCGAAAGGGATCCTATCAAATTCGCAGCGGCGTAATCTCCCAATATATCATTGAGCAGAAACACATATGTCCCATTTTTAAGCATCCCAATTCGGGATCCAAGTATTTCCACGCTGGATCCGGTTGGAGAAGAGACACTGAATTTTCCGGATTTCCCGTCATCCTGCAGGCGGATTTCTATCCCGCTTAGAATACCTTTTTTCAGTGTCAGACCATTGATATCCAGCGTAGCAATCACCGCTCCTGTGGCATCCTGTACTTCCAGAACGCCGTTTCCGTTGTCCTTGCCACCCAGGCGAAGGGTTCCTCCAAGAATTCGATCTGCCAGCATAGTTCCGGCGGTGACGAAATCGGCAACAAAATTCCCGTCTATGGTCCAGGCGCTACGGTACGGGCCGGCTATGCCCGAGGTGGAAAAACCGATCCCGTTCTTATTGATCTGGATAATGTTCGTCGCTTGATTTTTATCCGGAGCATCCATGATCAAGATAGCCTGGGGATGACCGTCATCTGCCAGATCTAATATGACATACCCACCCAAGCCACCGGTGATAAGCTGGGTAGCATGTTCAACTGCCTGGTTGATCCGGGTGTTTGTAGACCTTGCGATCTGCTCGATCCGGGCTGATATATCATTCTTGCTCTTATTATTTGACTCTGTAAGTGTCTGGAAGGTACTCCCGAGGGTGATCTTGTTGTTCCCGGGATTCGCAAGGTCGATATCCATTTTTGACACTAAAAAAAGCCGGTCCAGACCATGCGGGGTGCTCACCACCCTGATCCAATCACCAATTTTTATCTTTTCAGCGTCAACATCCATCATGGACATATCCACCGCGGTCAGCTCGATCGTATTCACCAGATTGATGCAATCCTGCAGGTAGGCTTCCCCTTTCGCCTTAAGGTTTTCTGGCAACGTCACATCGTCAAATTCGACGGTATCCCAGATCCATCCCCAGGTGTTCACGGCCTCTTGATTAAAGATATAGTCCTTACCACCATTCACGGATGTGATATTAACCCGAAGCTTTGTTCCGTTGATTCCTTCCTCTTCCGTTTCTGCCCCCAGCGGGATGATCGCAGTCCGGATACTCTCCGCCTTCGCATACCGTTTCAGATCGATCAGGTTTTCACCGAATCGGATCACCTGTGTGTTTACATGACCATAATCAGCCAGATAGTCCAGATATCGCTTTCCGCTGTCATGCCGGATCCGGATGTAACCTCCGTGGGTTTTGATCAGTTTTTCATTGATCGTGGTCAGCGTATCCGTATATCCGCTATCCGATCGGTTGATATACCCGTTCGGGTCCACCACCGTGACATCCCCAAGCTGGATCTGTTTTCCGGTTTCAACCTGCGAATTATGATTGTTGATAAGCTGTTGCAGAAACGGCCGAATATCTCCGGTATACTCATACGGCCGCTGCTTACTATCAAGCAGATATGATAGATCGCCCTCACAGGGGATGGTCCCTGTATTGTAAAAATCCACCTCATCGGACAACGGCCGGCCGGTAAAGATCAGGTCATCATCCTGATATACTTCGATGACAGAGGCTAATTTATTGACCTTATCATAGTTTTCATGCCCGGCTGGAAGCGCAAAAGTAAGGCTTCCGGTCTTGTTTAATTGCAACGATAGCTTTGGATTTAAAGCAATCGTCTTATCGTCTCTGGTATCGTGTAAAACATATTCATTGCTTCCATTTTTACATACGATTCTGTACATCACAGACTACCTCCCCTGTAATCAATGCTCACAACACCGGTTCCGGTAAAAGTCAGGATGTTTTCTCCTTCTCCAAGTGTCAGATCGTAAATTTTATTTATTCCGGCCACCAGATCGTAGGACTCTGCCCCATATGATACCGACATTGTAGCGCTGGCTGTGATAACTGGTATGACATGTTTGCGGCGGCCTGGAATTATGACGTTCAGCTCACCGACAACCTGCAGGTTTCCGTATTCACGGATGATCCCGGTCTCAAAATCGAAATCATCCCACAACCAATCACCCAGGCTGTCTGCAACCTCGTATTTGTACGCATCCATGGTACCAGTGATCATGATCTGATTCATGATCTCGCTGGATTTCTGGGAGTCGAGCTGCAAGCGGCCGACGTAATAAAATCCGGGATCGGAATCTATAATAACCTTCCGCTTCCGACCGTGAAGGTAGTTTGCGATCTCGCTTGACATGGCGTGCCAATCTTCATATCCACCGGAAGAATCAAACGTGAATTGCACACCCGCCCGCATATTATACGGGACATCCCCAGTTAGGGATTGTGTCAGGTCCAGCGATCCGTCCGCCCCGGGAATGTCAATATAATTTGTTTTCGGTTCCGGCATGGGGATTACCATAGATATCATTCGTAATCCCCAGTCTTTCGCTGTATGCTTATCGTCAATCTTTATTCCCGTATGCTCCATTATTGGCCTCTCTCTTTATTCTGTGATATGCTTCCCAGCTCTGTGTCCATGTATGGTGCCATTACTGTAGCTGCCGTCCTGCCGTCCAGATTGGTCTGCACAACTATGCATCCTTTACCTAAGATGATTTTCTGGTCAGGTACGTAATTCCCACCGCTTAAGGATCTTTCAAGCCCTTCCAGTCCGCCTGCGGCGTTAAAGCGCATATTTTCCTCGCGGGTCAATACACGCTCCCCATAATCCAAATACGCCGGGAAGAAATCTCCGGGTACGAAGTCAATACCTGTTTTTAATCTCGGGATAGTCGGGATGTTAAATCCCTTTCCGCCGATCCCCGGGACCCAATCCGGAAGCTTAATTTTATTGATTCCTTTGATAAATCCATTGATCAGATCTATGATGAAGTTGATCGGTGCCTTGAAAATACCGCCAAGCGTATCAGCAATGGATTTAAAAATATTCTTTATATTTTCCCAGGCACCTTTCCAATTCCCCGTGAAGACATTTTTTATAAAATCAAGAATATTCTTGATGATGTTTGTTATGTTTTTAATGCTGCCAGACACCACGTCAGCAATCCCTCGAAAAACTTCTCCAAACACCGACATTAACGTCTCTAAAACTGGAATCATTATTTTTGACATTAGTTCCACAATCGGTGCGAGAGCTTCGATTAAAGGATTTAATGCTTCACTTATAAGCTGCAAGATAGGTGTTAAAAGCTCCATAAACAGATCAATGATCGGCATTAACATATCGATCCAAATCTGAAACATTGGAAGCAAAGCGTTTATGAGATCCAGCAAAACAGGAAGCACAGCGCTGATTATCTCCGTTATCGGTGGAAGAAGCTCCTGGAAGAGCTGGACTATTATGGGGAGTACCGCATTTATAATGTCCATCAGTGGGGGCAAAAGAGAATTGATCAGGTCCATCAATACCGGAAGAATCTCTTCGATCACTGGTGCTAGCTGTGTGATCAGCTCCCCTACCGCATCCACGATGGGCGGAAGCGCCTCTTCCAGCAATGGCAGCACCGCGTCGATCAGCTCGCTTAAGATCGGTATGAGCTGCTCGCCCAGCGGTAAAAGGAGCAGTTCGACACTCCGTTTCAGACCCTCGAACATTGATCCTAGATCGTCGTATTTGACTTCTTTGATCCCGTTCAATGCCCCTTCTGCGTCATACGCCCCATCGGTGATATTTGCCAACTGTGACACTACTTCTGGCCCCAGATCTTCCCACATCGTCCCGAACAGATTGACGCCGGCTGTATTCTGCGCAAGCGGATCTTCCATTTCTGCCAGTGCTGATATGGTTTGCTGGAATGCATCACGGGCAGAATCGCCGCCTGCGGCAAATTTAGCTGCCATATCATCAGCGTTAAGACCAATCGCTTCAAATCCTTCTTTTGTCGTTTCGGATCCATCGATCACACGGATAGACATTTCCTTAACTGCATCACCGATTTTGTCAAGATTCCAAGCCCCTGTTTCTGCACCTGCCTGGAAGATATTGAACATATCGTCGGCATCCAAGCCAACCTTCGCAAACTGGACAGAATATTCGGAAATACTGTCTATCAGCTCACCAGAATAGTCCAGACCATTCTGTGCGCCGGCCGCAATAAGGTTGAATGCTTCTTCTCCTTCGATCCCGAAATTGTCTATCATGGCTTTCGCAGCCCTGGCAGACTCTGAAATATCGTAGTCGAAAGTATCCCGCAAGGCAAAAGCCGACTCCGTTAAATTTGTCAGTTCTGCGTCATCCAGGGCACCGACCTCTTTTTTGACCGTCGCCATGGCATCTGCGATATCCTCGAAGTTCTCTCCGTAATTGTCTTTGTAAATCTGTTCCAAAGACTTTTGCCAATAATCCGTTCCATCCTTCGCAAGCCCGGTCGCTGCAATAAACTGATTCATTGCTTGATCGACATCTACCGCGCTGCTGACCGCCGCAGCTCCTAATCCGACCGCTGCGGTTCCGGCGGCTACCATACCTGTACCGATTGCCTTTGCGGCTCCGCCGGCTATGGATTTCAATTTTTCCATTCCACCGCCGGCCTTTTTCTCTACCTTCTCATTCGCTGCATTTAGATCGCCCTCTAGCTGGCTGTCATCAGCCCGGATCTCATATACAACCTCGCCTTTTTTGCCATCGGCCATGTCCATCACCTGCCCTTGTATAGATCAGGCGGCACATTGGCACACTAGCCTGTTATTTTCAGCTCAAAAACTCTTTGACACTCTTTGTTTTTACATTTTAAAAAGACGCCTCTGCAAATGGCGTCCTTGCTTCTAAATACATTAATCGGGTGTCCGCAATACGGGCACTTTACTTTTTCTTTTTCATTCATGGGCCATGCCCTCAAGAGCGCAAAACAATGCATCCAGCCCCTCCTGGCCGCCTCCACCTTCAACCGGAAGCGCATAATATGATTTCAATTCTATTATGTTCTGCCTTTCTTTCTGATTGTATTTGGTTGGCTCTGGAATATCCATGTCGCGGATCCGCATGATCTCTTTGATCTTAGTCTTTTCGGACAATCCCTGAAAAAGAGCTATGAACTTTTTCCAGTGAAGGCGCCCCTGTTCACAGAGCAGATCAATTCCGTAATCCTGGTAAAACGAAGCGAATATATACTCCCCGTCAAGCTCGAAATCAATGAGCCTTTGATTGATCTTTGATGGCGGCCGGCGTGGAAGATCGATGTGCTGTTTTACCACTTCCTGCAATAGTTCGGACTTCTTTTTCGGCGGAAGACACCAGACTCGAAAACGATTTTCCACCAACATCCGTAACGCCTGCTCGATTTTCACTTCATCGGGAAGGTCTTCTTTGTATAAGCGCTGTACGTCCAACACGACATTAAATGCCGCATTTACTCTGTATTTACGATTGCCTAGTCTAACTATGGTTTCGATCGGTTCGGTTAAAAATCCCATGCTCACACCTATTTGAACATATGTCTGCGTTGTTTCCGGTTATATCCCTGCAAAATGGACTTTTGATTTTCCTTTTTTATGTCGCTGCAGCGCGGAACGACAACCTGGGTAATAAACGGAACTACCTCCTTGCACATTTCTGCATAGCGGTTATCGTAGAATGATACGATTTCGCCAGCATCTTCTGGCCCGAATACGGCCTCGAACAAATTTACAACTGCATTTCCAAGGCGTTCAATGCAATTCTCTACTATCTCACCGGATTCTGACTTCCGTTTCATTTCAGACGTTTCAGCCAGCACTTTTGTAAGATCGGCATACTTCCGATAGATCTTGCCAATCACATCGTCTACATCCAGGGACACATGCAATGTCTTTACAACCTTGCCTTCTTCGTCGCATAGTTCAAAGTCTTCCTCATATCTTTTTCTTCTTTTCGCCTGATATGCCATGTTATATCCTCCTAAAGAGGGAGGGGATTATACCCCTCCTGTATTCGTCGTTGTTCCAATCGCCGGTCTGCCGTTACCGTGGATTGTAACGGTCAATGCATTTGGCTGGTTGCTGTCACCGTATGCCGGTGTGATGTTCGCCAGCGTCACCGGCCAGAGAATGATTTTATCCCCCTTCGCCAATTTCAGATGGGTCTTTCGCGCATCTCCAAGCCCATACAGGACGTCATCAGACAGAATGTAGTCCGCTGCGGGATCGCCCGGTTTGACGTCTCCTGTGACCGTCAACGTCATCTGGGCACCGGTTACTTCTGTACTGCCATACCCCTTGTCAGCATAATAGCTGGCCTGATATAACACTTCATTCAGCGACTGACTCATGTTTTTCATCAGATTGTTCATACTTGCCCAGGTAGGCTGTTCTGTGCTGGGAGCAGTATTTATATAGGCTTCTGTTTCATAGTTGATTTCCGGCGTTATTGTATTTACCGGCAATGTCGGTTCTGCCATAGTTATCATTCCTTTCTTAGTAGTAAATTTTGTTATTCAGGATACAAGAATAGTGCCATACCCCATCCTCATCCCGCCCGATCTTCGACGGTTCTTTTGATATCTCCGAATTCAGCCAGGCGAAAGATGATCCCTGCGGATACTTTTTCAAGCGTTGGAAATACTCGCAAATACTGGATAGCTGTTCCAGGCATCTTTGCTGATCTGCAGCACGGCACAGAAAAAGCACCGGTATGATTTTGATTGCGCTTTTGTCAAAGTATTCCATTTCAGTAGACCCGGATCCCAGCTCTGCATAAATACCACCCGATGCGGGAAGTTCTTTCGTGGAGATCGGATTATCCAGATCGCAATTCTGCTCTGCTGTTTCAAGCATAAGTTCTAAAAATTCAGTTAATGGTGTCATTATTTCATCAGCTCCTTTAATGCCGCCTGGTACACCTTTTTCCAGTCATCCCCGTATACCTCTTTTGCATATTTTGTCCACTCCATACGGGCAAGGGCGCTTGTGAAATTCAGCTTTTCAGGGCCATATGTTCTGCTCGTGGGATTTCCATACATTACTTCACCATGGAAAAGATATTGTGAATAAGGTTCCTCCCATCGGAGCCAAAATGATAGATTCTCGGCTTCTTGATCACTATTTAAAAATCCACTGTCCTGCAAAAATCTTTGGTCATGAGGCACATGCTGTGTGTTGTCTTCCAATGCTTGAAGCCCCATTCTGGTCAGCGCGTCATTACTTGCCGCCCTGATCCTGGCTGCGGCCGCTGCTGTGTCGAAGGTTACCCTTGCTGTTATCTTAGGCATAGGCAACTAACCCCATTTCATAATGATGTAACCGCTCGCCATCATATAACGGCTCGACAATCTGCACCCGGTGCTTTTGCCCATTAAATGCAATAACATTGTCCACCGCAAAAGCGATATCTTTCGGCCGGCTGTTTTTACAATCGTAGAAGAGGGTAGCCGCAAGCTGAATCTCGGCATTATTTTTATCCCGAACGATCTTACATGATGGTTCCATGCGCACATATTTTAGTTCCACTCCATCGTCTAACTGATCGTCACCCCAACGACCCTCGCCTGTCTTTTTCTGTAGCTTAACCGAATGTATAAGTAATTTTTTAGGTATTGGCCGCATAGCAACCACCTCCCCGGTATAATAATCCTGTAGGGGCCAGGAGCCGGGCTGCCCTGGGTGCATATATGGATTGCTGCGTACTCCCGATTGCACTGGACGATTTTGTATAGCTAAATTTGCCCAGCCCCGCACTCTGCAGATCGGACCCATTGTCCATATCACTGCCACCATTCACGTCCAGGTACTCGATCTGTGCGCATACAGCCTTTTTAATTCGTTCCTGGATATCTGATCCATACGTATCCATTACTTCCGGCCGAATCCGATACATGCACATTTCTTCGATGATTTCTTCCGCTCTGGCCTGCAGGCCCGGGAAGTCGGCTGCGTCTACCGGCTCCCCGTGAAATGTATTATCATAGTATTCCTTTGTTACGTAAGGCACCTGATCGCCTCCAATCTTATGCGGTCGGAGTGGAAGCCGGCGCCACCTGAATACCGTGTAGAACTGCCGCGGATCTGGTAGCCTTGACAGCCATTGCAGCCACCATTTCAACCTCACCAGTCTTGACGGCACCCGGACGGGTCATATCCGGCAGATAGATTTTCGGTTCTTTCGTACCCTCTGGGGTCACACCGTGGACGGCATCCAAGCCGATCCGGAACAGATACATATCCGTGGTCCCCTTCGCGGCATCCGTCGAGATGATCGGCGTTGCCGTGCCAGGCTTATCTCCCATCTTCATGATTGTTGCATTGCCATACTTCACAATCTGCGTTCCCAGCTCGTTTTTTGTCTGCTGGAACTGGGTGGATAGGTCTGCTACAGACTGGAATACCGCAAACAGGTCATTGTTCACCAGAATTACACCCGGTTCTCCATCAAGCAGTTTCTCAACCTGGCGCAGTTCGTACAGGAAGGATTGCCAGTTCTCCTTTACCTTCGCGGCAGAAGAGAGATCCAGAAGTGCCGCACTCTCAAGCGTGACTTCTGTGCTGGTTCCCTTTAAAATCTTTGCCAGGCCGTCAAATGCAACCCCGCTATTCTTAGCGCTGTCTCCATTGATCATCCAGTCCTGGAACAAAGACCGGACCGCCGTTGTCTTCTGCTGTAACTGGAACTGCACCAAATCCAGCACTTGTTTCTCATATGCCGCGATAACACGGTCAATCTGGAAGGAGCCACCGAACACCTTCAAGTCTACCTTTACCTGCTCGGTATCGGCCTGCTGTGGGGTGTATTCCGCATTCAATGCACGGCCGGCCGCCGTTGCCAGTGTCTTCACCCGGTTATAAACATAGGTCATCGTGTTCCCGCCCTGCGGCTTCACGGTATCATCAAATACCATTGCGTCCAGAAGTGGAGACTTCCGGAATTCGTCGATCACAAAGTTTGTCAGTTTATCCTGACTTAAGTTTTTTGCCTGTGCAAGCGTAAATGCTGCCATATTCTTTCACCTTTTACCTTTCTTATTTTCCAAACATCTGCTTCCTGATTTCATCTTCCACTGTGTTTTCTTTCTTCGGGGGCTTCCCGTGGCGTTGGCCCCAACCTTTTCTCTCCTGATCATCGGATCCTTCGTCCTCATACCCATCCTTAAATTGAGGATATTTTTTCAATACTGCGTCGATCGCATCTTCAATGTCCATGTCTTCATCCTTTGCCATATTCACTTTGGCAAGCGCCAGGACATCGTCTACACAATCCTTTTTGACATCATGTTCCAAACAGGTCCACTTCATTTCTAAAGCTGCGGCTTTTTCTTCTGCCTTTCTGGCTTTTTTATCCGCTTCGGCGTCCCCTTCATTGTCCGGATCAGAATCCGTTTCTTTTTTTACACCACCTGTTGCGGATTGCTTCTGCTGATCGCGCTGCCATTTTCGTTTCTCACGAGCAAGGCGTTTTTTAACAGCTTCGTCAATATCCTTCTGGGAGAACTTCTTCTCTTCCTGTTCTTCTTCCTCCGTTTCGTCCGAATCGTCTTCGTCCGGGTCGTCACCCTCTCCGGCATTATTGCCGTCTTCTCCGGATCCGCCGGCACCACCTCCTTTGTCAGCCTCGAAAAAGGGCATTCTGACATAGGGGTTGTTCATAAATTTATACATAAAAACACCTCCGTTTAACGTCCGTTCGACTTTTTTGTATAAAGAAAACCACCAGCCGGTCAGCCAGTGGTTTACTCTTCTAAAACTATTTCTTGATTTTTTGCTTCTTTCATTTTCTTGATAAATTCATCACAGATCCTTTTCTCTTCCGGCGTGTATGGATCATCCAGATATCCACCCGCAGCGGAATAATGAAATTTATCCCGGATCTTTACCGGTACTTCAAATAGCATTATTTCCCCATCTCCTTTTCAAATAATTTCTGCACCTCTTTGGCCAGCTTCCGAGGCGGCGATTCTGAACATGCTTCTGCCAGGAATTCTCCTGGACCCTCGAAAGCTCCGTACTCGCACAGATTCACTTTTATTATATCATTATCATCAGGCAAATTACAGGCAGATAGTGCTTTCTGTTTTATTTCTTCGGCTATCTCGTGCGATTTTATGGCTGTTATGGCCCCTGGCAGATCGCCGCCTCCAAGCTCCTTATTGACACCATATCTTTTCAATGCCATTGAGTATTCCGCCAGGTGCGTTCCCTCATGTTTAATGATACCATACAGCCCGGATTTTCTTGTCCATAATCCGGCATTTACGTTTTGATCAATCATCTGCTGTATCGCCTGATCATCATCCGCCAGGAGAGAAGATAACGATAACTTTGTAGACACTGTTCCATATTTGGTTAACCTTACTGACGCTATCGCAACGGCATCGATTTCTTCAAAGCTTACTTCATCAACAAAGCCTTTGAGTATAGGCATTTCTTTAAACACTTTTTTCAACGCTTTATTTGTGTTATTGACAACCTCTATGCTTTGTGTAGCGTAATTTGTTTTCTTAATTCCAAGATGTTTAATTGCCCAATTTTCGGCGGCAGCCTGGTTCCTTTGCCTGATAGCCGATTCGTCTACTTTGCCGGTTTGCTTTGCAATATACTCTCTTTCCGATGATCTGGATTTTGCACTGACACGCTTGTCGAACCCAACAACCTGCTCTCGATCTCTGCGGCGATGTAATTTATCGTTGCCGTCCACATAGGATTTTAATTGCCGCTCTTTGGCCTTAAGCTTATAGGATGCCTGCTGGAAGGCTTCCTGATCTCCTATCTGATCAAAAAGCATACATTCTCGTTTTTGCTTCCTTACAGCTCTTTCCAAGGATCGCTGGACCTGTACTTCTTTATACTCTTTGTCGTTCGCATCCAGATCTTCGGTCGGAAAATGCCGGCGGATCGATACCCCCTCTATATACGGAAAAATGTGGTGTCCACAATTTATACCCAGAAGGCCGTCCGGCTCTCCGTAGCTGGATGTTTTCCAGTGCGGATATTTTTTTGACTGGTTCGATCTGTCAAAAATCTTACCCTGATCTCTTGCGCATTTGGGCCGGGCACCGGAATGACTATCAACTTCAACCAGATCTATCCCGTAGTCATCGGCCCGGGCCATTTGTATTTCTGCCGCCATCGTGTTTGACGTGGATCGCATGTTCATATTCACATATGCTTCTGGTGTCCACTCACGCCCCGCCCGGTCAATAAAAGCCGGAATTCCCTTTTCATTGAATTCCCGGATGCACTTTGTAAGCGCCTGTTGCCGTGATTCTGCCCCTATGACAGCCATTGTGGCATGTTCGTTCAGTATGTCAAGAAAGCTCTGTTTCTCGGCTATTTCCTGCGCTGTAGAGGCCATATTGTTGACCAAACCTTTAAAAGCGTCCCTGGCCTTATATAGCATCGTGGTATTGCACAGATTGAGGGTATTCTTTGCCTGTCCCCGCAGCGTCGTAAGCACCTGCTTCACATTTTTGCTTTGTGATATCGGCACCGCATCTCCGACCAACCCTTGTCGGACAAGCTGCCTCATTCCCGGCTCTACCTCTTTGATCACCTTCTCGGCCATGTCATTAAGCATCCGCTCCATGGCCGTCTGCGAAACGCCTGTAGACTGGGCAATGATTTTGATGTTCTCCTGGTTCAACTTCCCAATCTCGGCTAACTTCTTCATTAACCATTGATCGGTGGCGATCGGCTGATCATAGTCTTTGCAATGCCGAATGATATTTGCCATCAGGCGTTCTTCCAGATCTTGAAAAGCTCCGGCCGGAAGATCAGCCGCCCTTTGGTTCTCGATCAGGTTCATCTACTTCATCACCGCCCTGCTCTTCCTCTTCCGGTTCATCCGGATCAGCTCCATCCCCCTGTGTCCAATCCACATTGCTGCCGGTAATCTGCCCGTCCTGGGCAATTCGCTCCAATTCTTTCTTTGCCTCGGCTTCGCTGCATTTATTAATTTCCATAATCGCTGTAAGCTTTGATCGGAGACTGGCCGTAACAAGCTTAATATTGCGATCTACTGTAGTGTTGGTATCCTCAATGATCGAATCATCAAAATCCACATTGATTTCCAGATTATCTGATCCCATTTCCAAATAGGCCAGGGCTTTTACCATAGCCACCAAAGCCGCTTTTATAGGCGTCTTATTTTTCTGCAGGTTTTGGTATAAATCGGACTTATCGCTGATCACTTCCGTTGCTGTTTTAACTCCGCCGCTCTCAAATTTATAACGGCCGGTTCCCATCCCACATTTTAGTGACATGAGGTCCAGGGCCTTATTTAACCCCTGCTCATGATCTGCGGCCCTTATGGTCATATCCACTTCGGTTAGCTTCAAGTCACTATTCCGATCCCCAGGCATTGCAAAATAGACGGTATCATTCGGATCGAATACCGGCTGTATGCCCCCGTCTTTCTCCTGCATGATCTTCGCCTGTGAATATGGCACCAGAATCCGCTTTCGACCAAGCACATACTCATTCATGTATGAATCATAGACCAGATCGCAGCCCTTTACCTGATCGATCGCGTTGGCAAACACGGAAATGCCCATAGGGCTATCCAGATCAACGTTGTTGCAGATATTTGGCGTGATGATCTGGAACAAAGGCTTGTTATATTCGGTTGGAACAATATCGTTTATATCATCCGGAAGATCCACTTCGTCCCCCGTACTGGCATCCAAATATTTGTTTTCGATATAGTACATATCGGGGTTTTCGCCATCCTCCGCAATGCCCTTACGGTGAATCTGCAGGTAGATCCTTTCTTTTTCATCTACCACCCGGACAGAACCGAAGGCGCATTCCGTGATGTCTCCATTATCCCAAGATAGCGGGTAAATCATATTGGCCCGGATATAATCGATGATCTTATTTTCGTTTGCGTCCAAGTATTCAACAAACGCTCCGGTCCCAAGAGCGAAAGAAATTTCGATTAACTGATTCGCTCTGGTCTGGAAGTTGTTGGCCTCTAAGATCTCCTTCAACCTTTTGTCAAAAGCCCCGGCCTTGATTGCTACCTTTTCATTCAGCAGAAGATTGGCCCAGTCCTCACACACCTTTTTTGCCATCCCCAGCTTATACCGCTTACATTTTTTACTCTGGATTCCGTCGTAAATCAAGTAAACATGAAATTTCTTTACATCATTTTGATACCATGCCAACCATTCATCTATGTGGTTGTAAGTGGTGTCTGACACACCTCCGAATTTTCGCTTCTTCTGTAAGTAATTTTGTATCGCTCCCAATCCATCACCTCCTATGCCGCGATATAAAGAATATCGTCCTGTACCGACTCCGTGCTGTATTCCGTGCTGTCCAAACTATCCACATTCATCAGGCCGTCATCCAGCCGGATATCCTGGTTCTTTTTCTTGTCATCATAGACCGCCTGTTCAAAAGCGCCAATGATGTGCTTACAGTGTTTCATGACCTTCCATCGGCCTTGTGCGATCAGGCTGTTATAGAAGGCGATCCGGTCGTTGATCGGGCCTTTTAATGCATTTTTAATGTCGATTGTTACATGCGCCTGAATACAGGCTGTCTCTAGTCCTGCGATCAACGTCTGTTCGGCGCTATCGCAATAAGCCTCGTAGGTTTTATATTTCGCCTGCGCCCTCCGGACAAAGTCTATGAAATCATCCTGCAACTGTTTCGGGTTCAGACGTTTCTTGCAATAGTATTCGTCTAACACAACCACCTGTTTATAGCCTTTTGTAAATCCGGTCAGCGTAAAAGAATGAGCCGACTTCGTCCCGCCGAAATCAACCCCTATTACTGCATACATGATCTGGTTTTCTGCCAACCACTTGCTGCTCACCGTATAATCTGCCACATTATCCGCAAACTGCTGATAGATCAGGCCGTCTGCCGCCACCCATAATCCCAAGATAAAGCGCTTATAAAATACGCTTCCATGCGCCCAGGCATTCTTGTATTCTTCTTTACGTTTTGGAGAAATAGACAGGTTATCATCCATCGTAAAATGCAGATGATATACTTTCTTCTTTTTCATTTCCTCTGCCGTCAGATAGTCTTCTCTGATAAAGTGATGTGGCCCGGCCGGGTTGCAGTTCATCCAAAATTTCCAGCCATCAACAGAGCATCGGCCAATTGCCTGATCCACAAAGGATTTTGGGAATAATGCAGCCTCATCTAAGTAGGCTCCTGCCGCTGTAAGTCCCTGCAGGGAATCCTGCGCTGCCTCTGTATTGGCCCCAAATAGATAATAAGTATTGCTGCCTATATCAATGTGCGGCTCTGATCCGGATCGTACATAATCGTAAGGCCATCCCCAGGCTTCTAGGATCTGCAGCATAGGGCGAATAACATTTTTCTTTAACGCTCCCATGGTTTTCCCTGCCAGGATAAACGTCTGGCCGCTATGCATTTCCTGCGACCATGTTAAAAACCCAATTATACAAGCTATCGTTTTTCCTGATCGGATAGATCCGTCCGCAATTACATAGTTGTTTTCCGCTACTCGGAGTCCTGGTCTCCACCAATGTATAAGTCTGCGCTGTTGTTCAGAAAATGGCATAAAATCAAACTTTGCCGGTTTCTTCTGCTTCTTCGCCATCTTCCACACCTTCCTCTGTAAATAGGTTGTCAAGCTCTTCCTGTGTCGGTCGCATAGCCTTCATAAACGCCCGAATATTTTCCTCCGCTCCGGTTTCGTCTCCAATCTCTTGATCCCTGGCTCTCCTCGCCCGGTCTGTCCGGATCTTTTGTTCGGCTTCATCGGCTTCGGTCATTTCGGATTGACCAGCATAACGGGCAATGGCTTCATAAGCCTTGACGTTTCCGGAAAGACCTTCTTTGATCATTGCCATATTTAAAGCACTTTCAAGCGTACTGTCCAGTCCCAGTGATTCGAGTATGGGCGTCCATTCCGGGCTGTCTATTTTAGCCGTCAGCAGGAGGTTTAAAGTCTTCCGAAAATTAGCTTTTCTGCGCCTGGCTTCCCCGGATGCTTTTCCGCCTGCGATTGCAATTTCTCGCTGTTCTTCCGCTGTTCGCTCATGAAATCCATGTCCTTTTAAGTTTTCTTCATTTGGCATGCCACCACCTTCAAATCATGTACCCTCCACCAGAAGGAGGTCCCCAGCGCCCTAAGTTTCAGACGCCGGGGCTAGGGTACAAAAAGAGGCCGCCCTACCATGGGTGACCTCTTGATCAAAATTCCATGATAGTATTATATCATACCTTGACATGCAAAATCAGGCCATCTTTTTTACTCAATCTCCCCAAGCTCTTTTCCTACCGTCTTAACTACCCGGTATACGATCCGATGCATTTGTCGTTCGGAATAATCCACCCCATTTAGATGGTTGTACGGAATATTCCTCCAAGGGTTTGTCCAGTATCGCAGGCGGATTACTTTCCTTTGTTCCTCGTATTCCAGTCCATAATAGGCTTTTTCCACTGCCGCTATTTCTCTTTCCATGCGCTGCATACGGGGATTACTTATCAAATTAACAATGGCTGTCTCTGTCCTGTTTGCTGGGTAATTGCTCCGTGGCTGCCCATCATTAAACGGGGTAGACTCAATGGCCATTTCCCTGGTATTGTCATACTCTCTTTTTTGCTCTGGATATCGGCGCAAAACCCGCTCTATAATTGCCCAACTATCCTTCGGTATTTTTGTATAATTCAAATTCAGTCCCCTTTCTGCACTCTGTATGCTATTCGCTTAATTATCTCCCTCTCCCACTAATCCAACCGGAAGCTGTACCGCCGCTATTTTTTTGTTTACGTTCCGAACACATTTTCGTAACATATGTTCGATCAATGATTCTTTTTTTGGGTCCCGGCACAAAGGCTGGAACCCTTAGTAGTGATTAGCTCTTAGTTATTTTTAGGGCATTGACTCGGATAACCCGCGGGCTACCATGGCGACAATATATCTTTCCGTCGTCCTCAAGCAACTTGAGGTATATGTGGACTGTGGATGCCACAATACCCAGATCCGCCGCGATCTCCCGCATCGATGGAGCGTAACCATTTTTGATGATGTAATCTACTATGTAGGCGTAAACCTTCTCTTTCAAAATGTTTCCTCCCTTCTCAACTCCTCGCTTATTATTCCATCTCGTTAAAATTAATAGTGTCCTCTACTGTGATACTTTGTACTACTCCCGACCTTCCAATCTCTATTGCATGTTTCTTACATATTCGCATAGTTTTCCTTTTCTTTTTACCATCTGGAAAATGGAGTATAGATTCCATCTCAAAATCCATGCGATTCCAACATCCCTTACACTCACAAAAGCCCACCAATCCTTTTATTCCCATGTTTCATCATCCTTCCTTAAAAAATCTCCGTTTAGCGCACTATTGTGCGCCGATATTTATGCCACAAATACCTTTTTGCCTAGCACCTGTAGCAAGGTTGCAAAGGTATCAACCGGCATATCCCGGCCAGCCTCCCAGTATTGTATCGATCGCCTGGAGACTCCGGCGGCTTCGGCCAACGCTGTCTGGGACATACCCTTTCCTTCCCGGGCCTTTCGGATCTCATCCGCCGCCCATCCGATCTCCGTCATACTCATCCCTCCAAATCTCCGCTTATACAGACAAAAACAATTCCGTATGCTTATCTTTTATTCCAAATTCCAAATTTCCTCCATCCGTAAAAACTACCTCTACGCTTTCTTGATTATATCTAACACTGCGTATTATTAGCCATTCCTCTTTCGCTTTTTTATATCCCATTCTTTTATGTACCCAGCATACAGGTATCCCAATAAAATCTTTTAAATCCTCTGCCTTTATTTCCATTTTCTTCTCCCCTTCAAATCTCCGTTTAGTGAACTACTGTTCGCCAATAGTAAACGATATTCCCAGCGCTTTAAGAACCTTGTCAGCGCTCTCTAAGTTCATATGCTTAGTTCCTTTTTCCCAATAATTTATGGCTCTTTTAGTAACCCCGGCAGCATCTGCCAACTTTTGTTGTGAAATCCCCTGTTTCCTTCGCTCTGCTTTTACAATTTCTCCTAAATTCATGCTTGACAACTCCTTTCTTGCATGTAATACTATATGTGGGTGTGGAACGTACGTTCACCACTCTATGTTGTAGGGAGGATTCAAATATTATGAGAAAGGAGGAAATTTATGGGACGTACAATGCGGATTCGGGTTACTTCAACCGCACGGCCTACCAGCAATGGTAACGTGCAAGTACGTACTTCGGTGAGTAATGGACATTCGACCAAAACTTCAACCAAAACTATCCGGGTAAGATAGGTGTAGGCGTGGGCTACTTTCAGACGGTAATCTGGTAAGTAGCCTTTTTCGTCCCATTTTCCTCCTTTATCATTCGCTAAATTTCAGTTTTGCGGAGGTAGTCCGACCACATGGCCGCTTTCTATTTCCTCCGTAGTCACCAAATCTCTTTTATCAACCGGACAATTCTGGATATGTTTAAACACACAATCTGTACACACTCCATTGCATTGCTCCAACATCATTTCTTTTTCAAACTCTGTACAAATAATTAGCACCTAATCACCTCCAAATCCTAATTAATCACGTTCCAACCGTAAAGTGATATAATGTCCATCACCATCTATTCTCACAATACTGTAATCTTCAAGATTACCATTAGCATTTATTTTGATAATATCTCCCAGATGATAGTATTGTTTATAGGTATCTAATCTCACAAAATGCTCCTCAAAAACCTTATCTGGAATGAAAATCAAGATACCCTCATACTTGATGGATGTATACCCATGTGGTACAGAATAATATGGCGCAATTTCAAATTCCGTACCAACTTCATTAATCATCAATTCGTTTATGGATAATTCATTTGTCATTACCCACTTTTCACCTTCATTTCCGTACATAAAACACCTTCTTTCTTACCTAAACCCTAATTTAATATGAATAAGCCAGCATATAATCACTTATCCGTTTCTCTGCTACGCCAAAATATTTTTTATCTTTTTCAAAACCTATAAAATTTCGATAAGTTTCCATACAAGCTATTGCAGTTGTTCCGCTCCCGATGCAATTATCTAGCACAAGATCATCCTCATTCGTGTATGTCTTGATCAGGTATTTAAAAAGCTCAACAGGCTTTTGCGTTGGATGGAGTGATTTTTGTTTCATTAACCCGTTTGATACGGTGATAATACTTTTTGGATACCGTTCTGTACTATCATAATTCGCGCCGTTTTCCTGCGCCCCGTAACATCCCATACCGACTTCATCCCTGGTTACTATTTGCCCTTTTGATACTTTTCTCGCATGACCCATTGTCTTTATTGGGTTATATACAGGCGGTTTCTTATAAAAAACAAGTATATTCTCATGATATTTCATTGGCATTTTCTTAGCATTTAAATGGCCGGAAGGTTGTGTTTTTTCATAAATCCACTCGTACCTAAACATTAAAAGATTGCTATTTACTAATAAGCTTGTAAATGGTTGTGTACCGAAAAGGACTATCGCACCATTATCCTTTATGACCCTTTTATATTCCCTCCATAGTGGATCAAAAGGAATCACAACATCCCATCTACATTGTGTCGATCCATATGGTAGATCGCAAAGTATCATATCTATGGATCCGTCGTCTATTTTTTTCATGCCCTCCAGGCAATCTTCGTTATAAATTTTATTTATTTCTAACATTCCGACCTGTAGTAACTTTATATTATTACTCACTTTGGCATCACCCCAGGAAAGCTTTCAAAACCTATTTGATCGTCAACATAAGATAACATTTCGTCTTTTGCCCGTCTATAAAACTCCTTTGATATTTCAAAACCATAGCTATTCCGGTTCAATTCCATACACGCACGGAGTGTTGTACCACTTCCCGCGCATGGATCGATAACCACGTCTCCTTCGTCTGTAAAGATTTCGATCAGCCGTTTAAGAAGCGTTACTGGTTTCTGTGCCGGATGAATCTTAGGATAATTTTTTGTACTGTCACGTTTCCACTCAAACCAGTTGAAAATCATCTTCCCATTATTCCGAAATTTCGGAAGTTTTTCTCTGTATAGCACAAGGGCATATTCAGTTGCTCCACATATTCTCATGTTTGCCTTCAGTACCTGAGGGCTATAGTTCTTACAGAATATCAATGGAATATTATGCTTAAATCCATACTTTTCAGCATATTGTATTACCATCGGCATCTGTTCAAAAGAACAAAAAACAATCATACATGGTGCATCTGATGATTTCCCCCTTCCATTGCTCTTCTTAGGTTCTTTTTTTAGTAGTCGGTTGCAAAAGTGGAAATACTCGGCAATATTGAAGTTGAAATCTGTATTAAATGCTGCCTTTCCTGCCAGATTACTTTCTCCATTTTTATTGTCGCCGCCTTTATACCACATAGGGTTACTTCCGTAAAAATTATTACCTATATTGTATGGAATATCTGCAATGACAAGTTGCGCTTTTGGTATTCCATACCGTTTAAAATTTTGAAAATTATCGTTGTATAATTCTGTTTTCATTTTTCGAAAGGAGCCAGGATCCTGTTACGGTGGCCACCGCTCCGGCCTCCTTTCTTACTTAAATATTGGTTTTATTCACAAACTAACCGTTCAAATTCGATCACCCAGACCCAGGGATTCGCATCCCATCCGTACAGCGGCAGGTCCTTCTTTTTTACGGTGTTGTTCCAAATTTTTATAAATTCATCTTTGTTCCCTGCACACTCTGGCACTGGAGTCATGCATGTACACCTTGCCCCTTCCAGATATGCCTCTTGCGGTGTGATATCCTGCAACGGCTCTACCCGCACCTCCGTCACCCGCAGGAATAACCGGGCTGCTTCCTTCGGCATGTGGATAGATGGATGCCATTTCAATCCATCCGCTTTTCTGTGTAGGGCCGTTCCTCCGGTAATCACTGGTATTTGGACTTCTTCCCCATCAGCACGATAAAAATATTTGCCGTATTGGTGATAGTAATTCCGCCACCATGTTTCCCGTACATACAGGATATCTCCAGGGCGATACGGCGGTTTAGGTTCTATGTAAGCCCGTAACCTGTGCCATGATCCACCATCTTGTTTTTGACCATATGTTTCCCCTTCTATATCTTTTTGGATCTCTATAAGCCGGCTTCCGTATTTGTCGGTCTTCATTTTCAGTTCCGTATTGCTGTATTTTTTCTTGACTACGCGTCGTGTTGATGTTTTTTGATCGTCCAAGGTTGCCCGAACCATGTCCGTGTTAAACAGGATAGGTTTGGCAATCTGCAACAGATCCGATCTTTTCATTGGCTTTCCTCCTTAAATCATTGTTTAGCAAGCATTCCGAGCATCTGCGCATTATTGTTCTTGCTGATTATTTTTCTTATCGATTCTTCCGGGAAAGCGATCTTAAGCATCTTTTCACCGATCCGATCCGTGATCCGGTCATCATACTCAAGATTTTCAAACGGGATATTGCTCGTCAGGATTGTTACCCTGTTATTGATATATCGCTCGTTTAAAACCTGGAAGAATTTACTATTAATCCATGCCGTCAGTTGCTCCATCCCAAAATCATCAATTATCAATACCTCCGCGGTGGAAAGCGCATCCAGTAACCTGCTTTCGCTCTTCTTTTCTTTATCGTCCCAGGTGTTTTTAATTTCCTGAATAATGTTCAAGGATGTCGAAAATTTAACCTGTACCCCTTTTTCCCGCATGAGATAATTTGCGATGCTTGCCGCCATCCGGGTCTTACCGGATCCTTTCGCATTTGACCACATATATAGCCCTATTCCGCGTCCCTGCATTTGGGAAAAATTATCCAGATACGTCTTAATGACCTGACAAGCACCTTTAATTTTGTCGCGGCTCTCCGGTATTTGGTAAATATCGGTTCGGAATGTTTTGAGATCCATCTCCCGGAATGCCTCCGGCAGAGCTGCGAATCTTAAGCGCCGGTCCATGATTGTCTTATCCCTGCACTTACACGGTGTCACGGAATTTGTTTTTTTATCCAGTATCCAGGTTGTTCCTTGGCAATCAGGGCAAACGTCAGAATCCTTCGAATCCGTCTCCGGTGACTCCTGCGGCGATTGCCTGTGAGACAAGGTCGTCCGGATCTGGTTCAGGGTCCGGTCCAGTTCTGTTTCCATCGGTCATTCCTCCTTTCAAGAAATCTTCAAACGGAAGAGCATCACTCAAAAATGTGCTACCGTGCTTTATATACTTCTGCTCCGTCCGGTTTCGCTTGCATTCAGCAGCATATTTCTCAGCAGCTTCGAAAAGCTGGGCCTCTGAAAAACCGTCTCTCAATCGGGCCTGGTACTTTTTGTAGCAGTTTCCCTTCTCGACTTTTCTCGGATACACTCGCCAGAATTCTGCGAAACCGGGGGAATATATATTCTCTTTCTTACATTCTTTAGTTCTTTCTTTCTTGTTTGTGGTCACTTGCTGGTCATCTGCTGGTCGTTTGCTGGTCATTTGTTGTCCGCCTTGCTGGTCATTTTTTTGATACATGTTCCAGTTAAGTATTGTAATTAGGCTATTTTTGTTGCTTGTCTGCTGGTCAATCTGCTGGTCATTTTTGAACGCACTTAAAATCCTTTTTACCTTACTTTCGTTCACGGATAGATCAGATGCTATTTTCATTCTTCCCGTTATAAGCTGCCCAGGCTTCAATACTATTTTATGTCCTCTAAAATTTGCCGGTATCTCATCGTGAGTAGCTTTCAAAAGTAGATATATCCATACAGCAAGGTAGTCCGCATCCTTGCATGCTACTGGGTTCTCTAAGGTTTTACGGTGCAGCTTGATCCATCCGTCCGACATTGCTGTTCACCTTCCAATTCTTGTCCCGCCTGCCACTCTCGATAGATTTCTATAAAATATTCCAATGGCATTGATGCCAACCATTCGCATCGATTTTTACGGTGCATAACGACCGGTAGTTCATTCTGGCAGGCATCATGTCTGGATTGTTCTATAGCATCGTATAAATTTAGCTTTTCGACTCGTTTACATTCAATATGGATTCCCGGAAGCCCTACTACATCGGCCGATCCGTCCGCCCCGCAGTATTGCTGTCCACGCCGGCTCTCATATCCATATCCGCGCAGGACCCCTGCAAGCTCCCGTTCCCCGCGCTTCCCTTTCTCTCTGCTGTCCATCTGCCCTCCTTTCCCCCGCCGGCAGGTAATTACCGACGGGATGAACAATGGCATACAATAGTTACGTTCGTGATATATAATCCTCTTTGGGGAGGTGTCATAAGTAAGATTTCCGGAACTCCTTCCGGAATTGTTCCCGGCTGCCTATATGATCCTCGTAGTAGCCCTGGGCCAGCCGTTTGAACCTCAGGTCCAATTCCCGATTTTGGTGGACTCCGTAGGATGATAGGTTATGCCAGTCCGGCCGGAGTGGGACGAGAAAACCGTATCGCTCCGATACTTTTCTGTCCGGTCCGCCAAAAACATGGTGTATGGCTATTGTGTTGCTGCCGGTTATGTAGCAGTGCTCCAGATCATCGGTCAGGACGCTATACAGCTTTTTCATGGTTCGCCTCGTATTTCTGACCCCAGGATGCTTTAATTTGATCAAGTTCATCCGGCGTCATGGTCTCGATATCCAGTGCCTTGCACTCAGAGATGATTCCATCTATAAGCCGAGCCATCTCCTTTGTGTCATAGGTACTCGAGCCGAAGAAACACTGTAGCTGGATCCCTGTCATGCTGCCTACTGTAATCTCGCCCAATTCCCGGACAACTCTCCACTCCGCCTTGACCCGCGCAACCACCTGAGGCTGTACGACGATATGTGTAAATACTCCATACCGGTCAAGCATCTGGATATAAAGATCGTCTTTGTTTGTGTGCAGTATCTCCGCCATTTTTTCGAGTAAAACCCACATGTACGCGTTGGCATCCAGGCTGCGGCGGTTCCGGTATTTAACCGCAGTCACCTTGAGCTTCCCGACGTTTTTGATCTTTTCGTATTCTGTCAGGGCCTTCCTTGTTTCATTGACAGCAAAAGTGACTTTGACTTTTCCGCTTCCGTATTCCTGGGAGATACTTTCAATTTTTCCTGTAAATTCCATGTACATCACCTACTTAAAAGGCATTTCTTGATCCACAGATTCAGGTATGGAAGGATCAATAGTTGTTCCTGATGGTAGTACCGTGGGATAAAACTTAAATCTCTCCAAAGCATCTTTAAACTGTAAATCATTCATTTCTTCTAGTTTTTTGAGATTGTAATTACCCAGAACAATATTGATACTTATACCCGTTCGTTTGCTCTCATTTTTTATAGTATTCATTTGAGCTTCATCAACGAGAGGTATTTCCTTATTTTTATTTCCATCGTTGACTTTTTGCTTATTCTGTCCATCTGCGTCTTTTTGGTCATCCAGACAGAACAGTCCGTTCAGCGCATATTTCCTAGCATAACTACTTGCGCTCCCGGTTAACTGTGCATCATCCATTTTTGGCCGTGATGCAGTTTCCCGAGCATATGCTACATTTTCAACCGATTCTCCATTCTCGCAGTCAATCAAGCGTGCGGTAGCTTTAACATAGTACCTATCACCGATCAGGAAAAGATCATCCCCAACCAAAAGGACACATTTCTGCGCTGACAGAAGTGGTTTAGCAGCTTCCTGGATGTCTTCGCAGCTTCGGTAATTAAAATCACCAAATCTGTTATATTGGCTTTTTGGTGCTTTTAAGTCTTGCTGGATATGTAAAAGCTTTTCATATATAGACACTTCTATCCCCCCTATTTGATTGTCAGGTGATCTCCCCTGGGTTCCAGGTGTGCCCAGGGTAAATCCTGTTTTGCCAAAGCTTTCCTGATTGCATCATTATCCGTTTTAGGCGGCTGCGGAATTAAAAACTCTTCCGGTATCTGTGATACGTCTGGAACATCTAATTTAAGCGGCTGCTTACCGCCGTTTCCGACGATTGCAAAGCTAAATAACTGCGTCCTAAATTTAGTTTTCCCGGTTTCTTTCATCGTTTCATACAGCCGGCGCCTCATTCGGTCAATATTGCTCTCCAGCGTTTCCCGGCGACGTTTTAAACGATCCTCCTCTTTTTTTAACGCCTCCATATCGGCTGACAAAAGTTGCATGATTTTTGCATAACTGTCAGCCTTCTCCTCAATCTCTCCCTCGATCCCCTCGAGAGTATCCAGCACCGTCTGTTCGTCTACTTCCTCGTCATACAGCATATTCATAAGGGCTTCGTGCTCTTCTTTTAGTTCATACAGCGTACTCATATTCATCATCAGTTATTCTCCCTTCGTATGTTCTCAGGTTTACAGCCTGGCGTTTTATGCTTCGATGGATTCGTTCTGCCTCTTGGCACTCTTCGCATGTCCGGCCTTCTCCCGGATCTAAGCTACATCCGCAAATATCACATGTATATCTCATAATTGACAATCCCTTTCTGACACTTTATAATAAGGGCATAAGCATATGATATTTAGCTTTGCCCCGGATCCCTATGGAGCCCCCCTCCTACGGGATCCATTTTCTTGTGCAGCTTCTACCAGTTCCATGACTTCCTGGTGCTCCGCTACCATGCCGTACGGATATTGCTCTGTCATTGTCATCACCCCCATAGCCAGCGGTCGCAGGAGGACAGTTCATTCCTGATTATCCCGGCCTCCCGGCTAAGCAAGACATGATATCGACCTGCAATGATGTGTAAGGTTCTGTTGTTTCGGCTATAACTGATCTTCATGGTGTTTTTCCTCCTATCCTTTTACGCCGGTAATCACCCGGACGTATATTGTCTGCCTTCCGTACTCGATACACTCCGCATAGTCCTGTATGTACAAATCAATGATCCTGCCCCGGATCAGCCGGCCGGTGTCCTGGGCCTCGTAGATCCCCATCCACTCCCCGTCCTCGCCCCAGATCATCACCGCGCTTCCCAGCGGGATCACGTCGGGATCTACCGCTATCGTGACGCCCTCTCGCGGCCATTTGCCGGATGCGGTGGGATACCCGGTCCATGTGTAGGCTGTGGACTCAAACGCCTCTGTATCCGGCGGCTGCAGGTCTTGTCCGGCGTTTGCCCGGATGGCGGCGGCCAAAATGACGATCAGGAAGATTGCGATTATAATGCCCCATCTTGTCTTATGCATTGTTTCATCTCCTTATTTTTTACTTGATATTGCTCCTCGAACGACTTATACTTTTTATATTAAATAGTAAAGAAGGATTGTAATGATATATTTCACTAAAGAAAATATAACTTTTGTTCTTGCAGTTATCGGGTCTATTGGCACTATTTCCGGATGGTTATATACTTACTTAACAACGAGAAAAAATATTGTTATCCGTACAATTGCTTACAATGCGGTTCAAAATCAGGCGTTATTTTATCTATCATTCGAAAATAAATCACGCTTGTCTATCTCTATTACATCATTATCTCTTAAGATTAATGGAGTCTATTATCCTTCCAGGATCATTCCGCAAAGAGTGAAATCTTCTCAATATAAAAGAGGCAATGAGATTTTGAATGCTCACGACGACTTTAGTATTACTTTTCCCATTGTAATTTCCCCTCTGGGAGCTACTTCTGGATATGTTCTTTTTGTATTTCCTCCAGGCGTAAGCATACCTGATACCAAAGATCTGATGCTTCAAATATCTTCCAACCGGGGCGGGGCAATTGAAACGATACTGTCACTAAGTCAATTACCGGATACTCTGCTATGATATACTCAAAATTGCTAGACTTTTTTATTGATCTAGTATTTATTGACTCATTTTCGTTTTTTTCTACAGTAACCATTTCCCAGTCATCAGCTATCAGGTCATCCGCTGTAGGATTCCAGCATCTACAACGGCTGACCTCTTTTCCGTCTAAAATAAGTCTCACTGTACAACAGTCCATATCATTCGTAGGAGTAATCACACATCCTTTGTCTGTGTTGCCCCATTCTTTCCGGTAAATACTTTTTCCTGTCTCTTCTGATAATTTCACAGCTTCGTGTATATACATTGTTTTTCCTTTCTCTCTCATTTCCTTTTAAATTTATTTCTTAATCCGTATCACCCGGCGTGACAAAACTTCTGCCTCTCAAACTCTCTGATATTGATATTTCTTATCTACTCGCCTATACTGTACTTACAGACGTTGCAGCGCCGAGTACAAAAGAGAGGAGATTATTATATTGACGGTACCTGATGCAATCGAATTGTTTAAAAATGAAATGAATAATGAGATTTTTCATTCCAGTGCGGACAACTCTCTGCAAGATTCCCTCTTAAAGGCCGTTGACGATGTCGCTACCATCGTTATGCAGACCTACGAAGCAGAAAAAAAGCAGAAATGACTATTGCTATTCCAGAAACGACTATGCTTGCTCTTGTAAGTGTGGTCGTTTTCTCTACCTTTTCGTCGATGAGCCTATTCGTTCGATTCCAATACCATTCATCCTGGTCACGAACAAATTGCTCATATGCATATCTTCTATTGCGTTCTTGCTGCATTCCTTTTGCCCTTCCTTTCAATTTTCCTCATGATCCGGATCATCTGGCGTGAAAAAACACCTGCCTCCCAAACTCTCCGG
>NZ_JAHQCW010000057.1 GCF_019042275.1 Diplocloster agilis
AAGAATACTATTACTAATACGGAGACAAGTAAAAGTATAGCAGGTTCTTCGAAAATAATCTATATCTAAAAATTTGTTGTTAAGTTGACAACATTGGGATCGCACTGCGGCGGGAAGGAAGTTGCCGCTTACGCGGCCCGCCGCAGGCGGAGAGTTTCGCAAACGAAACTCATTTTTATTTAATGCCGGGGCTCTTTCTTGACCAGAAGAATCGCCTGCACCAGCGCGGCCGTCACTTCGGAGGAATACTTCTCCTCCGCCTCCCGGCGGGCCTTGGCGTCATCCTCGCCGATCACCACATATTTCGGCGCCAGCCGGTTCAGGGCGATCGCCGCGATATCTTTTTTGCACTTATTGCATTTGCAGCAATTAAACCGCTGAATCGTGCTGTCCAGCTTCTCTATGACCAAATCTTCCATCAGATTGATCAGGATCATCTCCCGGGCTTCGTGAAAGGCAATCCCCGGGGAGGGATTCCGCTTGATCGACGAGTTGAGCACGGAAGCGGTCGGATAACCGGACAAAGGCTGGGCGGACGCTTCCGGAAGATCCGGTTCCCCGGGCCGTCTGGCGGCAGAGGGCATTATTTTCCGGTACATGATCTCTTTATCAATCTCCGTTCTGCTTTTGGACATTACGCTAACCCCCTTTCGAGCAGTTCATTTGCCAGCCGGCCATAATCCAGTACGGCGTTGCTGTAAGGGGCGTAATCCAGAATAGACTGCTGCAGGGACTGGGCTTCCCGAAGGGAGATGCTTTCGCGGACAGAAGTCTGAAGCACCGGCATATCAAGGTCCGCGGCCACCATATCCAGAGTCCCTTTGATTTCCTTGCTGAACCGGGTGCGGGCGTTGTGTTTGGTCAGGAATGCGCCCAGCATCTGAATATCAGGATTACAGTAATTCCTGACCCGGTCGATAGTCTCCTTAAGCTGCGTGATACCCTGAAGGCTGAAGATATCAGACAGAAGTGGGACCAGCACGTAATCCGCCGCCGTAAAAGCATTCACAGTCAGGATACCCAGAGCCGGCGGGGAATCAATAAAAATATAATCATAAAGAGGCAGCAGTGTTTGAAGCGCGCTGCGCAGCAGATATTCACGGGAAGCCCCGGTAAATTCAAGCTCAATGCTGCTGAGCAGGATATTGGAAGGAATGATGTCCACAAGAGCGGTTCTTTGAACCGCGAACCGGGTTTTCAACTCCCCCTTCAACACATCGTATATCGTGGCCGAACCATCGGTGTCGGCCCCCATACTGAAACTTAAGTTACCCTGCGGGTCCATATCCACGGCCAGAACCCGGTATCCCCGCGCTTTAAAAATAACGGCCAGTGCGTTTGCAGTAGTTGTTTTGCCCACGCCGCCCTTTTGATTGGATAATACGATCACTTTTGCCATGCTATTGGGAAACCTCCGATACTCTCAGAATTGATTTTACAAAATTCGACCTATCTGTCGTTCATTATAACAAGGTTTTGGAGAATATACAATCCGGTAGAAAAATCAAAAATATTTCAAAATTATGAAAAAAAGCTAAAGTTTTGACTTTACCGTCCGATAATATAACTAGAAGAAAATGTGAAAAGGGGTGCTGTCGATGGATTTGAAGATCACCAGAAATTATTCGATTTACCAAAAGACCGTAAACAGCGGCAAAGGTGCCGATAAAAATATCCCTTCGCCGGTTCCGGCAGAAGGAAAACTCCGCAGCGATGAGATCTGCATCAGCAGCGATGGGGTGAAAAAACAGGAAGCGGCCAGGATGGCGGCGGGGATCGCCTCCACCATGCGGGAGGGCGCTTCCCCGGAACGGATTGCGCAGTTGAAACAGCAGGTGGCGGCAGGGACCTATCAGGTGCCTGCGGAGCTGGTGGCCAGACGGCTGGCCAACGGGCTGTAGGCAGGGCGGGTGGTAACGGCGGCCAGGGTGCCGCTGGAAAGAGAGGCTTACATTGGAACAATTAGTAGAATTTTTAAGAGAGTACGTAGATTTTTTTGAAGAGATGGAGCGCAAGCAGGAAGAAAAACTGCAAAAATTGCTGTCCCGGGAGCTTTCGCAGATCGAAGAGACGATCATGATGCAGCAGGCGATGGATAAACGGCTGGAAAATATGGAACGCCGCAGGAGCGCCCTGTTTGAACAGTTAGGGTATGGAGGCTTCACATTTAAAGAGCTGATCGCAGCCCAGGGCAAAGAGGCTGCCAAAGAGCTGATCGGGCTGAACGAGCGCCTGGAACACGCGGTCGGGAATATCCGGTTCTATAATGAAAAAGCGTCGGGACTGGCTCAGGCAGAGCTTGAGAAGATGGGAGCAGGGACGGGAACCGCGGTGACGAAGACCGGCGGCATCTACAAACCGGAAGCCGCCTACCGCCGTTCTATGTTGGAGAGAAAAGTCTGATAAGATAAATCTGAATCGATCATCCGAAGAGAGGAAGCGTGAGAGCTTGAGACCGACATTTATGGGGCTGGAGACAGCCAAACGGGGTATCATGGTGAATCAGAAAGCCATGGATATCGTGGGAAATAATATCAGTAATCTGAAAACAAAGGGTTATACGAGGCAGAGGCTGGATACGGTAACCGTCCAGGTACACGGCAGAGGCAGGACGTTACCGCTGGCCGGTCAGGGCGTGGAGGCCATCGGGGTCGCCCAGGTGCGCAACTCCTATCTGGACGCCAAATTCCGCCAGGAATACGGGGATGTAGGCTATTATGATCAGAAAGCGGCCATCCTGCAGGAGCTGGAGGCTGCCATCAGCGATCCGGAGGTGGAGAATACCGGAATCGGAAACGCGTTAAAGGTGCTGTCCAATGCGCTGGCGGATTTCAGCAACAACGCGGATCAGGAAACCCATGCAAATATTGTTATGAATGCCATGAAAGGCGTTACCCAGATACTGAATGAGTACAGCGGGAAGCTTAATTCCCTGATGGATGAGCAGAAGAATAATCTGCGGCTGTCCGTGGAGGAGATTAACACAAGCTTAGACCAACTGACCATTCTCAATAAGACCATCGCCGACGAGGTGGGCTCCGGCACGGACTATGACGGAGTAAATTATCTGCCCAACGACCTGATTGATAAGCGGAACCTGATTCTGGATGACCTGGCCCGTTACGGGGCGGTGGAAGTGACCCCGGCCGGCGATGGCAGCGTACAGGTAAAATTCAACGGCAAGGTGGTAGTGGATAATCAGGGCGGCCGTTTCAGCAACGATCAGATGCTGCTGGACCGGGACGGAATCACATTGAAGTGGAACAGTACCAATGAAATGATCGGCGGGGACAAAGGCGCGCTGAGAGGCTTCCAGGAAGTGCTTACCGGGAAAAACGCGGTAAATCGGGGAATCCCCTATTATCAGGAAAAACTGGATGATCTGGCGGTTACGCTGGCCGATGTGTTCAATCATATCGTACATGAGGACGATCCGGCGAATCCGGGCCCGTTCAAACAACTGCTGGAGGGAGCCGCGGACGGATCGTTCACAGCGGGCAGTATAAGCATAAGCGACCGGTGGTCAAGCGACAGTTCCTATGTGATCCGCAAGAATAATCCCGCCGGAAGCAAGGACAATACGGATATCCTGGCTATGAAGAAAGCGCTGGAGAACGATTATGGATTCGGCGGGGAATACCAGGGCAGCTTCGGAGAATTTGTAAGCTACATCACCACCTCTCTGGGAGATGATATCAAGGCGAATCAGGCGAGACTGGAAGCCGCGGTATCGGTGGCGGAGCGTGTGGACACGGACCGGCTGGCTACGTCCGGCGTATCTTTGAATGAAGAGGGAATCAATATGATGACCTATAACAAAGCCTACCAGGCGCTGGGACGCCTGATGACTGTGATGGATGAGCAGCTGGATACCATTATCAATAAAATGGGGCTGGTAGGACGTTAAGGAGGAGCTTATGCGAATAACAGAAGGAATCATGACCAACAACTATACGCGGAATCTGCAGACGAACATCAAGAACCTTTCGGATTCCAATTTGAAACTGACATCCCAGCGGAAATTTAACCATGTATCCGAGGATACGGCCGCCGCAGCGAAAGCCTTTTCCCTGCGCCGCCAGATCGATCAGAGCGAGGAACACATCAGGACCGTGGAGGACGCCATGGGCGAGCTGAACACCGCGGGCGAGACCATTATCACGGTCAGCTCGATTCTAAAGACGGTGTATGAGACCGCCACACGGGGCGGGGGAGCGATGAATCAGGAGGCGATGGACGCCGTAGCCAAGTCTTTGGACGGCCTGAAGACGGAGATTTTGCAGACGATGAACGGCAAATACGGGGACAAATACCTGTTTTCCGGCTCCGCCAATGACGGCCAGCCATTTACGGTTGACGCGGACGGAAAGCTTCTATTTAATGGAAAGCCGGTTGACGCTTATGATCCGGCCGATCCTGATACCTATTTTCCGGAAAATAAAGAGGTCTATCTGGATATCGGTTTCGGAATCGACGGACAGGCGGGCATTAATGCCAAGACGGGAATCAAGATCTCCACATCCGGTGTGGACGTGCTGGGATATGGGACCGAAGACGGACAGCCGAACAATATCTACAGCCTGATCGGGAAAATGGAAGATCAGTTCAAAGCCGGAGATAAGGAAGGAGCTCTTCAAACACTGGATCATTTAAAGAAAAAGGAGAGCAGCCTCTCCATGGCGATCTCCGAGGTGGGGACGAGACAGAACATGGTGGAGAGAACCAAGGACCGGCTGGACAGCGGTCTGGTTCACTTAAAAGAGAGTCAGAAGAACATAGAGGCGGTAAGCCTGGAGGAAGAATCCATCAACAACAAATCTTATATGGCGGCATGGATGGTCACGCTGCAGCTGGGGTCCAATATCATTCCGCCTTCGGTATTTGATTTTATGAGATAATTCAGGAAGAAAATGAGGTGTTAGAATGAACGTCTTAAAAATTACGACGACGCCGATCAAATTATCTATGACTTCACAGAGAGCCAGACTGGAATCAAAGATTCCGGACCCGGAAGTGGGCATCATTCAGAATCCCGGTAAACTCAATATGAGATCCGAGAACATTAAGGTAAATATCGATACCTTTGAGGCCCGTGACAGTATGGGAATGAGAACTGCCAGAACCCTGATGCGGGATGCGGCGCAGGCGGGAAAACAGGCGGCGTCGGACGCGGCCGCTGTGTACGCGCAGACCGGCAATCAGATGATGCAGATTCAAAAAGGGGTCACGATACCCGATATTATAAAGAATCAGATGCTGGCCCAGAGCCAATTCAATACGGAACTGAAATTCCTTCCGGCGAAGGGACCGGATATTTCCTGGGAGCCAAATCAGCTGGATATTGACTACACGCCGGCTTCGGTGGAATTTAATCCGCAGGTAACGCTCCAGTCCCCGGTCTATGTCCCCGGTGAGCTGGCCATCAATGTGGAACAGTATCCAAAGGTGGAGATCGAATATGTGGGAGAACCGCTGTACGTTCCGCCAAGCGCAAACCCTTCCTATGAAGAATAGGTTATGGGGCTTATTGAACGGACGCGGGCAGAGGAAAGGGCAGGTATCACATTGAAAATAGAGACACGGGACTTCGGAATTATAGACATTGAAGAAAAAAATATCATCACTTTTGTACAGCCAATCTTCGGCTTTGAGGATTATACGCAGTTCGTACTGGTTACAGACTCAAATATGGGAAACGGAATCTGCTGGCTGCAGTCCATCGAGCAGAAAGCGGTCTGCTTTATTATGCTGAATCCGCTGGAAGTGTGTCCGGACTATGCGCCGGTGGTGATGCAGGATGTGCTTTTCAAGCTTCAGGCCGCTCCGGAAGATGAGCTGGACTGCTGGGCCGTCGCGGTCATCGGGGAAACCTTCCAAGAGTCCACTGTGAACCTGAAAAGCCCCGTACTCATCAATCATGAGACAAATCTGGCTCTGCAGGTGATATTGGAGCAGGATTATCCAATCCGGCAGCCGGTCTTCGACGGGCAGAGTGAGGGGTGACATATGCTGATATTGACCAGAAAAAAAGGGGAATCCATTAAAATCGGCGACGACATAGAGATTTTTGTCACGGATGTCAAAGGAGATAAAGTGCGCATCGGTATCAGCGCGCCGGAGCATATGAAGATATCCCGTACCGAACTATACCTGACTGTGGAGAACAACAAAGAGGCTGTGGATAAGGTGGATCTGCTGAAAGTGTTCCAGCTGTCCAGAAATCTGCGGACTTTTGAGAATCCCGCAGATGAGGAGGAACGGGATGAGGAAGTATAAGGAACTCATGGAACTGCTGGCTGAAAAAAAGGAGATCCTGACAACCTATGAGCGTGTGACAGACGGTATGCTGGGAGACTCCCTGGAAGCGGTGGACGCGATCCTGACAGGAATGCAGAAACGCCAGGAGCTGATCGGCGAAACAGATCTTCTCGATGCCCATATCAGGCAGTTGTGCGGCTTGGAGGAAGCCCGTCTGTCCGGTATTATAAAAAACCGCTGTGACTACGCAGGGCTTTCGGACGAGGAGCAGGAATTATTCCGGGCAGGCCAGGAGATCCTTGGAATCCTTTGCAGGATCCGGGAAAAGGATCAGGCGCTGGCGGTATGTATGAATAAAATAAGAGAAAAGCTTCAGGAAAAAATAAGGCAGTCGAACACCAATACGAAATTTGCGGGTTATCTGAACCGGAATGATACCAGTACAGGTGTATTATATGATAAGAAGAGATAGGAGGAACAGCCATGTCAACACTGAGCGGAATTGGGAATCGTAATTATGTGTCGGGACTGGTCTCCGGTATGGATACGGAAGAAATGGTCGAAAAAATGCTGTCCGGGACGCAGGCCAAGATCGATAAGCAGACCGGATTACAGCAGCAGTTGGAATGGAAGCAGGAGATATACAGGGATCTGATTCAGAATATAAATTCTTTTCGGGATAAATATTTCTCCTTTTACAGCTCGGCGAATACAAACCTGTTAAGCCGGAGCTTCTACAATACCATGTCGGTCATGAGCAGCTCGGATGCGGTGAAGGTGACTTCCGCGTCCTCCCAGGCACCGGCGAATATAACCATCCAGTCGGTGGACCAGCTGGCTACGGCCGCCAAGGTAACGTCGAAGAATCCGGTAAAGATGCTGGCGGGAAGCCTTCCGGCCGTGAATACCGCCACCCCGGATAAGACCTATACCATGGATGTAACCGTGGACGGAGTGACGAAGAAGATTTCTTTTCAGGGTGCCGCGGATCAGGCGGACCTGCTTGAGAATGTGAATAAAGCTATGTATCAGTCCTTTGGCTCGGCAGTGGGACTGGGAAACGACGGCGGGCGCCTGAAGCTGGTACAGATTAACGCAGACGGCACGGGTAAGACCGGAAGCGACGGAAGATTGGTGGAAAGCGATCCCTCCAGACAGGTTACCTTTCAGAAGAGCGAAGAGGGGGAAGATGCCCTTTCTGTGCTGGGACTAAAGGACGGCGCTACCAATATCATGGGCTATAACACCATGCTCCGGGATCTGCCCTTTGCCACCGCACTTCAGGGGCGGAGCTTTTCCTTTACCATCAATGGCACCGTAATCGACGGAATCAAAGATACGGATACCTTGGGGGATGTAATTAATAAAATAAACAACAGCACGGATGTAAAGATCACCTATTCTTCCTTAGAGGACCGGTTTGTGATGCAGTCGAAAGAGACCGGATCGGTGGCGGATATCACCATGGAAAATAAGGAGGGGAATCTCTTAAGCGCCATGTTCGGACTTGGGACCGGAGATTCTCTTACCGCCGCTACGGATGAGCTGCGGGCGAAGTTATCGGCCGCGGTATCGAATACCGGCCTGACGGATGTGGTAAACGCGGCAAATGCCGGCACCGCGCAGGTATTTTCCCTGAATATCAACGGAAAAGACTATACGGTGTCCATGGGGAAAAAAGAGGACGGCACGGACTATGCGGACGGCGCTGAATTCATAGATGCGTTAAATGAGAAACTAAAAAAGGCGTTTGGCGAGACGGACGGTTCCGCCAACATAGAAATCCGGTTTGACGGTACGAACGCGGAAGTGGTCTCCGATAAGTATCTGGTAAGTTTCCAGGCGGCCAATGTGGAGGCGGATATCACAAAGGCGCTGGGCTTTACAGAAGGGCAAACCCAGAAGGTAGGGGGAAATACGCTTCTTAGTGACGCCGGGATCAGCGGATCGGTCACTGTCGCGGGAAGCGCCATAAACCTGTCGGGGCTGACCTTTCAAGAACTGGCGGATCAGATAACGAATGCGGTATCTACGGCGTCCCCGGGAGCTCAGGCGGTCTTTGATGAGGAGACCGGAAGCCTTACTATTACCGGCGCGGGAGCGAATCTGTCGATTACCGGACTGGACGCGGATGGTTCAAAAGCGCTGCGGGATCTGTTCGGAACCGACAGCCTGGTGATGAATCAGGCCGGGACCGAGGTCAATGATATCTTTGAAGCCGGAAAGAATGCGGTATTTACCGTGGACAACGGCAGCGGTGGAATGACGGTGGAGAGATATTCCAACACCTTTGACCTGGAAGGAATTACCATCGAGTTAACCCAGGTATCCAACACCCCGATCCACTTGACTACGGCCCAGGATACTGATAAAATATATGAAGGCATAAAAGGGTTTGTAGACGATTACAATAAGCTGATTGAAGACCTGAACACCCGGATATCCGAGGAAGCTACCTATAAGAAATACGCCCCGTTGACCGCGGATCAGAAGAAAGAGATGAGTGAGCGGGAAATCTCGCTTTGGGAAGAGAAGGCAAAGGCGGGGCTGCTTCGCAATGACGACAATATCAGTACGCTTCTGGCCGATATGAGAACCGTTCTGTATCAGAAGGTGGACAGCGCCGGCTTGTCCCTGTATGATATCGGAATCGATACCAGCAGTAACTGGAGGGACAACGGAAAGCTGATCCTGGATGAGAACCGCCTGAAGGAAGCGCTGGCCAAGAATCCGGATAAGATCCAGCAGCTGTTCACAGACGAGGATCAGGGAATCGCGGTGAAGATGGATGCGGCGCTTAAGGCTGCGGCGAACCTAAGCAGCGGCAGCCCGGGAAGCATGGTGCGCTATGCCGGTACGAAGGCGATCCTGGCCAACGATAATACGATCTACGATCAGCTCAAGGATATCCAGACCGCAATTTCTAACCTGAACCGGAAGTACGAGACGGAGCGGGAGCGTTACTGGAAACAGTTTACGGAGATGGAGAAAGCCATTTCCAATCTGAATACCCAGAGTTCCTTTATCTCCCAGCAGTTCTCATCTTCGAACGGTTGATATTCGGAACAGTCAGAGCCGGCCTGAACCGGCGCGATGAAGGAGTAATAGGATGCAAAACCCATATGAAAAGTATAAACAGCAATCGGTCATGACCATGACCCAGGGAGATATGATCCATCTGTTGTTTGATGAGACGATCAATTCGCTGAACAAGGGCCTGGCCTGTATGGAAAATAAAGATTTTGCAGAGTGCAACCAACTGTTCAAAAAGGCGCAGAATATCGTAAGCCATCTGTCGGCCACCCTGAACCCTGAGTATGCGATCTCGCAGAACCTGTCATCCCTGTACGAATATTTTATATATCAGATCGTACAGGCGAATATAAAAAAGGAGCCGGAAGGGATTCAGGAAATCCTTCCCATGCTGGCCGAATTACAAGAGGCGTTCGCCCAGGCGGATAAGCAGGTGCGGATGGAAAGCCATGGATAAGAGGTGGATGAGAGATGTTTGAAGATGCTGCGTTTCGGGCGTTAAGCGGCGGTCTGGATGCCATGTGGCAGAAGCAGCAGGTGGCCGGACATAATATTGCCAATGTGGAGACTCCCGGTTATAAAGCGAAAAAAGTACAGTTTGAACAGGTATTAAGGGAAAGCGAAGAAAAGGGAAGTCCGGTAACAGAGTATAAGACGGTGGTTTCCACGGATGAAGAGACCGAGGCCCGGCCGGACGGGAACAATGTCCAGGTGGAGAAAGAAGAGCTGGAGCTGTGGCAGTCTTATCTGCAGTATTCCGCGCTGACGACCCGGATGTCCGGCAGACTGTCCACGCTTAAATATGTAATCAATAATACGGCGAAATAAAGGAGCGGGTTATGGGATATTTGGATTCATTGAATATAACGGGTTCCGCGTTGACGGCGGAGCGTTTCCGCACGGATATTATCCTGCAGAATCTGGCGAACCAGAACACGACCAGAACCGAGGAGGGCGGCCCCTACAGACGGCGCCAGGTAGTGCTTCGGGAACGGCCGCTGGATTTTAAAAGTGAACTGAGCCAAGCCTATACGAAAGTACAAAACGGCGGCGTCTATGTGGAGGAGGTCGTGGAGAGCCAGAACGACCTGGTTCCCGTGTACGACCCGGAGCATCCCGACGCGAATGAGGAAGGCTATGTGATGATGCCGAACGTCAACAACGCGGAGGAGATGGTGGATCTGATGGCCGCCACCCGGGCCTACGAAGCGAATGTGACGGCGCTTAATGTGGCGAAAGCCATGGCGATGAAAGCGCTGGAGATCGGAAAATAGCCGGATGGATTACAGATAAATAAAATCACGGCAAACAGAATAACGGTAAAGAGGGGTTCTCGGTGAAGAAAAAACACAGAGAAGACGGAGGCGGTCAGGAATGGTTAAATACCTATGCGGATATGATAACCTTAGTTCTGACCTTTTTCGTTTTACTATACAGTATATCAAACGTAAATATTACAAAATTAGAGCAGATCGCCCAGGCGATGCAAAAAGAGCTGGGAATCCAGCCGCAGGTCTCCCTGGAGGAGATTCCGGACGAGTTGAAATATCCGCAGGTGGGAGAGTCCACCGGAGGCTATGAGAATCCGGGCACTTCTCAGACACCCACCTCCACCCAGGCGATCCAGCAGATGGCGGATGAGATCCAGCAGTATCTGCAGAGCAATGAGATCGACGCTACGGCAGTGAGTACCGACAATGTAATCTATATCCGGTTTAAGAATGAGCTGCTGTTTGATCCGGACAGTTCCGGACTTCGGGAAGAAAGCAAAGAAGTGCTGGACAGGCTTGGATCAATCCTGGAGGACAAGGCCGGCGATATCTTGGCGGTCTATATCAACGGGCATACCGCCCAGGCTCCGAATTCCCCCATCAATGACCGGATTCTGTCCTCTGAGCGGGCGGATCACGTGGCGATCTATCTGGAGGACCATACGACTCTGGACCCGAAGATGCTGATTTCCAGAGGATACGGCAGAAATTATCCCATCGCGGACAACAGCACCAAGGAAGGCCGGGAGCAGAACCGGCGTGTGGATATGATCATCCTGGGCAGGGATTTTGACAAATCGGAGATCGAATCCGGCGATATGCAGGTATTTGATCCCTTAAGTCCGATCGATGTGCCGGATATGCTCGACGGACAACAGGAAGGAACAGACCAGTGATAAAAACATACGATTTTAAATCTCCCAAAAAGTTTACAAAAGAACGCATGAGCACCGTGGAAAATCTGTACGACACGTTTTCCCGGTCGCTGGCCACTTATCTGACCGGTCTTTTGCAGGTCTACTGCGAGATACATATCACCCGGATTGTGGAAAAAAGATACCAGGAATACAGCAGCCAGATCGAAGACCGCTCTTTGTTCGGGCTGGTTACTTTGCTGCCGGAGAATAAGGAGTGCAATGAGGCGCCGCTGGTGATGGAGCTGGATACCGCTCTGGGCTTTTTTATGATTGAACGGCTTCTGGGCGGAGCCGGTACGGAATATGATCTGCACCGGGATTTTACCGATATTGAAAAAGCGATTCTGGAATATCTGCTGGGGCGCTTCAGCGAATTTGTCGGGGATGCGTGGCAGGGGTATATGGGCGTGGAAGCCCACCTGACCGGCCTGCAGACGAACCCGCATCTGCTGCAGATGAGCGCGCCGGAGGATGTGGTGATCATGGTAGAGCTGGAAGTGCTGTTAAATGATCTGTCGGCCAATATCCATATCGTGATGCCGGCGCCCAACGTGGAGGAGCTGACCTCCAAGTTCGGCTATAAATACGCCATGAATAATCTGAAACAGGATGACTTTAAGATCCGGATGCGCCAGCAGTTCATCAAGCAGCATCTGTTGGAATCCGAAGTGGAGCTGCGGGCGATCCTGAACACGTTTGCCCTGGATGCCCAGGAGGTTATGGATCTTAAGGTCGGGGATGTGATTCCTATAGGAAAGCATTTGGATACGGATATTGAGGTTTTTGTGGAGGATATGGCCTGTTTTGAAGCGAAGCTTGGACACACGAAACTGAACAAGGCCGTATCGATCAGTAAGGTATTATAAGGCCGCGGTAAATGCGGAACTGGAGGTTGCTATGAAGGCTGCGGATAAAGAAGCTATGAAGGAACTGCTGGAGATTCTGGCCGTACCGATTAGTGAAAGAATCAATGTACTGTTCGGCAAAAAGGTTGGTATAACCGTAGAAGAGATCGTGGAGATGGACCGCCGGCAGTTGGGGGCGGCTCTTCCGTCTTCGGGTATTGTAATAGAAATTTCGGATGATTCAACGAATGAGAATGCTTCCCAGTTTTATATGTTGGAGCGGGAAGCGGCGTCCCGGATTGTTAATTTTGTCATGGGAATTGGGGCGTCCCAGCCCAATCCTCTGGATGAGATCGCTTTAAGCGCGCTTAAGGAGGTGGTTTCCCAGTGCCTGAGCGCGGCACGGGAGGAGCTGGAAGAATTTTATGGTAAAAAGATAGAGATGTCGGTAAAGGGCGTCTATGCGGAAGGGTCTGCGGATTCGGTATTGTACCGGATCTGTTCGGATAAAGAGAAGTTTCTTACCGTACGGTACCATATGATAATGGAAGATCTGCTGGAGTCTGATATCTATGGAATAGACAGGGACAGCATGTTAGAACTGCTGGGAGTGGAAGCCGCCGGAAAAACGGGGAACCGTATCCGGAAGACGAAGGCGGTAACCGTCAAAAGCATCCAGTTCCCGGAGTTTAAAGTGGTGCGGGAAGAGAACCGGGTGAACGATATAGACGAATCCAGACAGCGGCTGATGGATGTGTCCATGGACGTCTCTGTCAGGGTAGGGCAGGCGGTCTGTAAAGTCAGGGATATCCTGGCATTGGAACAGGGACAGACGCTGCTGTTAGATAAGCAGGCGGGTGCGCCTACCGATGTGGTGGTCAACGGCGCGTTAGTGGGCCGGGCGGATGTTATGGTATCCGGGGACAAATTCGCTGCCAGAATTATCGAGATTATCAGCAAGAGGGATTGAATAAGAGGGATTAAATATGTTGGAGTTGATATTGAAGCTGTTCATTTATCTCGTGGTTTTGGTTGGCGTATTGTATCTAGCCTATATTACAACCAAGTTTGTGGCAAAAGGGGCAGGACCGAAGGGAATGTCCGGGAATATACAGATTCTGGAAAAAACGCCTCTTGGCAGGGACAGCTGTCTTCTGATCGTGCAGGTACAGGAGCGTTACCTTTTGCTGGGGGTTACCCCTTCCGGGATTGAAAAGCTTCAGGAACTGGATCATTATGAGCCAAAGAAATCGGTGACAGCGGCGGATTCGGATTTTGCGAAGCTGCTGGCCGGCCGTCTGAAGGATGGGAAGGACAAGCTGCTGAACGGAAAAAAGAGCGGGGGAAGTAACCAATGAGTGAAAAGTACAGAACGGGCAGATGGAAAGCGGGAAAGTGGGCGGCCGGCCTGATGAGTCTTTGTGTGGGCGTGTTTGGTTTTGCCCGTCCGGTCGGTGCGGCGGAAGTCACTATGAAGTTTCAGGATGCGGCAGGAGAGGGCGGTTCCATGAATTCCCTGGATATTATGCTCCTCTTCCTTTTTTTGGCTGTTGTGCCCTCCCTGGTTCTTATGATGACCAGTTTTACCCGGATTATCATTGTGCTCTCTTTTCTTCGCAATGCCATGGGGACGCAGCAGTCTCCGCCGAATCAGATCCTGATCGGCCTGGCGATGGTGCTGACCTTTTTTATTATGAGCCCGGTGCTGAGCGATGTGAACACGCAGGCTTATCAGCCGTATAAGTCCGGCGAGATTACCCGGGAGCAGGCATTTGAAAAAGCGCAGGAGCCGATGAAGGAATTCATGCTGAAGCAGACGGAGAAGAAGAGCCTGGATCTGTTTATGTCGATCTCCAACACAGAGCTGCCGGATACGTCGGTGGAAGGGCCGGAACGGTATATGGAACTTAGTTTAACCGTCATCGTGCCGTCGTTTGTGTTAAGTGAGCTGAACAAGGCGTTTACCATGGGATTTTTAATCTTCATCCCGTTCCTGATCATCGATCTGGTGGTATCCAGCACCCTGATGTCCATGGGTATGGTAATGCTGCCGCCGACCATGATCGCGCTGCCCTTTAAAATTATGATGTTTGTGCTGGTAGACGGATGGGATCTGGTGATTAAGACTCTGGTACAGGGATTCCACTAAGGAGGTGGCCAAATGACGACCGAACAGATTATGGAAGTAATGAAAGAAGCCATGCTGGTGGCGTTTAAGCTGGCCGGGCCGCTGCTGATCGTCAGCATTATCGTGGGCCTTGTCATCGCCATTTTTCAGGCGGCTACCCAGATTCACGAGCAGACGCTGACCTTTGTGCCGAAGCTGATTGTGATCGCAATTCTGCTGCTGGTATTGGGTTCCTGGATGCTGAATGTATTCGATTCCTTTGTGCAGGAGCTGTTCGCCATGATGGCGGCCCTTTAGCGGCGGGAGCGGGATATGAACGGACTGTTAGGATATTTCGATGTCTTCCTGCTGGTGTTTGCCCGGATGGGCGGCGCTATATTCTCCAATCCTATGTTCACCAAGCGGAATGTGCCCATGCGGGTGCGCGCAGGCCTGGTACTGGCCTTAAGCCTTCTGATCGCACCGGGACTTAGCGGAAATGTGGTGTCCGGCTTTAACACGCTTGAGATGGCCATGGCGCTGATGAAAGAGGTGGTGCTGGGGCTTTGCATGGGGCTGATCTTACAGATCTTCTTCTATATGATACTTGTCGCGGGAGATCTTCTCGACACGGTTTTCGGACTTTCCATGGGGAAAGTAATGGACCCGGTTAACGGGGTTTCCGCTTCGATCTTCGGGCAGCTTTTGAATGTCTGCTTTTTTCTTTATTTGTTTGCCACCGGCACCCATCTCCTTTTGATTAAGGTATACGCCTATTCCTTCGAGATGATACCGGTGGGCACTTATACGCTGGTGGTATCAGAGATCAGCGCGTATTTGCTGACACTGTTCCAGAGCGCGTTTGTCATGGTTATAAAACTGGCGCTTCCGTTTGTGGCGGCTGAGTTTATCCTGGAGGCGGCCATGGGAGTTCTGATGAAGCTGATCCCCCAGATCCATGTGTTTGTAATCAATCTCCAGGTGAAAATATTGGCCGGCATGCTCCTGATGATGCTGTTCGCCCAGCCGGTGGGGAATTTTATAGACCGTTATATCACAGTGATGTTTGACGAGATCCAGCGCCTGCTGACGATGATCTGATTCATGCCGGCAGGCAGAGCCGAAAGGGGGGAGATGCGGTGGCAGCTGACGAGAAGACAGAGAAAGCCACTCCCAAGCGGAGAAAAGACGAGCGGAAAAAAGGAAATGTTTTTCTGAGCCAGGATATGGTTACCGTGTTTTCTCTGCTGGCATTATTTAACGGATTAAAGCTGCTGGCTCCTACGATCTATCGGGAGCTAAAATATTGTATCGAGCTGTTTTTTAACTATGCGGGGACGCTCTATCCCGTCAGCGCCTCAAATGTAAACGACAAGCTGGCAAAGGCCATGTTGATCTTCTTTCAGGCGGCGCTTCCGCTTCTTCTGCTCAGCGTGGCGGTGGCGGTGATCGTCACCTTTTTGCAGACCAGGCTGATGGTATCGATGGACGCGCTGAAATTTAAGATGAGCCGGATCAACCCGCTGAAAGGATTTAAGCGTCTGTTCTCCATCCGCTCTGTGGTAGAGCTGTTAAAGGCGCTCATTAAGATCAGCGTGCTTGGAGTGGTGATTTACATTTACCTGAAAGACCGTATCGTACAGTTCATGCGTCTGATGGACGGCAGCGTGATCGGGGCTTTCTCCTTTATCGGAGATACGGTAGTCTCTCTGGCCAATACGGTGGGGGTGGCTTTCCTGTTTCTGGCGGCCTTCGATTATCTCTACCAGTGGTGGGAGTATGAGAAGAATCTAAGGATGAGCAAGCAGGAGATAAAAGAAGAATATAAGCAGACCGAGGGTGATCCCCAGGTAAAAGGGAAAATCAGGGAGAAGCAGCGGCAGATGGCTTCCCGCAGGATGATGCAGAAGGTTCCCGAGGCGGATGTGATCATCCGGAATCCCACCCATTTTGCCGTGGCATTGTCTTACCGGCCGGAGCAGAACCGGGCGCCGGTCCTGCTGGCCAAGGGCGCGGACCGGGTTGCCTTTAAAATCATTGAGATCGGCGAGGCCAACGGAATCTGCATCCTGGAGAACCGGCCTTTGGCCAGGGGCTTATATGAAAATGTGGAGCTGGACATGGAGATCCCCGAGGAATTCTATCAGGCGGTAGCCGAGGTGATGGCCCTGGTCTACCGGATGAGGGACAAGGGAAAGAATCCGGAACAGCATTAGAAAAATGCGGCAATCATAAGTGGAGTGCGGATACATGGCGAATGTAAATGAAAATGAGATGATTCAATTAGAACATGTGAGCAAGATCTATCCTACCGGGCAGAAGGCGATCACACAGCTGGATCTAACCATCGGCAGGGGGGAGTTCGTACTGCTGGAAGGGGAAAGCGGCGCGGGAAAAACGACGCTGCTGGATCTGCTGTTAAAGGATACGGAGCCTACGGAGGGGACGATTCGGGTTAACGGCATCGACACAGGAAGGCTGAAAAAACGCCAGATCTACCGGTACCGCCGGATGTTCGGCGTGGTTTTCCAGGATTTCAAGCTGTTTTCAGACTTTACCGTCTATGAAAATGTGGCCTTTGCGCTGCGGGTCAGCGAGACCGCCCCGGAAAAAATCCGCGGGAAAGTGTTGGAAGCACTGCGGGAGGTAGGGCTTGAGAGGAAGGCGAAACTGTATCCGGGCCAGCTGTCGGGAGGCGAATGCCAGCGGGCCGCCGTGGCCAGGGCTATCGTGAACCAGCCTGCCATTCTGCTGGCTGATGAGCCTACGGGCAACCTGGACCGGAAGAACGCAATGGAAGTTATGTGGCTGCTTCACAGGATCAATGAAGGGGGAACCACCGTACTGGTGGTTTCTCACAGCCAGGAAATACTGAAAAATATGAAAAAGCGTATTATCACCCTGCAACATGGCAGAATCGTCAAGGACAGCAGCCGGGGAGGATATTTTTATGGGAATTAAGACCTACCGTTATCTGCTTTTGATGGGATTAAAAAATCTGTGGAAAAATAAAGTGTACTCCATGTCCACCGTAGTTACCATGTCGGTCTGCATTTTCCTGTTCTCCTTATTCTACGCCACCGCTTTAAACGTGGACAGCGCCGTTCAGAAAACGGAGGAACAGATCTCCGTACTGATCTTTTTCGAACCCGGAGTCACGGATCAGAGGATCGAGGAGATCGGCGAACTGATCCGGCAGAGGCCGGAGGTGAAGGAGACGGTATATATTTCCGCGGAGGATGCCTGGGCGGACTTCCAGAGCTCGGTATTTCCGGAGGAGGCCAATCTGAAGGGAATTCTGAATGAAGATAACCCGCTGGAAAATTCCGACAATTATGAGGTTTATTTGAACAGGATCAAGGATCAGCCCTCTTTTGTGGAATTTGCAGAAGGTCTGGAGGGCGTGCGCAGTGTCAAGCATTCGACCGACGCAGTGAACGCGCTGGTGAAATTAGAAAATGTGATCACCTCCGTGGTGATGGGGATGACAGGAATCCTGATCATCATCTCCGCGGTACTGATCCGGAATACGCTGGTGGTGGGAATCGAAGCGCAGCGGGAAAAGACGAGGGTCATGCGCCTGATGGGGGCGCGGGAGGCTTTCGTGCGGATCCCGTTTATCCTGGAAGGGATCGTCATGGGACTGATCGGCGTGGCGGTACCGCTGGCCGTGTTCTGGTTCTCTTACCGCTGGGGCGCTGACTTTATGTCAAAGGAGTTTCATCTGTTCCAGGACGGTATCCGGTTGATCCCGCTTGGCAGGCTGTATCCGAGAATGGTGCGGGCCTGCGTCCTTCTGGGCGCGGGGGTGGGCGTCACCGGCAGCCTGTTTGCCATGCACAAGCTGAAAGATAAAAAAAGCCGGACCGCATCATAGTAGTTCTTCCTCGGTTTTGGGTATGCCCGCTTCCAGGGGACTTCCTATGCACGCCGCTTAGGGCTTGGAACCGCAGGCGGTATACGGGGACACTCCGGGCGGCCGGGTTCCTTTGTATCTCCCTGGGGGCGCGGAGGGCTAACGCTGGAATACGCTAAGTGAAATCGAAAAGCCGGGTTCAGGAACCGAGCCTCTGAACCAGGAACACGTGATGTGTTCCCGGTTCAGAGGCTCTTGCCCGTCGGACGTGAAGTCCGCCGGTCATCCTGAACCCGGCTTTCCGATTTCACAAAGCGTATTCACAGCCGCCCTATGCGCCCCCAGGGAGATACAAAGGAACCCGGCCGCCCGGAGCGTTCCCGTATACCGCCTGCGGTTCCAAGCCTTAAGCGGCGTGCATAGGAAGTCCCCTGGAAGCGGGCATACCCAAAATCGAGGAAGAACCATCATAGCTGCCGATGCACAAAAAATTGTCAAAATCAAGCCAAAATCGTATAATTTTCACATTGATCATGTATCCTAGTAGTGATAAACTTCAATAATAGTAAATTTATAGGATTACAGAATGGGTGAAAAAATACAGGCGAGACAATTCGGGAGGTATCATATGATAGAAAAGCAATTACAGGACATCATAACTCGGCGCTATCACAAAAAAGCGGAGGAGTGCGGCAGTGAGGAACTTTATTATTCTTTGCTGGAGCTGACAAAGGAGATCACAAAGGAACGCGGATACAACGAAGGGGAGCGCAAGCTCTATTACATTTCCGCCGAGTTTCTGATCGGCAAGCTCTTATCAAATAATCTGATCAATCTGGGGCTGTTCGAAGAAGTGAGGGAGATCCTGGAGAGATTCGGCAAATCCATCGAGGAGGTGGAAGCGGCGGAGCCGGAGCCGTCCCTTGGTAACGGCGGGCTGGGCCGTCTGGCCGCCTGTTTTCTGGATTCCATTGCCACGCTTTCACTGCCTGGCGACGGCATCGGACTGAATTATCACTACGGACTGTTCCGGCAGATATTTGAAAAACATAAGCAGAAAGAGTTAATCAACCCCTGGATCGAGCCGGAGAGCTGGCTGAACCGGACGGATATCTATTTTGAAATCCCCTTTAAAAATTTCACTCTGAAATCCCGGCTGTATGATATCGATGTGACGGGATACGGAAGCAAAAATAACAAACTGCATCTGTTTGACGTGGAAACGGTGGACGAAGGGCTGGTGGAGGAAGGCATCCGCTTTGATAAAAGCAAGGTGCAGAAGAACCTGACTTTATTTCTGTATCCGGATGACAGCGACAAGGAGGGGAACCTGCTGCGCATCTACCAGCAATATTTTATGGTCAGCAGCGGCGCGCAGCTGATCTTAAAAGAGTGCAGAGAAAAAGGATACGATCTGCACAAACTGGATCAGCATGTGGTGATCCAGATCAATGACACCCATCCTACCCTGGTGATCCCGGAGCTGATCCGGCTGCTGATGCTGGAAGGCATCCGTATGGATGAGGCGATCGGCATCGTCTCCAGGACCTGCGCCTACACGAACCACACAATCCTGTCGGAAGCACTGGAAAAATGGCCCTTCGATTACTTAAATGAAGTGGTGCCCCACCTGATGCCCATTATCTGCGAGCTGGACACCCGGGTAAAAGAGGAGTATGCCGATGAGAAGGTGCAGATCATCGACAAGGACAGAAGAGTACACATGGCCCACATCGATATCCATTACGGATTCAGCGTCAACGGGGTGGCGGCCCTGCACACCGGGATCCTGGAGCAGTCGGAGCTAAAGCATTTCTATGACATATATCCGGAGAAATTCAACAACAAGACCAACGGGATTACCTTCCGCCGCTGGCTGCTGGAGGCAAACCATCCGCTGGCGGACTATCTCGTTTCGCTGATCGGGGAGGGATTCAAAAAGGACGCGTCCGAACTGGAACGTCTGTTAGAATACCGGGACGACAGCCGGGTAAAGGAACGGCTGCTGGCCATCAAGATGGAAAAGAAACTGGCATTAAAGCAGTACCTGGCGGAGACGGAAAATATCGAGATCGATGAAAATTCCATCTTTGACATCCAGATCAAGCGCCTTCACGAGTATAAGCGCCAGCAGATGAACGCCCTCTACGTGATCCACAAATATCTGGAGATCAAAAAAGGCAGAGTGCCTTCCACGCCGGTCACTCTGATCTTTGGAGCCAAGGCGGCTCCTGCCTACGTGATCGCCAAGGATATCATTCATCTGATCCTCTGCCTCCAGGAATTGATCCAGGACGATCCGCAGGTCCGCAGGCACATGAATCTGGTGATGGTCCAGAACTATAATGTGACCAAGGCCGAGAAGCTGATTCCGGCCTGCGATATCTCGGAACAGATCTCTCTGGCATCCAAAGAGGCCAGCGGAACCAGCAACATGAAGTTCATGCTGAACGGGGCGGTGACGCTGGGAACCATGGACGGAGCCAATGTAGAGATACACGACCTGGTGGGCGACGACAACATCTATATCTTCGGAGCCGGAAGCAAAGAGGTAATCGAACACTATGCAAAAGCGGACTATGTATCCAAAGATTATTACGAGTTGGACCCGCAGATCAAGGAGGCCGTAGACTTTATCACCGGCCCTGAGCTTATGAAAATCGGAGATCCGGAAAACCTGAACAGGCTGCAGAAGGAACTGATAGGCAAAGACTGGTTCATGACGCTTCTGGATCTGAAGGACTATATCCACACCAAGGACCGTATGTTAAAAGACTACGAGGACCGGGAAAGCTGGAGCGAAAAGATGCTGGTAAATATCGCAAAGGCCGGATATTTTTCATCCGACCGGACTATCGCTCAGTATAATGAGGATATTTGGAAGCTGAGATAGGGGATAGCTGCTGTTCGTTCTTCCTCGGGTTTGGGTATGCCCGCTGCGCAGGGCCGGAGGACGTGGCCGTGTCCCGAAACGCTCCGGGCGGCCGGGTTCTTTTGTGTCTCCCCGGGAGCGCGGAGGGCTTGCGCTGGCTCCCGCTAAGTGGAATCGAAAAGCCGGGTTCAGGAACCGAGCCTATCCACCAGGAACACGTGATGTGTTCCCGGTTCAGAGGCTCTTGCCCGTCGGACGTGAAGTCCGCCGTGCATCCTGAACCCGGCTTTCCGATTCCACTAAGCGGGAGCTCAGCCGCCCTATGCGCTCCCGGGGAGACACAAAAGAACCCGGCCGCCTGGAGCATTTCGGGACACGGCCACGTCCTCCGGCCCTGCGCAGCGGGCATACCCAAACCCGAGGAAGAACCCAACCCTTTAATAGGCCGTATTCTGTGGGGAGAATGTGGATATTTGAAGTGAAATTATACAGATATTAAGGAGGAGGGCGTCGGAAACTAGCAGTTATATAGGATAGTTTGGGACGCCCTCCTCCTTATTTTATAGCCAGCCGCCGTCTAGGGTGAGTACCTGGCCGGTCAGATAGGAGGGGGCGTGGGCCAGTTGGTAAACCATTTGGGCCACTTCTTCCGGTTCTCCGTATCGTCCGGCAGGTATTTCCGATAGTAGTTCCTGACGTTCTGTGGGGGACAGGAACTGATTCATCTTAGTATCGATGGCCCCGCAGGCGACGGCGTTTACCTGAATATTACTGGGAGCCAGTTCTTTGGCTAACGCGCGGGTAAAGGCGTTTACTCCGCCTTTGGAAGCGGAATATGCTGCTTCGCAGGAGGCGCCGGTATTTCCCCAGACCGATGAAATATTGATGATTCGCCCCTGCTTTTTCGAAAGCATATAAGGCACGGCTAATTTACTGCAATAGAATACCGAAGATAAATTTGTGTTCAGCAAGCTCTGCCAATCATCCGCGGACATATCCTGAAAAAGACCGATATGGGAGACTCCGGCATTATTGACTAATATGTCCACCCCTCCAAAGCGTTGTTCAATTTCTGAAAAAATACGCTGGGCCTGCTCAAAGTCCCCCACATCACCCGGACAGACCAGACAGTCCTGACCTGTCCGTACTTTAATGTCATCCCGGACAGCACGCAGCTGTTCCAAGGACCGGGCGCAATTTAAAATGACCGACCAGCCCTCCTCAGCAAATTTTAAAGCAATAGCCCTGCCGATTCCCCGGGAAGAACCGGTGACCAAAACCGTTTGTCTCATCTGTAGGTTCCCTTCTGTTTTTATCCGGCATACCGCCGGATAAAGATCATCTTTTCCTCTGATCTTACTACAAACCGTTACCTAAGCGCAAGTTCATCACTCAAAAAACTGAAGCGCATCACCGGATGTCCCCAACCATGCCGCCGGATCCGGAAAATAAACGCTTAGGAAATCCAAGCTCCGCCCAGGGTATACTCCCAATTCTTCCCGGACTTTTTCGCTTTGCAATCGTCATATCCGATCGAACCGTCCCCGCTCCGCCATTTTTTTACCGTAAAGTCAAAAGAAGAACCCTTTACCGGAGTATCCGTAAACGTAATCACAATTCCCTCCTCAAAACTGAGACGATCCTTATCAATAAAACCCTCTTCGCACAGTTCATCCCACGTACTCTGCACCGCTTCATACCCCAACTGCGTCCATACCAGATAAACAAGGGCCTCTTTCTCCGCGTCCGAAAGATTATGTACCCCGGTAAGATCCAGAGCAATAGTACGAATGCCGCTGTTAAGCGCCGAATCCGTTTCAAAGATATCCCGCACGACAGTCAGATAAAATCCGGTCATATCATCAGCCGAATCCGTTATCCGAACCCGAGAAGGATTCGCGACAATCCCAGGGTACACCTCCTCAATAAAACCGTCATACTCCACATCCACCAGCATCCCCGGCACTACTGCTCCGATCTTGGCCGGATTACCCGAAGCATCCGCGATCGGAATATCAGCCGTCTCCACCGTAAACAAACCCGACGAAGAATTCCTATCCACCGCCAAAAGAACCGTCGTCCCCGACACCTGAATCACCGTCCCCATCATCACCGCCTCCGGCGCCGCCGAAGGCTCCGACGTTCCATCAGAAAGGCTCACACCCGTCTGCGTCCCATCCGATTCCCCATCATCATCACTCACGCCGCCCTTAGCCGGCGCAGCCGTAACTTTCGTATCCCCCGGCCTGTCTAAATCCCCCGAGTCCCTCTGACCCGCAGTCTCCACAGCCCCCACAGAACCCACAGAACCGCCCCCATCCGCTTCATCCGCCCCCGCCGCCTGACACCCATGCAGTCCAAACATAAACACAAGCAGCCAAGCAATCCCTTTAAGACACCGTTTTTTCATACACATATTCCTACTCATACAAAAACTCCTTCCCATACAGCCAAAACCTAGTCACAAACACTAAACACTCCAATAAAAAATCAATCCACAGTCATTCCCAATACAACCACATACTTATAAGTGTAAATCCAGCGGCCGATTGTTGCAGCCCAAACGGCTTGATTTAGTGTAGGGGAGAGAGGGAGGGGGCTTGTCCTTGGCAGCCTGGCAGGATCTCCCGCGGGCGGAATCGCTTGAGGCCGGGCCTTAGAATGGGTTACGCAGATGAGAGGAGAACCTCGCATGGCCTGGAACACTGTCCGAGCCGCATTTTGGCGAGTTTGTTCCAGGCCATGCCAATAAGAGGTTCTCCTCCCATCGGAGTTACCCATTCTTAGGCCCGGCCGAAGCGATACCGCCCGCGGGAGATCCTGCCAGGCTGCCAAGGACAAGCCCCCTCCCTCTCTCCCCGGCCCTTTTTCCGGCCCTTTTTCCGGCCCTTTTCCCGGCCCCTTTCCAGCAACCCCATTATTGCAATTTCTCCGGTAGTTTGCTATGATAAGGGATAAGAATTTTTTGAAAGGAAGTAATGCTATGATAGCGGATAAAATGATAGGTATGGTTCAGAACAGTTCGGCCATCCGGGCGATGTTTGAGGAAGGAAAACGTCTGGCGGCGATCTATGGGGCCGATAAGGTGTATGACTTCAGCCTGGGCAATCCAAGTGTGGACGCTCCCGCGGAAGTAAAACAGGCGGTGATGGACATTATACAGGAAGAAGATTCCCTGACGGTTCACGGATATATGAATAATTCCGGGTTTGAGGACGTACGCCAGGCGATCGCAGACTCCCTGAACAAAAAGTTCGGCACTTCCTATCAGATACATAATATTCTGATGACCGTAGGGGCGGCAGGCGGCCTGAATGTAATCTTCAAGACCTTGCTGAACCCCGGTGATGAAGTGCTGGCGTTCGCTCCGTTCTTCGGCGAATACAGAAGTTATGTGGCTAACTTCGAGGGAAACCTGGTGGTGGTTCCTCCGAATACAGAAACCTTCCAGCCCAATCTGGACGAATTTGAGAAACTGATCACCGCCCGGACGAGAGCGGTCATAGTCAACTCTCCCAACAATCCTACCGGCGTGGTATATTCTGCCGACACATTGAAAAGAATGGCGGAAATCCTCCATCGGAAGCAGGACGAATTCCATACCGACATCTATCTCATTACGGATGAACCGTACCGGGAGCTGGTGTACGACGGGGTGGAAGTACCGTGGGTCGCAGATTATTATGAAAATACCATCGTCGGTTATTCCTACAGCAAATCCCTGTCCCTGCCGGGAGAGCGGATCGGATATCTGGTGATCCCGGATGAAGCCGCCGACAGCGAGATGGTTATCAATGCGGCGAATGTAGCCAACCGGATCCTTGGCTATGTCAACGCGCCGTCCCTGTTCCAGAAGGTCGTCGGCCGCTGCCAGGATGCCAAGGTTGACGTGGCCTTCTATGACAAAAACCGCAAAGCGCTCTATGAAGGGCTGAAAAAGTGCGGATTTACCTGCATTAAGCCGGAAGGCGCCTTTTATCTGTTCGTAAAATCTCCGGTTCCGGATGAAAAGGCATTCTGTGAGGAAGCGAAGAAACACAATATTCTGATCGTGCCGGGCACCTCTTTTGCCTGCCCCGGATATGTCAGGATCGCTTACTGCGTAGCTTATGAGACAATCGTAAATGCCATGCCGGGCTTCGAGGCTCTTGGCAAGGTATATTTTTAAAAGGTGGAGATACGAATGAGAACGTGGGAAAAAAACATCCGCAAGGTAACCCCCTATGTTCCCGGCGAACAGCCGAGAAGAGATAATATCATCAAGCTGAACACCAATGAAAATCCTTATCCTCCGTCACCGGAGGTCAGGCAGGCGGCAAAAAGCATGTCCACCAGAGCTATGCGGCTCTATCCGGACCCGGCAGCGTCGGATCTGGTGGAGGCCCTGGCCTATCGTTATCATCTGAGTAACGACCAGGTATTTGTGGGAGTGGGTTCCGACGATGTGCTGGCTATGGCGTTCCTGACGTTTTTTAACTCAGACAGGCCGCTTCTGTTCCCGGATGTGACCTATTCCTTCTATCCGGTATGGGCGGAGTTATTTCGGATACCTTTCGAAACGGTGCCGCTGAATGAGAAGTTCCGTCTGGTGAAGGAGGATTATGCCCGGGAAAACGGCGGAATTATTTTCCCGAATCCCAACGCGCCCACCGGCGTATATGAGCCGCTACAGGATATCCGCTGGATCTTGCAGCATAACCGGGACAGCGTTGTCATCGTAGACGAAGCCTATATTGATTTCGGCGGGAAGTCGGCGGTAAAACTGATCGACGAGTTTGAGAATCTTCTGGTGGTTCAGACATTTTCCAAGTCCCGTTCGCTGGCCGGCATGAGAATCGGCTATGCGATGGGGAACGCGCGGCTGATCCGGTATCTGAATGACGTCAAGTATTCGTTTAATTCCTATACCATGAGCAGGGCGGCGATTATCCTGGGCGTGGAGGCGGTCAACGACGAAGCCTATTTCCGGGAAAGCCTGGATAAGATTATCACCACCAGGGAGCGGGTGAAAGAGGAAATGCGGGAGCTGGGATTTGATTTCCCGGATTCCAAGGCGAATTTTTTGTTTGCCACGCATCCGGACTATCCGGCCCGCGAATTACAGGCCGCGTTAAAAGAAGAAGGGATTTATGTCCGTTATTTCGATGCTCCCCGGACGGATAATTATCTGCGGATTACCATCGGAACGGACGAGGAGATGAATGTTTTTCTCGGTTTCCTGAGAAAATATAGGAAGAAGTGAATAGAACTTAAGAAATGGCATAGAAATCTATGCAGTGAAATAACTCTGATTAAGTGAGCAACACGCTCATGATAGAAAGGTAAAACGTTACGCATGAAATTTATTATCGATATTGTAAAAGGTATTTTCGTGGGGGTGGCCAATATTATTCCCGGAGTCAGCGGCGGGACCATGGCGGTATCCATGGGAATCTATGACCGCATGATCTCTGCCATCACAAATTTATTCAAACAGTTTAAAAAGAGTGTAATCAGCCTGCTTCCCATCGGAATCGGCTGTGTCATCGGCCTGGTGGGATTCACCTATGCGATCCAATATCTGCTGGCCAATCAGCCGTTTCCCACCTGCCTGGCGTTCATCGGTATGATTCTGGGCGGCGTGCCGATTCTGGTCGCAAACCTGAAAAAGGGAATGCGTGCCACGCACACGAAGTTCGGAGTTGTCCAGGTTATCGCGTTCCTCGCCCTGTTCGCGCTGGTTATCGTGATGCCTCTGATGAAAAGTGAGGGGCAGTCTGCTTCCCTTACGGATCCGGGGGTCGTTACCATTTTGAAACTGTTCCTGGTGGGGATCGTCGCGTCTGCGACCATGGTAATTCCCGGAGTCAGCGGCTCACTGGTCCTGATGATCCTGGGATACTACTACGGCATCATTGATACGCTGAAAAGCTTTCTGGACTCGCTGGCTGCTTTTGAGATGGACGGGATCCTTGCCGGCGGTATCGTGCTGGTTCCTTTTGGGATCGGTGTGCTGCTGGGGATCTTCCTCATTGCGAAGCTGATCGATTATCTGTTCCGCAGGCACAGTGTGACCACCTACAGTGCGATTATGGGGCTGATCGTGGCGTCCCCCTTCGCTATCATTTACAATGTCATGCAGGAAAGCGGCATGCGGATCACGGTTCTCAACACCATCGCCGGCGTCGTGCTGCTGGCTGCCGGCGCGGTCTTCACTTATGTTATGGGTTCTAAGGGCGAAGAATAAAGATAAGAAGCGGTTCCCAAAGTACAGGAACCGCTTTTCTAATTCCTATTCGCTTGCAGGTCGGCCAAGAGCCGGATTGTTATTAGCGTATCTCAGCCATATGGCGTAAAAGACCTGGTCTTGTGTGATCCAGGCAACATCGCCGGGCTGATAGAAGATACCGGTGCCATCGGGCTTCGTGTTCCAGCCAATGAACGTATATCCCGGCCAAGACATATTGATATCTGCGGGGGAGCGGAGCGTGTATTCGCTGTTTACGGGAATACCGTGGTCCGTCAGTCCGCCAATTCCGCCGTTAGGGTTGTAGATCACGTCGACCGTTTCGGGCGGCGCGATGGTCCACTGGGCGTAGAGCGTCAGATCTTGATAAATATTGGTCACGCTTCCCGGCGGATAGACCGTGCCGGTGCCGTCAGGCCGTGTGTTCCAGCCCGTGAAGATATAGCCAGGGCGGGATACGTTAACGTCTGCTCCTGAACGGATGGTGTAACTGTTGCCCACAGGGATACCCCCATCGATCAGTCCGCCGGTTCCGCCGTTGGGGTCATAGATCACGTTGGCTGTTACGGGGGGCGTAATCTCCCACTGGGCATAGAGGGTCAGATTATGCGTGAGGGTGATTACGTCGCCGGGCCGGTAGAAAATGCCGGAGCCGTCAGGGGCTGTATTCCAACCGGTGAAAGTATGCCCCGGCCAATACACGCCTGCTTCTTCCGGGCCCTTTAAGGTGTATAAAGAACCATGCGGCAGATGAAAGTCCGCCGCGCCGCCCGTGCCGCCGTTAGGCTCATAGACAACCGAATAGTATACCGGTTCCGGCGGACTGGGAGGACAGGGCGGACAAGGGACACAGCATGCGGGCTTGCACGGCGCCGAAGGATGGCAGTTTGAGTTTGAATGGTTACATTTATGGTTAGACATTTATAGATTCCTTTTCATATCAGTTGATATAGGATAGTTTATGCCGGAAAAGATCGATCTGTTCATTCAGGTATGGATCAAGTGGAGATCGGCACAGAAGAAAGCCCCCTTACTATTTTCAGGAGGTCTAAAATATGACGGAAGAAAAATATTATGAATCACAGAGCTTTGAAAATTTGAAATACAGGGAGGAGACTTTTAGAAAGTACAGATTTGTGGACTGTTCGTTTACCAACTGTACGTTTGAGGAATGCGTGCTGGTTCAGTCCTCCTTCAGCGGCTGTACCTTTTGCAAATGTACGATAACGAGTCTGAGGGCATCCGATCACTCCCAGATTCAAAATGTAGAATTTGCGGACTGTAACCTGATTGGAGTACATTGGGATGAGCTGCTGCCGGCGGGAAAGTTTGCAGAACCGATTAAAAAACTGCAAACATGCCGTTTGAAATACAATACTTTTGCAGAGATGGATTTTAGAAAATTTGATTTTTCGGGACAGGATATCACGGACTCCATGTTTGCCAAATGCCGGCTTATGGAGTGTAATTTTAAAGGGTGTAATCTTGAACGCACGGAATTCTTTCAATGCAATATCCAGAAAGCAGATTTCAGGCAGGCCTCGGGATATCAGGTGGATGTGCTGACCAACAAAATGAGCGGGGCCAGATTTTCATTTCCCGAGGTAATGTCACTTCTTAGCGGACTGCATATAAATATAGACTAAGTGATATATGAGGGTCCGCGTGCGTATCCGTATCCCGGGATGCTCCGGACAGCCGGGTTCCTTTGTATGTCCCCGGGAGCGCATAGGGCGGCTGAGTACACGCTTAGTGGAAACGGAAAGCCGGGTTCAGGATGCACGGCGGACTTCACGTCCGACGGGCAAGAGCCTCTGAACCGGGAACACATCACGTGTTCCTGGTGAATAGGCTCGGT
>NZ_JAHQCW010000058.1 GCF_019042275.1 Diplocloster agilis
GGATGCACGGCGGACTTCACGTCCGACGGGCAAGAGCCTCTGAACCGGGAACACCTCATGTGTTCCTGGTGAATAGGCTCGGTTCCTGAATCCGGCTTTACGATTTCACTTAGCGTATTCCAGCGCAAGCCCTCCGCGTCCCCAGGGAGATACAAAAGAACCCGGCCGCCCGGAGCGTCCCCGGATACCGCCTACGGTTCCAAGCCATAAGCAGCGGCCATACGATGCCTCAGGGAAGAGTGCTAAGTGAGTGCGGCAGCCCTTGGCGAATAGGCTCGGTTCCTGAATCCATCCTTCGGATTTCACTTAGCAGCAGCCAGCGGCAAGCCCTCCGCCTGCCGAGGACAGATCATCCTCCCCCCATCCCCGGCAGAGCCGCGGCCGTCCCTATCCGCAAGTCCTCAATCCCCCCGCCCGGACCGGCAGGCCCGCAGCCAGACCATCCTCCCCACAACCACTTCGGTCAGCAGTCCCACCCCTTTATATTAAAATCAGAATTTTTTTAAGAAATTTGTTGGCTCTGCTCCCTTTTATGTGATATCATAGAGAAGGAAAATGTGAAAATTGAATAATGTAGAAGGAGGTCAATGAATGAACGACAACAACATTTCTAAAATTACCCCCGAAATCCTGGACCTCGCGAAAATGTGCGTGGATACCAGCCTCATTAATCCTGAACTGTATACGAAATATGAGGTGAAACGTGGATTACGTGATATCAGCGGAAAAGGTGTTCTGGCCGGTCTGACCGACATTTCCGAAATCCGATCCTACACCATCATCGACAGTGATATGATCCCCTGTGAAGGTAAACTTTTCTATCGTGGTATTGATATCGAAGAAATTGTCAAGGGCTTTATCAAAGAAAACCGCTTCGGTTTTGAAGAAGTAACTTATCTCTTATTATTCGGTAATCTCCCCAATCAACAAGAATTAACGAACTTTACAGAATTACTGGCTAATTATCGGACACTGCCCACCAGCTTTGTCAGAGATATTATTATGAAAGCTCCCAGCGCGGATATGATGAATACCCTTGCCCGAAGCGTATTAACGCTGTATGCTTATGACAGCCAGGCGGAGGATACTACCATCCCCAACGTATTGCGGCAGAGCCTGCAGATGATCAGCCTCTTCCCGCTGCTGTCCGTATACGGCTATCAGGCGTACAGCCATTATCACGACGGAAAAAGCCTGTTTATCCATTCCCCGCAGCCGGAATTGTCCACTGCGGAAAATATCCTGCATATCCTGCGGCCTGACAGCAAATATACGGCGCTTGAGGCCAAATTGCTGGATCTGGCTTTGGTGCTGCACATGGAACACGGCGGTGGAAATAACTCTACGTTTACCACCCATGTAGTCTCTTCCTCCGGAACGGATACCTACTCTTCCGTGGCGGCGTCCCTCGGTTCCCTGAAGGGGCCTAAGCACGGCGGGGCCAATATCAAAGTCGTTAAGATGTTCGAGGATATGAAAGCTACGATTAAGGACTGGACCGATGAAGAGGAAGTCAGCCGCTATCTGCGGGCGCTTCTGCACAAAGAGGCTTTTGACAAGGCCGGCCTGATCTATGGTATGGGGCATGCGGTCTATTCCCTCTCCGATCCCCGGGCCAATATTTTTAAGGCTTTCGTGGAAAATCTCTCCCGGGAGAAAAACCGGATGGATGAATTCGCTCTCTATTCACTGGTAGAACGCCTGGCGCCTCAGATCATTTCCGAAGAGCGCAAAATCTATAAGGGCGTAAGCGCCAATGTGGACTTCTACAGCGGCTTTGTCTACAGCATGCTGGATCTTCCCACGGAACTGTTCACGCCGATCTTTGCTATCGCCCGCATCGTAGGCTGGAGCGCACATCGGATCGAGGAACTCACCAACGGCGGTAAGATTATCCGTCCTGCCTATAAGAGTATTGCAGTACATAAACCCTACTGTCCTTTGACGGAAAGAGAGTAAACAGGTATGATAGATACAGAGAGCATCACTCTGAAAGGTGATCCGCTCTCTGTTTTTCTGTCTGCGCCCCGGCTGCGGGGCAACGCTATTTTCCGGAGGCAAGGGATACTCATGAAAAAAGGATAACCGCTATTTTTAAATATCATAAAGAAATGTAAAAAACAGAGCGGAATAGCCTTAGGCTATACCGCTCCGCAAGAATGTAATTGCCGCATTACCAAAAAGTTTTCATCGCTTTTCTGGTGCAAAGGGCAAACCACACCAGGGCCACAAAAAATACAATCATCCCAAAAAAGAGAGTACTCCCTATCTGGAGAACAAAATCATTGATCAGGCAGATTCCCCCGTAAACCGTCGTAAACAGGGCAAAGATCAGTGTCCTGGGCCCCATGTAGGACAGATATCCCGGAAGATCCTTACATTTCTTCATATCCACATCCTTGGATACCAAAAATCCGGTCTTCACTTCCCCTTTGGCCTTCATCAGATACCACGCATACAGGCAGTAAATACCGCAGCCAAATACAATCACATCCAATAATACAAACATACTGTCCATATTTTTACATCCCTTCTTATTTTATCCCCAGAAAGTTCTTTACGGTGTTCTGCATCTGGTCTGCGTCGCAGACATCCCTGTGCAGTACCGGCGCGCTTCGGATATCTTCGATCGCCTGCGGCACGGGAACTCCGGAAATTTTCTCTAATTCGTCTACCAGCTCAAAATCCGTCATAGCGTCATATTTCGGATCAATGGCATCCATCACGCTTCTGGTAAATTTATACGGACTGGCTGTCGAGGCGATCACCGCTTTTGTCTCATCGTGAGTGTCCGCCTTGTATTTTTTGTATACTTTAGCCGCTACCGCAGTGTGAGGGTCGATCACATATCCTGTATCCTCATAGATCTGGCGGATAACCCCGGCAGTTTCTTCCTCTGTGGCAAAATTGCCGTAAAAATCCTTAAGCTCTGAGCGCATCTCTTCCGTAATCCCGTATTTTCCGGTTGTTGAAAGCTCCTGCATCAACGCCCGGTTCTTATCCGCGTCCGCGCCGGCGATTTTATAAATCAGCCGCTCCAGATTACTGGAGATCAGAATATCCATGGACGGGGAGGAGGTGAGGACGAACTCCCTGTTTCTGTCATAGTCTCCGGTCATAAAGAAATCAAACAGCACTTTGTTTTCATTGGATGCGCAGATCAGTTTATCAATAGGCAGCCCCATCTGTTTTGCATAATAAGCAGCCAATATGTTTCCGAAATTTCCGGTGGGAACCACGACATTTATTTTTTCATTTTCCGTGATCTGTCCATTTGCGAACAGCTTCGCGTACGCATAGACATAGTATACGATCTGGGGCACCAGACGGCCGATATTAATGGAATTCGCGGAGGAGAACTGGTATCCCGCCTGATCCATCAAAGCCGCAAGGGCTTTATCGTTAAACATGGCCTTCACGCCGTTCTGGGCGTCATCGAAATTGCCATGAATGCCAACTACGTATGTATTGTCACCCTTCTGGGTCACCATCTGCTTTTCCTGAATCGGGCTGACGCCGTCCTTCGGATAAAAGACAATAATCTTTGTACCCGGTACATCCGCGAAACCTGCCAGCGCCGCTTTTCCGGTATCTCCTGATGTGGCTGTCAGTATCACGATCTCGTGATCCACCTGATTCTTTTTTGCAGCCGTTGTCATCAAATGAGGCAGTATCGATAGGGCCATATCCTTAAAAGCGATCGTAGAACCGTGAAACAGTTCCAGATAATAAGCGCCGTCCGCCTTCGCAAGGGGGGCGATTTCCTCGGTATCGAATTTACTGTCATATGCGCTGTTGATACAGTGCTTTAACTCTTCCTCCGTATAGTCCGTCAGAAATAACTTCATGACTTCATAAGCCGTCTCCTGATAGCTCATGCGCGCCAGCGCGTCTAAGCCGGTTAAAAGCTTTGGAATCTCTACCGGGACAAATAAGCCGCCATCGTCGGCAAGTCCCTTTAAGACAGCCTCTGATGCTGTCACCGTGATATCCGAAGTTCTCGTACTTTTGTATAGCAACTCCATACTTCCCATCCTTTTCTCTGAATCGAATCCATCGATTTTTGATAATGTCTGGCGACATTATAACATACTCCACCACTGCGCACAAGTAAAACAGACTGTCTGCGTAAAGAAAGAGTTTCGCTTGCGAAACTCTCCGCCTGCGGCGGGCCGCGTAAGCGGCATCTTCCTTTCCGCCGCAGTGCGATCCCCCGGAGGGCTTTTATTCCATATGCGCACTTTCATATGGAATAAGAAAAAGAAGCGCGCCCGAAAGCGCCGCCCCTTTAATAAAATGTATAAAATTCATGTCCACCGTATGCCTGCAGCCACTGCAGATTATTGTCAAACCAGCTCATATTGGTGGGATCTGCAAAGGATCTCGCGGAAAAGAACAATGCCCCCTGCGAATAATCCTCCCCCTCCAAAGCTCTGTCAACAGCCTCAATGGTACTGTCTGTGACCGTCACTTTGTTGAGCCTTCCATCAATCGTGGGTGAGAATTGAGCCGTTCTTCCATTCTTCTGGAACACGACTTCGGTTACCGTATCCGGGAACCTGGGATGATTCACCCGGTTGATGATGACATCTGCGACCAGGATCTTTCCTTTGATATCAGAACCTGTTGCTTCCGCCTCTACGATTTTAAGTAAGTTCTCGTAATCGTCGCCGTTAAGTGGGATGACCTTCCGGCTCTTAGCTGCCTCTTCGGCAGTCTGCGTAACTACGTCTGCTGCTGATCTGGGTACTACCTGCGCGGCCTGTGGAGCCGCCGTATTACTCCCTGTTTCCTCATCTTGTGGTGTTTCTATTAAAACCTGCGCTTTTGCTTCCGTAACACTTTCTTCTTCCAGCCCATCCTCCAAAGAGGTATCCGCCTCGGCAATTCCTGTCGTTATCGCTTTGTTTTTACCGGCTGCGGCGAAGCTGCCAGAGTGAAATGCAACCATGGACAAAATGATGGTACCTGCGGTTATAATCGCACAGGTGCGGTAGCATTTTTTAGGAATTCCTCTTAAGAATCCCCAGACTCTGTGAAGAAACGAGTGTAAAGTCCGCATTTTTACGCCCCCTTCTATTCAATTTCTCATTCTGAAGCTTTCCTCCTTATCTCCCTCAAAAACCAGATTTGCGCCACGACATGATTTGAATTATAAAAAATACACGTTTTAAAGTCAATAATCATTTCCAAAATTTGGTAATTAAGTCCAGAAAGTAATTTGGGCTTATCTATTTCATGTAATTCCTTATAAAGAATCACATTTATTTTTTTTAAATTTTATCAAACATAACCGTAATATTCCCAGCGCTATATTAAGAACTTGTAAATTATTTTTCACACATTTTTAATATATTATTCATTTTTTCTAAAAAATCCACTGGAAATATAAAAATCGTCCTCCTTTCCATTAGGTGTTTCTTCCTATATAAATAGTAATCGATAACAATAAAATCCCTTTTTCCGACTCATTGTCTGAAAAAGGGATTCGATCTTTACCGTATCTTATTTTTTAAATTTTTATTTTTCAGCTTATCTACCGCTTTCCTTTAAAGCTCGTCCACCAGATACCCGGCGATATTATTCGCATGGTCTGAGATCCGTTCCAGATTGCTGATAATATCCAGGAACACCACGCCTGATTTAGCCTGGCATTCTCCGGTGGAAAGACGTTCGATGTGCTTGCTGCGCAGTTCCTCTTCCAGATCATCCACATCCTCTTCGTATTGCACAACTTTGCGGACGTACTCCATGCTCTCCTCGCTTCGTGCCTTAAGCGCGCTCGCCAAACTGTCCAGCACGATTTTCATCAGATCCTTCATCTCTGTCTGCGCCGTATCGGAGAACAGGATATCATTGTCCTTTTTAAATCCGGCTAATTCCGCAATATTTTCCGCGTGATCTCCCACCCGTTCCATATCGCTGATCGTATAGAACAGATCGTTGACCACTTGATGCTGGTCCTCGGTCAAAGACAGATTGCTGATTTTCACCAGATATTCCGTTATGATTTTTTCCATATTGTTGATGGTCGTCTCTGTCTTAAACACCTGCTGCGCCTTCTCCGTATCGTTATTCAAGGCGGAGTCAAAGGCCAGGTTTACGTTTTCGTATACCACCTCACCCATATGGATCACCTCCGCCAGCACGTTCTCAACTGCAAAAGACGGCGTTTCGAAGATACGGGGATCCAGATGGCGGAGCACTGCCTCGTCTTCCCCCTCTGCAACCGCAAGAGGTTCCGTCTCCTCCTTGACGATTAAGCCGGAGAGCTTGACCAGATAATTTGCAAACGGGAACAGCAGGACGGTGTTCGTCACATTGAACACGGTATGGAACACGGATATCTGCACACTGTTAATCGTTCCCGTGGCAAAGCTCGGCCGAAGCGAAAACAGGATGAACATAATAATACCGAACAGCACGGCCCCCATCACATTGAAGAGCAGATGGATAACAGCCGCCCGTTTTGCCGTCTTATTCGCGCCGGCACTGGAGAGCAGCGCCGTAACGCAGGTACCGATGTTCTGTCCAAGCGTAATGTAAACCGCAGAATTCCAGGTGACCACGCCGTTTAACGCCAGTGTCTGGAGGATACCGACAGACGCGGAAGAACTCTGAATGATCGCCGTCACCAGAGCGCCGGCCAGAATTCCGAATACCGGATTGCTTCCCAATGTTTTAAATATGGTTGCGAAAATCGGCGCGTTCCGGTATGGTGTGATCGCACCGGACATAAAACTCAGACCAATGAACAATACTCCAAAACCGACAGCGATCTCACCGATCTCCCTTTTTTTCTCTCCCTTTGTGAATATCATCATAAAAGCCCCGATACCGATAATCAACGGAGCTATGAATTCAGGCTTGAAGAATGCCCCCCACTCACTCATGGATACAATCCAGGCCGTAACCGTGGTACCGATATTCGCACCCATGATAACGCCAACCGCCTGTGTCAGATTCAAGATACTGGCGTTTACAAAACCAACCACCATAACCGTGGTGGCAGAACTGCTCTGAATGATGGCCGTAACCAAAGCACCCACTATGACTGCCAAAATACGGTTGTTAGTCAGGAAACCCATCAACTGTTTCATTCTGTTTCCGGCTGACTTCTGGAGACCGTCGGCCATTACATTCATACCATACAGGAACATACCCAGACCGCCGACAAACCGAAACAGCATCTCTATGTCTTCAAACGACATATTCCCTGATCCCTCCTATTTTCATAATATGCACATGCATTTTAATTCTACTAAAGATAGATGTTATGCGCAAGGCTAACTTTTCAAAATTACAAATTTTTGTCAAAGGATGCAAAAAATTCTAGTGTAATGACGAAATTTCTCCATATACTATTCTCGTAACAAACAAAACAAAAAAAAACAGATCCCCAACAAAACTATATGGTAGATCTGTAATTCAAGGAGGAATTTATTATGTCAAATCGTTCTTCTAATCGTGCAGTAGTACCGGAAGCTAAAGGAGCTTTAGACAGATTCAAATACGAAGTAGCAAGCGAACTTGGTGTTCCTTTGACTGATGGTTATAATGGTAACCTGACTTCCAAACAGAACGGTAGTGTCGGCGGTTATATGGTAAAGAAAATGATCGAGGCACAGGAAAGACAGATGGCAGGGAAATAAACCGGCGTCTGAAGTCAATCTCTGAAATGAAAATCTGATTGAGAGGGTTTGTTGTATGCGTCACGCTGCGGCAGGCCCTCTTCTTTTGGTTTAAAAAATAAAAAATCAAATGGAAATTTTTCCGGTTCCCCGGTTTATGTATTGGTTCAGACGCCTTTGAAGGGCCGCATGTTCCGGTGCAGACAGGGTTTCGTCTTCCTCCATGAGGGCTGCCGCGGCCTCGCTTGCCTGCTTAAGCACATTCACGTCGGTGAAGATATCCCCGATGCGGAATTCCAGCAGGCCGCTTTGACGGATGCCGAAGAGATCGCCAGGCCCTCTAAGCTTCAGGTCTTCGCTTGCGATGTGAAAGCCGTCGTTGGACTGGTTCAGTATGTTTAAGCGTTTCATCGTCTGGGCCTGCTCATTCCCGCTTACGAAGATACAATAGGACTGGTGTTCCCCTCTGCCAACCCGGCCCCTCAGCTGGTGCAGCTGGGCCAGGCCGAAGCGTTCGGCGTTTTCTACCATCATGACTGTTGCATTTGGAACATTCACCCCTACTTCCACTACGGTAGTGGAGACCAGAACCTGGATCTCTCCGGAGGCGAAACGTTCCATGATGCTGTTTTTCTCGGCAGGTTTCATCTTTCCGTGGAGATATTCGATCTTGATATCCGGGAGAACATCGCGCAGACGCCTGGTGTAGTCGATGACATTTTCCGCTTCGATGGATTCGCTCTCTTCCACCATCGGACAGATAATGTAGGCCTGCCTGCCGGCTTTTATTTCGCGGGCTATAAACTCATAAGCTTTTGGACGGTAGCCGGTGCCTACGACACAGTTTTTGATGGGACGGCGTGTGGCCGGGAGTTCGTTGATCACGGAGACATCCAGATCTCCGTAGATGATTAAAGCCAGGGTCCGGGGAATCGGGGTGGCGCTCATGACCAGAACATGAGGCTCCCTCCCCTTGTTGGAGAGCGTCTCCCTTTGCCGGACGCCAAAACGGTGCTGCTCGTCCGTGACGACCAGGGCCAAGTCCTTGTAATTGACTTTTTCCTGGATAAGTGCATGGGTTCCGATGATGATGTCGGCTTCCCCGCTTTCTATCAGTCCGTAGGCTTCCCTCTTTTCTTTTGCCGTCATGGAACCGGTCAGAAGAACCGGACGGTACGGAAACCGGCTGCTTGCGATAAGACTGTGAATGGATTCATAGTGCTGGCGTGCCAATACCTCCGTGGGTACCATCAGCGCTCCCTGGTAACCGTTGCCCGCCGCCAATATCAGGGCCAGGACAGCGATAATCGTTTTGCCGGAGCCTACGTCTCCTTGTATCAGGCGGCTCATTACCTTATGCCCTGTCATATCGCTTTGGATCTCCTGCCAGACCTTTTGCTGGGCGCCGGTTAGTGCGTATGGCAGGCCGGATATGAGCTGATCGGTCTGGGGAACCGGCTTTATGGCGAAAGCGTTGACGGATTCCACCGCTTCCTCCCGCATCCGGCGAAGGGCTAATACAAATAAAAAGAATTCTTCAAAAACCAGACGGTGTCTGGCCTCAAGCAGACTATCCTGGTTCATTGGAAAATGAATGTTCTGAATCGAATAATTGTATTCCGTCAGATTGCATTTATTCCGGATTTCTGCCGGAAGGAATTCCGTATAGACGATCCCGGACTTCAATGCCTGAGTGACCGCGCGCACGATGGCCGAATTACCAAGTCCCGCAGTCAGGGCATACTGGGGCCGCATCGTACCCGCGATCTCCATATAGGCGGCTACGGTGAACAGCTCCGGCTGATCCATGGTCAGATGTCCGTCTTTGCTGACCACTCGTCCCCGCAGGATGTATCTGGCGCCCTGCAGAAGCTGTCTGCTCAAAAAAGGCATGTTGAACCAGGTCACCTGCAGGACACCGCTTGCATCGGCGGTGCGCACGGTTAATATCTGAAGGTTTTTGACCTTTTTCTGCTGTACCCTGCCGTTTATGGCCACGGACACTGCCTGTACCTTTTCAGGAACCAGTTTCGCGACCGGGACAGGCTCCTCATAGATGTCATAGGCTCTTGGATAGTATTCCAGCAGATCTCCCACGGATATTACATCTATTTTCCGGAAAAGCTGGGCCGTTTTTGGACCCACGCCCTTTAATTCTTCTACACTGCTTTCTCTTTCCATTTGCATTCTCCAGGTGGATTTTTCTTTTTGATTCTCCGGTACATAAAAACAGGGGCGGACAGATGCTTTCTACTCCCATCTTATGCGCCCCTGTACATTTATTGTTTTACGGTCGATCCCGTTTTTGTTTATTCTACGGATATTACATAGTAATAGATCGGCTGGCCGCCAAAATTCACTTCAATATCGTAGTCCGGATACGTTTCTTCCAGCCGGGCCGCCAAAGCCTCCGCGGTCTCCTCGCTGATATCCTCTCCGTAGTATACGCTGATCAGTTCCGAATCTTCATCCGTCAGTTTTGAGATCATATCCATGGTAACGTCCTGAATCTCTTTCCCTACAGACAGGATCTCGTGATCGCCGATTCCCATAATGTCGCCTTCGCTTATCTCTTTCTCATCGATATGGGTATCGCGGACAGCGTAGGTTACCTGACCGGTTTTTACTTTTTTGATCTCTTCCAGCATCTGGGCTTCATTGTCCTCGGGAGATTTCTCCGGCACCATGTTGATGACCGCGGTAATTCCCTGGGGAATGGTCTTGGTCGGAATGACGATGATGTCTTTGTCCTTACACAAGGCCTTGGCCTGATTTGCCGCCAAAATGATGTTCTTGTTGTTGGGAAGAATGAAGATATGCTCCGCGTTTACTTTATCGATAGCCAGCAGCATATCCTCAGTGCTGGGGTTCATCGTCTGACCGCCCTCGATCAGATAGTCCACTCCCAGTTCCCTGAATATTTCCCCGATGCCGTCTCCGATCGAAACGGATATGAATCCGATCTCCTTCTTCGGCATCTCCTGCTCTTCTACTTCTTCTTTTTGCTGGGCCGCCACCTTTTCCGCATCTTTGATGAGTTTTTCCTGGTGCTCTTCCCGCATATTGTCGATCTTCATACTTGTGAGAGAACCGTACGTCAACGCCCTCTGGATCGCCAGACCCGGATCATTGGTATGTACGTGAACCTTCACGATACCATCATCCGACACGACAACTATGGAATCTCCGATCGATTCCAGGTAGGACTTGAATTCCCTCTCCGTCTCGTGGTCATAATGTTTTTCCAGCATAACGATAAATTCGGTACAGTAACCAAATTTGATGTCCGCCTCCGCCTGGGGCGTAATCCTGGTTAAGCCTTTGGAACCGGACGTCGCGTCTATAGTATAATCAATCTCCTTGCCCAGGAAGCCGTCAAACGCGCCTTTTAACACCTCGACCAGTCCCTGGCCGCCGGAATCCACCACGCCGGCCTCTTTCAGCACAGGCAGCATATCCGGCGTCCTGGATAACACATAATCGGCGTGCTTGATAATTTCTTCGAAAAAGACGCTCAGATCGTCCGTGGTGCCCACCAGTTCCGTCGCTTTATCCGCAGCCCCCTTAGCCACCGTAAGGATCGTGCCTTCCTTGGGCTTCATGACCGCTTTATATGCCGTTTCCACGGCTTTTTGCATGGCATTGGCCAGAATCATCATATCCAGCGTTTCATAGTCCCTGATCCCCTTGGTAAAGCCACGGAACAGCTGGGACAGGATTACCCCGGAATTACCCCGGGCCCCGCGCAGAGATCCGGAAGAGATCGCTTTCGCCACGGCATTCATATTACAGGTATCCAGACCCGACACCTCTCTGGCCGCCGACATGATCGTCAGCGTCATATTCGTACCCGTGTCTCCGTCCGGTACCGGAAATACGTTCAGCTCATTAATCCACTCTTTTTTCGCTTCCAGATTCTTTGCTCCGGCCAGAAACATCCGGGCCAGTATCTTCGCATCTATCGTATTTGTAACCACAACAAGTTCCTCCTTAAATTAATCTATCACTCGTACGCCTTCTACGAAGATATTGATTTTTTCGATTTCCAGGCCGGTGAATTCCTCTACCTTGTATTTCACCGTGCTGATCAGATTATCCGCCACCGCGGAAATACTGACCCCGTAAGAGACAATGACATGGAAGTCCAGGGTGATTTTATTTTCGTTGATTACTACATTTATGCCATGGGTCAGACTTTCTCTTTTCAACAGACGAACCAGGCCGTCTTTCATATTCACAGCAGCCATACCGACAATGCCAAAGCATTCTATGGCATTGGCGCCCGCATATTTGGCTATGACATCCGTATCAATGATTACTTCGCCCAATTGCGTATTCATATATCCTTTCATAGTATTACCTCCACACTTATTTTCTGGCAGCCAGACATACTTCTCTAGCTTATCGTTCATATTATACCCTGTTTCTATGAAAAAAGAAATCCCAATCTACTTATTTTTCATACTTTTTTTATTTTTCGCTTGCCAAACACGACTCTATCTGTTAAACTTATTAATGTTGCAAGTCGAAGTTTGACTTATTTTTCGGTGTTAGGAGGTGCAATTATGGCAAAATGCGATATCTGTGAAAAAGGCGCTCACTTCGGGCACAATGTGAGTCATTCCAATAGAAAAACGAACAAAATGTGGAAATCCAACGTGAAACGCGTGAAGGTAAACGTAAACGGAGCAGCAAGAAAAATGTATGTGTGTACTTCTTGCCTGAAATCCGGACGTGTAGAAAGAGCTTAAGAATGTTATGAAGGACCGCTGTGAGACAGCGGTCCTTTTTTAATTCATACGAGGAAAGTGCGCCTATGGAATAAAAAAGAGTTTCGCAAGCGTAACTCTTTTTTATTCCATATGTTCTGATTAGCTGCAGAAGAGATTATAGCCCAAGATCAGAAACAGGGCGACCAGTAGCAGCCCCAAAAGCCGGCTGGCCAACAGGAGCATGACAAGCATACCGATTCCCATCCAGAATAATATGAAACCGATCATTCTTCTCATGTCCCACCAACTTCTCTCCTGCGTTTGCTTTATTATATGCAGGAGCCGGACATTTCACCACTCGCTCTCCTGATAAACATAAGAAAACACCGCTGTTTCAGGATATATCTCTTGGAGAGTATATCCCGGACAGCGGTGTTTTTGTATGAATAACTATTTCATTTTTTTAATCCATCTCCGTGTAAGCGGATATGTCCTCGTCGTCCAAGGGGTCCGAATCAGCTTCATCGGAGGAATCCTTGCCGGAAGTGAACTTGTTGACGAAATCGGGAACCATATCCAGAATCTTGGTCAGGCTGTCCTGATTTTTTACGTTAACCAATTTGGTAGTTCCGTTGGAAATGACGAGAACCGCACTGGGAGCGATCTTTCCGCCCATTCCGCCTCCGCCGTTATTCTTCTTGTCCTCAGCGAATGCTCCGGCGGCTACGCCGAAGGTTACGTCCACCAGGGGGAGTATGATCGTATCGCCGACATGAATCGCGTCTCCAACCACCGTTTTTGTTGTGATGAAACTGTCCATTCCTTTAAAAAGTGACTCCATTGTGCTGTTGAAACTATTGTCTGCCATTTTTCTATACCTCCTTTGATCTGAATCGGGTTATGGTCATACGGATATTTTTATCCCGGTAAAGCCTGAATAAAGACAGCAGCAGAACGATCATCCGCACTCTTCCCTTCAGGTAAAGCTCACCTTCCAGAACCGCCTGTTCAAAGTCCGGAAGGATCTTTATATTATCCCGGTACAGGCTGTAAAAAATACTGGCCGCGCCCAGCGCGATGCCTGTGTTCGCCGGGTCTCCCAGGCCAAAATGCACATAGCCTTTCATTTTCTGCGGCCGGATGTGCTTTAAGATCTTCCAGATTTCACCTTTTCCGGCGGTTAGCGCTGCTTTTGTCTCTGCTTCTTTTAACACTTTTCTGTAGTAACCGATATTTTCTTTTACGTTCCTAATTCTACCACAGATTTCCAGGATTGTATATTTGATCTTTCGGAACCGGGCTTTTAGGTTTGGAATAAAATTCTTGATTGCCCGGATAAGGCGCTTGAACCGGTTTTCCTTCCTTTTTCTGCTCCGTTTCACATTCCCGGATGGCTCCGGCTGCTGCTTATTTTCTTCCTCCACATCCGGGCTTTCGCTCTCCGCATCCGGGCCTTTACTCTCCTCACCCGGACTTTTGTCCTCCGCACCCGGGCTTTTACTCTCCTCACCCGGACTTTTGTCCTCCGCACCCGGGCTTTTACTCTCCGTATCCGGGCTTTTACTCTCCGCCTCATGCTTGTCCGGCAATGCGGCGTTTAGCGGCTCCTGCTGTATTTCGTCTTCCTCTGAATGGTCCGCATTTTCGGCGGGACCCGTTTTTTCCTTCTCTTTCTTTTGTCTCTGTTTCCTCCGGACCTTTTTCTTTTTCGGCGGCCTGTCCTCTTTTGCCTCCAGGCGGATCGGGATGCCAAAGATCCGAACCTTTATGGACACTTCACCCTCTTCATAGAAAATTTTACCGCTGACTATATGCAAAAGCCAGTGGATATGGCCCATTGCCGAGATATCCCCGTTTTTTTCCACCCTGCCCCGGTACCGCACGGGGACCAGCAGCACCGAAAGCGCAAGCAGCAGGAGAAGCGCAACAATGCAAGCCAGCAGAATACCTATAATTTTAAGTATTACCAAAATAATATGTAGCATAACCTCACACCTGCCACTTTGTCATCTCTTTATTTTTTGTCTCTGTTGTATATAATCCCGGACTTTAAAATCCCCGGTTTCCTGGTACACCTGGAGTAATATGCGGGCGGCTGTCTCCACCGCCTCATCATATCCTCTGGCGATCCCTACGATAAAGGGCCTCTGTTTTCGAAAAGCCGGCTGCAGCATCAGGGAGCTGTGGAAGATGTCCAGCAGATCCACCCCGTTGGACGCCAGCGTGATCAGATAGATATCCGTCATTCCGGCGCCGTGTTTAATTTTCCAGATGATTCTGTTTTTCTTTTTTTCCGCCAGTTCTCCCACGTAGAGATCTCTGTACCAAATCATACATTATCCTTTCCGTATCTGCCGCCGCTATTTTAAACGCTTTTCCAAAGCATCCACTACTTCTTGTAACACCTTTACCCTGGCATAGTATTTGTCATTGCCTTCCACGATAATCCAGGGCGCGTAGGTGGTGGAGGTCCGGATCAGCATCTCGTCCACCGCTTTTTCATAGAGATCCCATTTTTCCCGGTTTCTCCAGTCCTCGTCCGTAATCTTCCATTGCTTGGCGGGATTCCCCTGCCGTTCCTTGAATCTGCGTTCCTGCTCTTCTTTATCGATATGCATCCAGAATTTCAGTACAATGGCTCCCGCGTTATACAGGTTCTCTTCGAACTGATTGATTTCTTTATATGCTCTCTGCCATTCTTCCGTCGTACAGAAGCCTTCGATTCTCTCAACCATCACCCTGCCGTACCAGGTCCTGTCGTAGATAGCGATATGACCGGCCTTGGGCACGGTCTGCCAGAACCTCCACAGATAATGATGGGCGTTCTCGATATCATTGGGCGCGGCCGTCGGATTCACCATATAACCGCGGGGATCCATATGGCTGGTCAGGCGCTTGATGGCCCCGCCTTTTCCGCCGGCATCCCAGCCCTCAAATGCCAGAACCACCGGAATTCTTTTTTTATAAAGAGCGCTGTGCAGCAGACTGATCTTTTTCTGCAGCGCGTCCAGTTTTTCCTTGTACTCTTCTTTGCTGTAGGAAAGGGACAGATCTACCTGGCTTAACATGGAGGATTTCAGAATAGCCGCCGATTTTCCATTGACCTGTGCATTCTCGTCCAGTTTGGCGTCCTTGTCCGCCTTCTGGGCCGCTCTTTTTTTATTCTCCAGCGCTTCTTTTAGACATTCTACCACAACAGTTATAATTTTAACAGTGGCAAATTCCCGGTCCATGGCTTCGATGATATTCCACGGCGCATAGTCGGTATCGGTCTTCTGCAGCATTTCTTCATTCATCTGCAGATATTTTTTATAATGTTTGTTCCGCTTTAAATCCCCCTCGGATACCCGCCAGGCAGTTTCCTTGGAATCCCTCAGGCGTTCAAACCTTTTCTTTTGCTCTTCTTTCGTTATATACAGGAAGAATTTCAGAATCGCAGTGCCGCCCTCGCTGAGCGTCTCTTCAAAATTATTGATTTCCTGATAAGCCTTCTCCAGTTCCTCCTCCGGAGTAATCCCCTCAAACCGGTCAATGAGCACCTTCCGGTACCAGCTTCTGTCGAAAATGGCGATTCTGCCTTTCTCCGGGGTCTTGGTCCAGAATCTCCAGAGAAACGGCCTGAGTTTTTCTTCCTCCGATTCCCCGTTGATCGCATGCACATGAAATCCCCTGGGATCCAGGCTCTGTATCAGCTGATTGATCAACGTCCCTTTGCCGGCCGCGCCCAGGCCCTCGAACACAATCATAACCGGGATTTTTTCGTTTCTGCACTCCCGCTGAAGTTCGGAGAGTTCCGCAGTTAACCCCTCCATGACTTCCTTGTACTCTTTTTTTCCCATCTTCTTCGTCAAATCAATCTTCTCCAACATAGGCCCTTCTCCTTTTCTTATCTATGATTATGACCACTATATCTATTATTTTACCAAAATAATCCAAATAATCATAGGACTTCATAAATAATTCACAGGAGCACTTTTTCCGCAAGGAAAAAAGGCTGTAAAAAACAGGCTGAACGCGAAGAGGCGCGGCTTAGTCATACCAAAGCCACACCTCTTCGCGCACCTTCCGGCGCTTTCTATTAAACAACTACATAATTTCAATCAGCTCTCTCCGGTAATCGGAAAAGGATTCGGCTCCGTCCCGGGTTACCAGGAAGCCGTCTTCAAACCGGACTCCCATTTTGTTCTCATCGTCGCCCAGATAGACGCAGGTGCAAAAAGTCATGCCTTCCTCCAGCGGATAATCCGAGTTGGACTCGATCCAGGGGTATTCCCCTTCCATCAGGCCGGTTCCATGGCAGGGTCCATACAGAAGATGCTGTTCCTGTCCCAACTCTTTAATCGCCTGGTAGTGGGCGTCGCTCACCTCTTTTGCATTGACTCCCGCGCGCGCTGTTGCCAGGATCGCCTTTTGACCGGCCAGGCTGGCTTCTATCAGCTGTCTTTGAGCCTCGGTGGCCTTTCCCATAACCACAGCCCTGCCGATCGTGGACGCGTATCCCTGATAACGCGCGCCGATCTGGATGTGCACCAGATCACCGGGCTGTATGACTCTGCCGCGGCAGCGGCCGATGGCCAGATTCGAGCCTTCACCGGCCAGTACCCAGCAGGGATAGGCTTCACCTTCCGCTCCTTCTTCGAACATGACGCTTACCGCGATTCCGCGCACCTGTTCCTCCGTCATCCCCACACGGATATTGTCCAGTACCTTGATCATAGCGCACTGCGTAATCCGGTAAGCCTCTTTCATACAAGCTATCTCAGCCGGAGATTTGATCGCGCGCAGCTTGGATACCAGAAGATCCGCCTTCACAAGTTCAGGGTTATCCATCTGTTTCAAAGCCTCATCAAGCGCCAGATATACCACATGGGAGATCAGGCAGCCGCCTACGATACCGATCCGTTTCGCCTTTTTCCCCTGCATGGCTTCCTTCATTACCTCGGCCATAGTACACAATACGGCTCCCGGATATTCCGGTTCCGAGGATTCCCGGAACGCCAGCACTTTTCTAATCTTAGCGATATGAGAAACGGAGCCCGCGAAGGTCTCGCTCTCCGGCCCGATGATCAGAATCGCTTCCCCCTCTGCCGGAATCAATACGCCCGCTACCTCGAAGCTGGGCCAATAATTGCTGTAATACCGGATATACTGAGGCTCCGCTTCATTTCCATAAGCGAATATCAGGTCCAGTCCCTCCTCCGCCATGGCTAATTGTGTTTTCTTAATCCGCTCTTCAAATTCCTGATGTTCGATTCTAGGTTTCATTTTTTCCTCCATTTCGCGTATGCACCCAATAGCAAAAGCGCCCCTATTAAATAGGCAAATTTCTCGCACTTTCCTCTAATATCCGGTTCCCATACGCTCCCATTAAAAAAGATCGATTAGTAGCAAAAAGGTAGTAAAACTTATTATGTACTCGAGTATATCTTCATCATAATATACTCGAGTATATTTTTCAATACATAATCACAAAAATTTATAAAATTTATTTAAAAACGGACTGATCTTTCTCACAAACTCATTAATATATTCTCAAACCCATAAGTATATTCTCCAACACATCAGTTACTCCGCCGGATTCTGGTATGCCCGCTGCCTGGAGTTTAGAGCTTAAATCCGCAGGCGGTATCCGTATTTCGGGATGTTCCCGGCCGCCGGATTCTTTTGTGTCTCCCTGGGAGCGCATAGGGCGGCTGGACATCCGCTTAGGGGAATCGAATAACCGGGTTCAGGATGCACGGCGGACTTCACGTCCGACGGGCAAGAGCCTCTGAACCGGGGGCAGTCGCATTAACTTAGTGTTCTTCCCGGGGCTTCGTATGCCCGCTGTTTACGGCATGGAACCGTGGGCGGTATACGGGGACGCTCCGGGCGGCCGGGTTCTTTTGTATCTCCCTGGGAGCGCATAGGGCGGCTGTGAATACGCTTAGTGAAATCGGAAAGCCGGATTCAGGATGCACGGCGGACTTCACGTCCGACGGGTAAGAGCCTCTGAACCGGGAACACATCACGTGTTCCTGGTTCAGAGGCTCGGTTCCTGAACCCGGCTTTTCGATTTCACTTAGCGTATTCCAGCGCTAGCCCTCCGCGCCCCCCAGGGAGATACAAAAGAACCCGGCCGCCCGGAGCGTCCCCGTATACCGCCCACGGTTCCATGCCGTAAGCAGCGGGCATACGAAGCCCCCACCAGCAAAGAAGATACCTACATGATCCTGGCCTCTAAAACCTTATTTTCAACTGTCTTGCCCTGGATACGGTTCAGCAGCATCCGAAACGAAAGTTCCGCCATATCCGGGGGCGGTATCACATTAATAATCTTCTCGCCCATGAACGAAGAGCCGTTAAACGAATAGAATCCGCCATAACCGATATCACGGAATTCATCTCCCATCGCCTTCATGACACCGAACAAAATTTCATTCGTAGTAGAGACGATGGAATCAAACGGAATCCTACCGTCCCTGCGTATTCTGCTGATCCATTCGTAAGCGTCCATTTCATTATACCAGTCATAAAACACCTGATCCTGCTTAAAGACAAGTCCATGGTCCTTAAGCGCCTTCTGAAATCCTTCCAGACGGCACTGTACCGTATAATCCTGCTCCGAAGTACCCACAAACAGCGGTGAAACATATCCTTTCTCCAGGATACGGTTCGTCAGGTCATAACAGACCTTCCTATCATCCACGGTCACGGTTGGAAACTGGGCATTTTTTACGATCCGGTCAAAAGCCACCACCTTGTAGGCGCTTTCATCGATCTCCGTATCCGTATAGGACACACAGGCTATGATCACCCCGTCCACGCGCCGGCTTTTCAGCATCTCCAGTATCCTGCGCTCTTTATCGACCTGCTCCTCCGTCACGCAGACGATCAGTCCATAATTGCTGTCATAAGCAAGCCGCTCAATTTTCCGTATAATCTCAATATAAAATGTACTGGAAATATCCGGGATAACCAGCGCAATCATATGGGCCGTCCCTGTTTTCAGCGACTGTGCCAGATTATTCACCACATATCCCATTTCCTCCGCCTTATTCCGTACCAGTTCGATTGTCTCTTTCCGGTAGCTGTACTGATCCAGTTTATTATTCAGAATATTAGATACCGTACACCTGGACAGATTCAATTCTCTGGCAATGTCCTTCATCGATACCATAAGCACCCTCCTGATAACATTTTATCTTACGAATTATCATCCATCTCCTGTTTTCCATATTAACATAAATTCAAACAGTGTGCATAGCTCTTATTTCAAAAGGCCCGGAACATCCTGCCTCGCTCTTTGGCGGGACAGGATGTTCCGGGCCCATCTTTATCTCAAGTCCGTATAATTATCAGGAAAAATGCCTCTCATACCTGTCCATTCTCAGCCGGGATAGCCCAAGGTAGCCATGTAAGCCATATTGTCCTGATTAATGTCGAGACGGCCGTACTGCACGACTACGTCCACGTCACTTCTGATATTCAGAGAATACTGCCTGCCGATTCCCAGTTCCAGTTCCCCGAAGACCGTCTGGTCATTCGTGCGAAATGCCTTCACCCGTCTGGCCGGCACCGTTAAAGGAAGACCAAGCACCGGTTCCCGGTCCGCAAAATACACATCGATCTCAACATGCGCATCTTCGTCATTGCAATTTAAAACCATAATGCATTCATGTCCCACATAATCATCCGCTCCGCCTTTTTCAACGGGAGGCCTGTATCCATCCACGATAAACCACGATTTATTGCCGTTCATATTCATTTCCTCTCTTTCGATCATAATTAAAACGATAGGTTCCGCCGTTCCTTCACAAAAGCATCAGACTTTCTTATAACTTCCCCCGCGCCATGCGTCGATCAATACAGCCGCCAGCAGAATCGTTCCTTTTATAATCTGCTGCCAGAAGCTTGAGATGCTGAGCATAGTCAGGCCATTGGAGATGGTGGTCAGCAGCAGCACGCCGACCAGCGTGCCCCAGACGTTTCCTTTACCGCCGTTGATGGAGGTTCCGCCGAGTACACAGGCGGAAATAATGGTCATCTCGTAGGTATCTCCTGCAGTGGGAAGCCCGGCGCCGGACTGGGCCGCCATCAGGATACCGGACAGGCCGGCGAATACGCCGTTCAGGATATAGACGCTTAAGATGGTCCCATCCGTATTGATACCCGCCAGGTAACCGGCTCTTTGGTTCGAGCCTGTCGCGTAGAGTTTTCTTCCGTAAGCCGTATATTTCGACAGATAGAACATGCCCAGATAAACGATGGCCATGATGATCAGGATAAATGGAATCGGGCCTACATAGCCTCTGCCAAGCCAGTTGAATTTGGCATTGCTGACCACGATGGATATACCGTTGTTGGTCAGATATGCAATACCGCGGATAATGGACATAGTCGCCATGGTCGCGATCATCGGCACGATTTTCCCTTTGGATACCAGCAGGCCGTTAATGGTTCCTACCGCCGCTCCCGCCAACAGAGCTATCAATACCGCTACCACAATCGGAACGCCCGCTTTTAATAACAGGGCGCTGATCATCCCTGTCAGTCCCATCACCGCACCGACCGAAATATCAATACAACCGCAAATCAAAACCAGCGTGGTGGCAGCTGCGGTAATTCCCATGATCGCTGAGTAAATACCTATATTAATAAAGTTTTTTCCCGAGAAAAAATTCGGTGACAGAATGGAAAAGATAATACACAGTCCGATATATGCGATACAGATCGTGATTTCGCTTCCCCCGCCTTTTTTGATTCGTTCTCTGATCGTTAAGCTCTTCTCCATCTTAGATTCCTCCCACTGCCAGTTTCATCAGATTTTCCTGCGTTGCTTCTTCTCTGGGTACTTCCCCCGTCACTTTTCCCTCGCTCATAACCAAAATCCGGTCCGCCATGGACAGCGTCTCCTGTAATTCGGAAGAGATCATGATAATGCCGATTCCCTGCCGGCACAGATCTTCCATGAGGCTGTAGATTTCCGCCTTGGCTCCCACATCGATGCCACGGGTCGGATCGTTGAGGATCAGAATATCCGGAGAGGTCTGCAGCCATCGGGCGATAACCACCTTCTGCTGGTTTCCGCCGCTTAGGTTATCCACCCTCGTTTCCGGGGAAGGCGTACGGATTCCCAGTTTTTCCACCCAGGTATCCGCCATCTTCTTTTCCGCTTTTTTGTCCACTTTAAAATGTTTCTGGAGGCTGTTGATCACCGCTATGCTGATGTTAAACCGCACGGAGTCGGTCAACATAAGCCCTTCCACCTTCCGTTCGTTGGGGACATAGGCAATCTTATTATGAATGGCGTCTTTGGGCGACCGGTTTTTGATTGAATTACCCAGGATTTCAATGGAACCGTCTCTTAAATAGAGATCTCCGAACAGCCCGCGCACCACACTGGTCCTTCCTGCTCCCATCAATCCGAATAAGCCCAGGATTTCACCGCGGTGCAGGTTGAAGCTGACGTCTTTCGCTTTTCCGCAGGTCAGATGATTCACTTTCAATATACATTCCCCGGGTTCCTGCTTCACATGCGGATACATGCTGTCCAGGGTACGGCCTACCATTTCCCTTACGATCGTCTCCTCATCGGTCTTAGCGGTCACAAAATCAGATACGCTCTTGCCATCCCGCATAACCTGTATCCGGTCCGACAAGGTAAAGATTTCATCCATACGGTGGGAAATATAGATGATACTGATCCCCTGTTTTGCCAGGTTCTGCACGATCTTCAGCAGCTGTTCCGTCTCTACCCGGTTTAAGGCGGACGTGGGTTCGTCCATAATCAGCACCTTCATGTTCCGGCTCATCGCCTTCGCGATCTCCACCAACTGCTGCTGCGCTGCGGTCAGAGTGCTGACTTTGGCTGTCACATCGATCTCGTCGGTAATCTGCCGGATGATCTCATCCGCTCTTTTGTACGCTTCCTTCCAGTCGATTGGACTGAATTTTCCATTTTTCTTCGGCATGGCGTTTACCAGGATATTTTCCGCCACGGTCAAAGTCCCGTAATTATCCAGCTCCTGATAGATGATGCTGATCCCCATATCGATGGCTTCGTTGGGGGTATAACCTTCGATTACCTTCCCATCGTACTCTATCACGCCTTCATCCTTGGTATACGCACCCGACAGGATTTTCAGCAAGGTGGATTTACCCGCGCCGTTCTCCCCGACCAAGGCCAGCACTTCCCCTCTATTCAGGGATATGGTAACCTGATCCAGGGCCAGCACGCCGGGAAAGCGTTTCGTGATGCCCTGCATTTTCAGGATGGTTTCACTCATATCTTCTGCTTCCCCCTTTATCTGTCCAGCCATCTGGCCGGATTATGGATTAACATCTGATCGATCTGTGCTTTTGTCACGCCCACCTCGTCAAGCATGGGAATGATATGCTGCAGAATATGGTCATAGCCCCAGCCGCCGTACTTGTGCAGAAGGGATTTCAGACACAGATCGGTGGACAAAAGCATCTGTTTTTCATAACCTCTGTCCATGATCTTTTTCACCAGAAGCGACCGCTCCCAGTCATTGACGAAGCGGCCCGACCCGGGTTTTACATCCCAGCGGTCCGTGAACATTTCTTTTCCCCAGTTGTCGAATTCAATATAGACTCCCATATCCAACAGCCGGAATATATAATCTTCCCTGTTTTCCACATCACTGTGGCAGATCACGATGTTCTCCGGGGCGATCCCATGTTCCTTCACGATATCCATGGCCTTAATTCCCTGCGTCGACCAGGGGTTAATGTGGATCATCAGCGGAGCGCCTGTTCTCACCTGGGCGCGGCAAGCCCCGATCAGGGATTTTTCTTCAAAAGGAAACAGGATATGGCTGACACCGATCTCTCCGATGAAACCGGCCCGTATCCCACTGTGGCCAATCTCTACTTCGATTTCCCTAACAATCTGCTCTTCGATCTGTTCAATGCTCATGTCCAGCGTTTCTTTCTGCTGTGCGCCTTCCACATAAAAACCGGCTCCTGCGATTACATTCAGGCCGGTTTTCGCGGCTGCCCGGGCCAGAAGCTGCGGGTCACGTCCCAATCCCACCGTACTGGCATCCACAATGGTCTGTCCGCCTGCGCTCTTAAACGCCAGGATCTCTTCCAACTGGGTTTCTTCATCCATCATACGGACATTGTCCAGCACGGCAAAGGGATTTCTCTTCAAAACTCCCAGTGCTTCCATGGTCACCGGCTTATAAGCCAGATTTTTCATACCGATCTCTTCGGGCGGTGCAAAAAATACACTCATGTCTATGTAGATATGCTCGTGGGGCGCGCAGATCCCCAGCTCGCCTGCCTCTTTTTTTCCTAAAACGGTCATTACTGCCATGTTCTTACCCCCGTTCTTTTCTAAATCAGAGCGGGCACCCGATGCAGCCATCTTTTCTGCGACCGGGTGCCCGGCTGTCTACGATGTCATTACTCTTCTAAAACCTTTCGGTTTGCTGTCACTGTGCCCATTCTGCCTGGGGATACCATTCTTCGATATTGTTCATGTCGATATAGAGATGGTCCATCAGCAGGCTTTCCGGTGCGGGTGTTTTGCCCTGAACCAGCTCGATACAGCCCGGTACGATATATTCGCCGTATCTCTCAAGGAAGTAGGAAACGCCGCCTCTCCAGCAGTTGGGTTTTCCGGCATTTTCCTGAGTGTAGATGTTTTCACGGGTAGAAACGGATACGCCATGGTTTACGATAAATACATCATCTTCTCTGCCTGCTGCCTGTACGGCCGCGAATGCTCCCTGTGCTCCGATATCATTGATGGAACCGATTACGATATGGGTCTTGTCCGGATTTGCCGTCAGGAAATCCGCACAGAGCTGCTGTGCCAGAATCGCGTCGTCTTTCATGGATACGGTCGTGGTTATAGCTTTGAGATCGTCTACGGAATAATCCGTCTTATTTGCCAGGCCGTCTAAGATACTGTCCATTCTGGTCTGCACCACTTCGCCGGCCTCGGGAGTATGCTCAAACAATACGGCATCCACTTTTCCTTCCCAGTTCTCGTTTACCAGATCGCCCAGCGCTTCTCCACACAGCTGGCCGGCCAGCACGTTGTTTGCTCCCATGTAAGGGGCGTCGCCTACCGGAATATCAATGGCCATAACCGGAATTCCCGCGTTCTGGCATTTTTCATAAATGGTATCATTAACGGCTGCATCAAGGTTGAACTCTACAAGCACATCGATTCCCTGAAGGATCAGGTTATCCACATTTTCAACCGCTTTCGCGCCGTCGCCCGCATTGTCCACGCGGATCACTTTGATCGTAATTCCCAGTTCTTCACCTTTTTCCTTGGCTATCTTCTCGATATTATCACCTACCGGAATCAGATGCTCCTGTGATTCATCCAGTCCGGCATAACCGATGGTAAAATCTTTTAATTCGCCGGAAGCGGCAGAATCCGAAGCTTCAGGCGCTTCCGCCGGTTTCTGGGTCTCCTGGACCGTAGCATCAGGCGCCGCTGCATCTGTGCCTGACGGTTCAGCTGCCTTCTCCTGGCATCCTGCACACATCGTCAACACCAACATGATCGACAATAAAACACTCACTACTTTTTTCATACCTATTTCCTCCTTTAGTTTAGATGTACGTGTTGCTCTTTCCAATTGCCAATACTTGTATCTGGTGATGCCGGAACTCTCTTACCTCCTTTCCTGAGAATCCCCCTCTGGTATTATATATTTTTGTGTACTCGAGTATATAATACATTATAATATACTCGAGTACATTTTTCAATAGAATACCTCTTTTTCTGCAAATAATTTTTATTTTTATGTCGTTTCGCCGATCCAAAAACTTGGCGGCAGAACCACCTTCGTATTGCTCTGATTTTTTTCAATCGCGTCGATCAAAATCGCCGCGGACATTTTCCCCATCAGATATCTGGGCTGAGCCACCGTTGTGAGATAGGGATGTACCATTCTGCACAGGTCCAGTCCGTCATGCCCCACTACCGCCATATCATCGGGTATCCGCATTCCTCTCTCCTGCATCTCATTGATTATGGAAAGCGCCATAATATCATTTTCGCAGTAGAGGGCAGTGGGCGGTTCCGGATCGTTCAGGATCAGGTCCATGGTCTTTTTTGCAAACCAGGGAACCAGATTCGACAAGCCGTTTCCCTGATACCGGTACCGGTCAGTCAGACCAGCCTCCTTCATCGTTTCCTGAAATCCCTTGGTCCGCTGTCTCCATATATTATATTGAAAGGTGTCTTCATAGGCTACCTTGTCTGTCTTGGGACAGCTCAGCGTCCCGTGCATGCAGCCGATGCGGGTGTGTCCTTTTTGTATCAGGTGCTCTACCGCCAGTCTCGCGCCCTGCATATTATCTGTATTGACGCAGTTCACTCCCGGCAGATCCACCTCATTGTCCATCAGAACGCAATGTACTCCGGACTCTTCCAGTTCCTGCACCTGCTTTTTCGTAATATTCAGATGATGCAGCACCACGCCGTCAATACACCGTTCCTGCAGCATATTGATATAATCCGTTACCCGGCTGGCAGAATGAGCGTTGCACATTAACGTCGTATACCCATTTTCAAATGCCACCGCTTCAAATCCTTTATTGACCAGATTATGGAATGTATCCGAAATATTGACCATCACATAAGCGACCGTACGGCTCTTTCTGGTCACCAGACTTTTCGCAATCATATTCGGCTTAAACTTCAGCTCATCGATTGCCTGATTGATGCGCAGCCTGGTTTCTTCCTTCACATACCCGCTGTTATTGATCACTCGTGATACGGTCATACGGGATACTTTCGCCTTCTTGGCGACATCATCAATGGTTGCCATATAAGAATCACACCTTTTGTCAAATTAGACTATTTATTTTCGCTGTTTTTCAGCCACTCTTCATAATACACGCGCATGGATGGGAACAGCGAATCCGCTCCGTCCTTGGTAATGACAAAGCCCTCCTCGATCCGGTTCGAACCTCCGGGCAGGCCAAAGAGGCTGATATCCGTATTCACTGTCATGCCCTCCCGGAAAACATCTTCTGTTTTTTCATCCGGATAGGGGCTTTCCGCTTCCGCGCATCCGATGCCGTGCAGAGGAGGATACACATCGTATTCGGACAATCCGGCATCCCGGAAGTAATTCCGCACCGCGCAGACGAAATCTTTCATCGGCACCCCGGCTTTCAGATAAGGAAGTCCGGCCGCGGCCGCATGAATCAGGACATCCAGCACATATCTGGTCTCTTCGCCATAGTTCCCCACCGCGAAAGGCAGTTCACAGGTAACCACATAACCCTCATACTGAACGGCCATCGCGCACATCAGCATATCTCCGTCCTCAATCACTTTATTCTCTGCCCGTCCCACGATCCTGGCCGACCGCTCTCCGGAACCGAACACGGTAAAGATAATCGCTTCCGCTCCTTCTTTTCTGGCAGTCCCTTCCGCGATACCGGCCGCATACCGTTCCGTCTTACCGACCAAATCAGCGTCCATCATTGCCCGGAAACCTGCTTCCGCAATTCTGGCAGCCTCCCGCAGGCAGGCGATCTCATTCTCTGATTTTGTCTTTCTAAGCTCAAACAGGATCTCATTGCTGTCCACCACCTGGCAGCCAAAAGCCTCTCTGATATTATGTAAAAGCGCCTCCGACATAGCGTCCATACCCGCGATCCCAAGTCTGGAAAGACCGGTCCTGCTTCTAAGCTCGGCAGCCAGACTCTTAAAGCTTGTAAACTTCGCCAGCGGATATTCGATCTCATCCGGCACAGTAACGCATAAGAAATCCGGCACCAGCCTCACATCCGGCCAAACGCTCATCTCCCTGGCCACCTGCTCCCCTTCCGGAGCACATAAGACAATCGGTTCTCCCTCTGTCGTAATCAGGAGCGCCCCCCGCTCAAAGATCGGCCAGTAATTCGAAACATAGCGAAGATTTTCTTTCCTATATTCATCTCCATACACTAATATAACATCCAGCTGCTCTTTTGTCATATACTCTTTTATCTTGTCAATACGTTGTTGAAACTCCTCTTTCGGTATACAAATTTTCTGCATTTTGCTCTCCTTTTCAGTCTGATCTTCTAATACCCACACCCTAATTTTCTATTCGAAAGCGCCCTCTCCTCCCTTCCGCTTACCCTATTCCACAACAGGGCCTTTTCAACATGTTACCGCTAACATATTCTTTCCAAAAAATACTCCCCAAGGAGCATTCCAAAACCATTACCTAAGCCACATGTTACCGCTAACACATCATAAAATTATAATATCCTATTTACAAAATGATGTCAAGCCCCACATACTATTCGCAGTCTAAAAACAAAAAATCACAATTACTTCCCTTAAAAAAACATTTCACATACCCTGACCCCAAAGCAGGAGCGGGCTGGATCGAGGGAAGCAGCGGGCTGGCGCAAGGGCGGGCGGCGGAATCCTTTTGTGTCTCCCCGGGCGGGCATAGGGCGGCTGTGCTGCAGCTTAGTGAAATCCAAAAACCGGATTCAGGAACCGGGGGCGGTATACGGGGACGCTCCGGGCGGCCGGGTTCTTTTGTATCTCCCCGGGGGCGCATAGGGCGGCTGAGAAGACGCTTAGTGAAATCGGAAAGCCGGATTCAGGATGCCCGGCGGACTTCACGTCCGCCGGGCAAGAGCCTCTGAACCGGGAACACATCACGTGTTCCTGGTGAATAGGCTCGGTTCCTGAATCCGGCTTTTCGA
>NZ_JAHQCW010000059.1 GCF_019042275.1 Diplocloster agilis
TTCAGAGGCTCTTGCCCGTCGGACGTGAAGTCCGCCGGTCATCCTGAACCCGGCTTTCCGATTCCACTAAGCGGGAGCTCAGCCGCCCTATGCGCTCCAGGGGAGACACAAAAGAATCCGGCTGCCCGGAGCATTCCAGGACACCGACACACACCGCCCCTTAAGCAGCGGGCATACCCAAACCCGAGGAAGAACCTCGGAGCGTAGCACCGGGCCCCTGATTCTCTCCGCCGGATCTGCCGTTGTTTGTCCGCGGTAATTCACGGCGTTTAATAAAATTTCCAACTGCACAAATTTTTAAACTTTTAATCACATTTTAAACACAATTCCTTGTTACACTATAGGAAATCGAAAAGATATTATAACAAAGGAAGGAGATTTTATTATGAGTGAAGAATATGGTAATAACGGTTATAATGGATATCCCACAACCGGTTCTGATATGAATAACACAACAAATAATGAGCATCAGGGAAGCGGGGCGTATGGACGGCAGACTATGTATACGCAGAACAGCGGGGCTGATTATCAAAGCGGCTATTACACGGGAAGCTTCCAGAGCGGCGGTTCCGGGGAGCAGGAGGCTCATAGCAATGCCGGATATCAAAACAGCGCATATACGTCCTACCACATCTCCGGGGATTCCCCGAAGAAGAAAACGGAAAAGAAGAAAAAAGGCACCGGAAGAAAAGTGGCAAAGGTTGTTGCCGGCCTGCTGGTCATCGTCCTGGTCGGCGGGGTGGGATTCTACGCCGGAGGCTTAAGAGATGCTTCCCCAAAACAGGAAGCCAGCGCCACGCCGAAGCCGGATGAAAAGCAGCAGGAAGAGCAGAAGGAACTAATACCGGCGGTGAATACCAACGACGGTTCCTCCAATGTTGTAGTCAATGATGTATCCGATGTGGTAGAAGCCGTCATGCCATCGGTTGTATCTATCACTAACGCGGGAGTGCAGGAGGTACAGACCTTCTTCGGCACCCAGCAATATACGACCCAGAGTTCTGGTTCCGGAATCATCATAGGCCAGAACGATGACGAGTTATTAATCGTAACAAATAACCATGTAATCGCCGATTCTCAGGAATTAAGCGTGGCATTCGCGGATAATTCCGTATACGAAGCTTATGTAAAGGGCGCGGATCCCAACGCGGATCTGGCGGTGGTAGCGGTCAAACTGGATTCTATCAGTGATGAAACAAAGTCCGGTATCAAGACAGCCGCTCTGGGCGATTCCAATGCGCTGAAAGTAGGGGAAGCCGCTATCGCAATCGGCAATGCTCTTGGATACGGCCAGTCCGTAACCACCGGTGTCATCAGCGCTCTGGACAGACAGGTGGAAGGCTACAACAGCACCCTGATCCAGACGGATGCCGCCATTAACCCCGGCAACAGCGGCGGCGCCCTCCTGAATACCAAAGGCCAGGTAATCGGTATCAACGTAATGAAACTGGCCAGCGACAAAATAGAAGGAATGGGTTATGCGATCCCCATCAGCAATGTATCCGATATTATCGATACCCTGATGAACCGTGAGACCAGATCCGTAGTGGATGAAAACGAAAGAGGATATCTGGGCATATCCGGCCTGAACGTAACAAATGAGGTTTCCAACAGCTACGCAATGCCTCAGGGAGCCTTTGTAGTACAGGTTTACGACGATTCCGCGGCGGCAAATGCAGGAATCCGCAAGGGCGATATTATCACCAAATTCGATGGCCTCCCGGTAACCTCCATGGAAAGCCTTTCCAGCACTCTGGAATACTACAAAAAAGGGGAAACCGTTGATGTGGTGGTACAATCCGCCAACAACGGAGAATATGTGGAACGCACCGTCAGTGTCACGCTGGGCGAGAAGCCGGCGGAGAACAATGTGAATACGAACCGGTAGTTGTTAATGCCGATATGAAGAAGAACCTTCCCTGATCATGGGAAGGTTCTTTTCAGGTTTGGTATGTGTTTCCGGATATGCGTTCTCAGATTATGGGTTCCCAGTTTATAAAAAGTTTACTTGTAACCGCACATATGGTAGTCTATAATGAAGAATGAATCGATTTACAATGAATATAAAAGAGGTGGTCAGATATGGCATTTGATGATGATAAATTATCAGATGAAAAGCTTGATGATAAAAAAAATATTGTAACAGAAGATAAGAAAAAGGATGACGAGTACGAGAGCGTTTGCTTTCTGTGCCGCCGTCCGGAGAGCCAGACCGGCAAGATGATTCATCTGCCCAATGATATCTGCATCTGCCCGGACTGTATGCAGAAGACATTTGACATGGTGGAAAACAGCGGGTTTAAGACTTTTGATTTTATGAATCCGAACAGCGTTCTGCCGAATCAGAAAAAGCCGGACGGCGAATCCCAGGATGAGAAACAAGAGCAGGACGGGACCGGGGAGACGGATGCCCGGAAGAAGAACTCCGACAGCCAGAATCAAGGCTCTATGCCCTATATCAGTATGATCAATCTGGCGGATCTGCAGAATATGATGCCGAAACCGCAGAAGGTCAAAAAGAAAAAGCCAAAGGACGAGCAGGACAAGCCGGCTCTGGATATCCGCAGTATTCCGGCTCCGCATAAGATCAAAGCCAGTCTGGATGAGTATATCATCGGACAGGAGCAGGCGAAGAAAGTGGTGTCGGTCGCCGTATATAACCATTATAAGCGTGTGGCCACCGGCACGATGGATGATATAGAGATCGAAAAGTCCAACATGCTGATGATCGGCCCGACAGGATGCGGCAAGACGTATCTGGTCCGCACTCTGGCCAGACTTCTGGATGTGCCGTTGGCGATTGCGGACGCCACGTCACTTACGGAGGCGGGGTATATCGGGGACGACATCGAAAGCGTAGTCTCCAAACTGCTGGCCGCTGCGGATAATGATGTGGAAAAAGCGGAGCGGGGGATCATCTTTATTGATGAGATTGATAAAATAGCGAAGAAAAAGAACACGACCCAGCGGGATGTCAGCGGCGAATCCGTACAGCAGGGGCTGCTGCGGCTGCTGGAAGGCAGTGACGTGGAGGTGCCGGTCGGGGCAAACAGCAAGAACGCCATGGTGCCGCTTACCACGGTCAATACAAAGAATATTCTGTTTATCTGCGGCGGAGCGTTTCCGGACCTGGAGAATATCATTAAGGAGCGTTTGAACAAGCAGTCCTCCATCGGATTCCAGGCAGATTTAAAGGACAAATACGACGATGACCCGACGCTGCTTCACAAGGTTACCGTTGAGGATATCCGGCATTTTGGCATGATACCGGAGTTTATCGGCCGGCTTCCGGTTATTTTCACGCTGGATGGTTTGACCGAGGATATGCTGGTTAAGATATTAAAAGAACCGAAGAACGCGATTTTGAAACAATATCAGAAGCTTTTGGAGCTGGACGAGGTGAAGCTTGAATTCGATGACGGAGCGCTGGAGGCCATAGCCAGGAAGGCGTTGGAGAAGAAAACCGGGGCCAGGGCGCTGCGGGCTATCATCGAAGAATTTATGCTGGATATTATGTATGAGATTCCGAAGGATGATAATATCGGCAGGGTGACGATAACGCAGGAATACATCAACCATACGGGCGGTCCCATCATTGAGCTTCGGGGAAATATTCCCCGGATTGCGGAGCAGGCGTAAAGGCCGGCGGAATATTCCGATCATGTCTGAAATATACCAATACTGCATATAGTATTAAAAAAGATTGAGAGGAATCTCATGCCAGAAGATATGCAGGAATTTGTGGAGGAGATACAGGCCAGCCAGACACCAAACGGCCTGCCTGAACCGGAAGAGTGCCGCCGCCGGATTATCTCCAACGATTATGCGGATTTTATCTTTAATACGGATGTTGTATACCAGGATATACAGGAATTATATGGCCGTTACTGCGTACAGATTGTAAACCGGCAGTTTGTCACCATGTATGCGGACCGCTCCAGAATGCTTCCTCTGTCGGTGGGAAATTATACGTATACGGCGATCCCTAACTGCTATACGCTGCTGGATACAGCGGCGTTAGACGCCAGCGGGATTACTCAGATTCAGAATCAGCCTACCCTGAACCTCACCGGTAAAGGGGTGATTATAGGATTTATCGATACCGGGATTGATTATCAGAATGAAATTTTTCGGAATCCGGATGGGAGCAGCCGGATACTGGCTATCTGGGATCAGACGGATCAGACGGGACAGATGCCGGAAAATATTAATTACGGAAGTGTGTACCGGAAAGAAAGGATAGACGAGGCTCTGCAGCTGCCGGATCCTTACGAACTGGTGCCCAGCAGGGATGAAGAGGGTCATGGCACGATGATGGCCTCGGTCGCCGCGGGCGGCCGGAATCCGGAGCAGAATTTCACCGGGGCGGCCCCGGAAGCGGATCTGGTAGTGGTAAAGTTAAAGGAAGCGAAGGAATACTTAAGGCAGTTTTATTTTATTAATCCCGACGCGAAAGTATATCAGGAAAATGATATCATGTTTGGAATCCGGTTTATCGGCGAGATAGCAGCGCAGTACAACAGGCCGGTGATTTTCTGTATAGGCCTTGGCACAAATCAGGGCGACCACGGAGGCAGTTCTCCGCTGGGCCTGTATATAACCGACACAATCGGCGGCCGGGGCCGGGCCATGGTGATCGGGACCGGTAACGAAGGAAATCAGGGGCATCATTTTGCGGGAAAGCTGGAACAGAGCCTGGAATATCAGGATGCGGAAGTGCGGGTGGGAGCCGGTGAACTGGGCTTCACTCTGGAATTGTGGGGACAGATCCCCGACATATTCTCCGTTTCCATCATATCCCCTACGGGGGAATCGGTGCCCCGTACAATGAACCGCATCGGATTCAGCGAAGTGTACAATATGGTATTCTCAGGAACGACTGTATACATCGATTACCGGGCGGCATCAGAGATCTCGGGTTCCCAGATCATATTTATGCGTTTTGAAACTCCGATACAGGGGATTTGGACGATCCGCGTGTTTGGGAACAATGTAAGCAGAGGCATCTACAATATGTGGCTGCCGGTTCGGGGATTTACGGTGACAGACGTAGTTTTTCTGCGGCCGGAACCGGATATGACCCTAACTGAGCCATCGGCGGTGACCAGCGCCATCAGCGTAGGCACTTACAATGACAGCAACGGCAGTATCTATCTGGACTCAGGGCGCGGTTTCGCGAGAGATAATATTGTGAAACCGGAGTTTGCGGCGCCGGGAGTGAATGTGTACAGCGGGCTGCCCGCGAACCAGTTCGGGAACAGGACCGGTTCCAGTGTGTCCGCAGCGCTGACCGCGGGAGCGGTGGCGTTGCTGCTGCAATGGACGGCGGTTGAAGGCAATGATGTGGCAATTACTCCCGTACAGCTGAAGAATTATCTGATCAGGGGAACCAGCAGAAAGCCGAATCTGACCTATCCCAACCAATCCTGGGGTTACGGGGCGCTGGATCTGTATGGGACTTTTCAAAATCTTTGAAGTCACGAAGGAGAATAGAGATGATTTATCTGATAATCACGGCCGGAATTCTGGTGTTGGATCTGGCGGTAAAAGCTTATATCGAAAAGACTAAGCAGCCGGGAGACACCCAGGAGATTCTGGGAGGAAAAGTGATCCTGCAGAAGGTATATAACCGGGGCTTATGTCTGAATCTGCTGGACAAAAAGAGAAATATTGTGGTGGGCTTATCTGCCGGCTGTACGCTGGCAGTTCTGCTCTTTTATATTGGCCTGCTCTTTCAAAAGGGTTATCACGGCCTGAAGCTTGCGTTAAGTTTATTAGCCGGCGGCGCGCTCAGCAATCTTTATGACCGCCTGGTCAGGAAATATGTGGTAGACTATTTCAGCTTTCAGGTAAAATGGAAAAGATTGAGTAAGGTAGTATTTAATCTGGCCGATCTGTTTATATTTGTGGGCTCCGCGCTGGCGGTGCTCTCTACCCTGTGCAGGAGAAAAGCGTGAGTCGGTCCCCGGAAGCGGGAGAGGATGATTTTCATAAGGACAACCAGGAAAGGATCACAGGATGTTAGACATTATAAAAGCAATTATATTGGGAATTATCGAAGGTATCACGGAATGGCTTCCGATCAGCAGTACGGGGCATTTGATTCTGGCGGACCAGTTCATCAGGATACAGATGTCGGATGCGTTTATGGAAATGTTCAATGTGGTCATTCAGCTGGGAGCGATACTGGCGGTTATCGTACTCTATTTTAAAAAATTGTTTCCGGTCGGTAAGGTAAACGGATGTTACCGTGTGAAAATGGATACGGTCTCTTTGTGGTTGAAGGTAATTGTGGCGGTCATACCGGCGGCCCTGATCGGCGTACCCTTTGAGCAGCAGCTGGACGATCTGTTTTATAATTACCAGACGATCATCGTGACGCTGATCGTCTATGGGATTCTTTTTATCCTCCTGGAAAACAGAAACCGTACCAAAATGTTTCCGATCAACCGTTTTTCGGATGTGAGCTATCGGACGGCCCTCCTGATCGGCGCGTTCCAGGTATTAGCCCTGATTCCCGGCACGTCCCGGTCGGGGGCTACGATTCTGGGAGCCATGCTGCTTGGCTGTTCCCGGGCGGTATCGGCGGAATTTTCTTTTTTCCTGGCCATTCCGGTCATGTTTGGAGCCAGCCTGCTGAAATTATTAAAGTTCGGGTTTGATTTTACGGGACTGGAGATCGCTGTGCTGGCGGCAGGTATGATTACCGCTTTTGCCGTATCCATTCTTGCCATTAAATTTTTAATGGGATATATCCGCAAACATGATTTTAAAGCCTTTGGATGGTACCGGATTGTGCTGGGAGTTGTCCTGGGCGCGTACTTTATCTTCCTGGCTTAGCATATCGGGCATAAAATACAATTGGTCCGTCTATGTGCGCAGGGAGACGCATGTGTGGCGGAATATACGTAACGGAGAACAACTATGGTTTTTGCATCCTATGAATTTGTTTTTGTCTTTCTGCCGGTAGTGGCAGCCGTATATTTCCTTTTGGGAAAAATAAGTACCATACGTATCCAACACCTGTTTTTGGTGTTGGCTTCGTTGTTTTTCTATGGATATTTTAATGTGAGCTATCTGTGGATTATTTTGTCTTCCATTGTTGTGAACTACGGGATCGCGGTGTCGATGCAGAGGGTGGAGCGGATGCGTCTGCCGCTGTTTGTTCTGGGGATTTTAGTGAACGTGGGGCTGCTTGGCTATTTTAAATACTATGATTTCTTCGTGGAAAATATCAATGCTGTTTTCCGGACGGATTATGCCTTGAAACATATACTGCTTCCGTTGGGGATCAGCTTCTTTACGTTCCAGCAGCTTTCCTTTTTGGTCAGTGTCTATAAAAAAGAAGAGCAGATCGGTCATTTTATCGATTACTGTCTGTTTGTCACCTTTTTCCCTCAGCTGGTTGCCGGTCCGATTGTACTGTACAAGGAAATGATGCCTCAGTTTCAAGAGGAAAAACGCCGGCATATGAATTATGAAAATATGGCCACGGGGTTTGGGATTTTTGCGTTGGGAATGTTTAAGAAAGCGGTTCTGGCGGATACGCTGAACGTGTTTGTGGGAAATGGGTTTGGTTCGCCGGCCGGATTGGGATTTCTTCCGGCGTGGCTGACAGCCCTTTCTTATACCTTGCAGATCTATTTCGATTTCTCAGGCTATTCGGATATGGCGGTCGGAATCGGGCGTATGTTTAATATTCATCTGCCGGTCAACTTCAACTCTCCTTATAAATCGGCCAGTGTGACGGAATTCTGGAAGCGCTGGCATATCACGCTTGGACGGGCGTTGTCTACGTATGTCTATATTCCGCTGGGAGGAAACCGGAAGGGCCTGCCCCGGACCTGTATCAATCTGATGCTGGTCTTCTTGGTGAGCGGACTCTGGCATGGCGCCGCCTGGACATTTGTGATCTGGGGCGCATTGCACGGGCTGGTCAGCGTCTTTGAAAGGATCTTTCATAAACAGCTGGACAAGCTGCCGCGCATCCTGCGGGTAACGGGTACCTTTTTGTTTGTCAATGCGGCCTGGGTGCTGTTCCGTGCCGATTCCCTGAGCGGCGCGCTGGCGCTGCTTCGGGAGATGTTCCTGCCTGCCTCTTTTAATCTGGCCGGGGTGTCTAAAATAGCGGCGGACGGAATTATCAATTTCCCGATGGCGGCGAATCTGCTGCTGGTAGCGGGCATGGTACTGATCCTGCTGTTTATCGTATTCCGAAGCAGGAATACTTTGGAGATCATGAAACGGTTTTCCTATAATCGGAAGTATATGGCGCTGATTGCCGTCGCTTTCTGCATAGCCGTGATCCATCTCTCCCGGGAGAGCGTATTTATTTACTTCAACTTCTAGCCGGGCGGATACAGTTATTTTGGGGTGGATACAGATATACGGGGCGAATGGGTAAGTACCATGAACAAGTAATTTGTATGATAGAAAGGGTTTGGGAATTTTGAAAAAGGCCAGTAATATAAAAGAGGAACTGGAAAAGGGCTATGATACGGCGTCGGATCCTTTGGAACCAGCCGGCGAAACTATGAATGGTTCCAGTGCTGATCAGAAGACTGGTTCCGTTGACCGGAAAGCGGCAGGAAAATGGTTCCGCAATCTGCTTGTGCTGATTGCCGGAATGCTGGTCCTCATGATGCTTTTTGTATTTTTCATCGATCCCTTTTTGTATTACCGTTCCGGAGATCACCGCTACTGGCTGAATTCCAGATATGTGACCAAAGGGGTGCTGGAACACGAGGACTATGACACGGTAATCATCGGCTCATCCATGGTACAGAATTTCCGCATGCAGTCTTTCCGCGATAAGCTTGGCTATGAACCGGTCAAAGCGACCATCGGGGCCATGAATCTGACAGAGATGGAAATGATGCATGAGATTGTGCGGGACCGCCCTGGAGTGGAGAGGATTATTTTAAATCTGGATCTGGCGGAATTCACCAACGACGATCAGTCCGTCATCTTTCCGGCCTACCAGTACGATGAAAATCCGTGGAATGATTACAAATATCTGTTGGGATATGAGACCTGGATGCGGTTTCTGCCTTTGGATGTGGTGATTGACGGAATGTATCAGCTGGGATTTAAGCTGCCGGAGAAAGTGGATCGCAAGACGCGGATTGATGATCTGGCCGACTGGTCGGACGACGCCGTATTTGGCAGTGAAGTAACGTGGAACTACTACCAGAGCCTGCCAAAGATCGCTTCGGGCAGCAGCCCGGAAGAGATCTACGAGGTGATGGTATCCAGATTTGACGTGTTTATGGAGCGGATGCAGTTTCAGCCGGAGAAGGAATATCAGATCATATTCCCGCCGTATTCTGCGCTTTACTGGGTTCAGGCGGCTGAGGAGGGAACCTTTGACGCGGAACTTCGGTTTAAGCGTTATGTTGTACAGTACTTTTCAGACTGGGATAATGTCAGGATGATCGATATGCAGGAGATTCCTGAGATTACAGACCTGGATCACTATATGGATCTGGTGCATTTTGACCCTGAGATACAGGAAATGATCGTGGATGCTATCCAAGACCGGAGCTGCGATATCACAGCGGCCGATGTCAATGAGAGGATAACAGCCACGATCGAAATGGCGAGAGCTTTTGTCAAAGAGGAGGATGCGAGATTTAGTAACCCAATTCCTCTCCTATCAGAATAACTTTAATCCGTCCCGGTATGTGGGAACGTCTGGTTACAACCATAAAGCTGCAGATACATTCCGGTGACAGGCAATCCTCGCACTTTCCGGTAACTGCGCAGGGGGTCTTGTGATCCAGGCGGATATTATTGGGCGGGGCGGCCATATTGCGGACCCGGTCCATGCCGGCTTTCACGTCGGGCACCAGTTTGTTCATTCCCGCCATGACGATGACGTTGGACGGGCCGAAGGCCATGCAGGAAACCCGGTTGCCGGCGCCGTCTATATTCACCAGCTGTCCGTCCAGCGTAATGGCGTTGGAACTCATGAAGAAGTAGTCGCACACATATATTTTAGACATGAGCTCCTTCTTCTCTTCGGGAGTGGCGGCGCTGTGGCGGTCTAGGAGCGTGTGGCCGGAATTCTGAAGCGCATCCATCATACCGCAGTCTTCCAGCGTCATGGAACCACCCCAGGAGACGACAGACGGGGCGTCCATGAAATCCATGGCTTTTGCCACCGCGTCCTTTGATGTGGGACAGTAGTACCCCTCTATTCCCCTCTTTTTAAAATTCTGTATAACGGTGGCCGCGGCTTTTTCATAGTATTGCTGTTTGGGTGTCATGTGATCTTCTCCTTTACTTAAAATTTGCTGTACTTGTTTGGTGAAAATTTTCTCAGCAGAACGGTACTTGCTTACCTACATTTTAGCATCAACCGGGTCAAGTCTCAACTGTGGATCAAGCTGGTGTGGAATCAAACCGATGTGGAATCAAACCGGCTTTACATTTGATGATTCATTCCGGCTGCTTATTTGTAATCGTATGCGCCGTTTTCTGAAAATAGAAATCGCCGCCGACTTAAGAGCCGCCCGCGTGGGGAGGAAGTCAGCAGCGATTTTATGAAGCTCTAAAAACAAATTTCTTACCGGCATTCAGGGATTCAGACGTTGAATTTCTTAATAAAACATGCGCCAATAGCATCAGGACCCGTATTGGTACCGATGGTTACCCCGATCTGGAATAAGGGATAATCAATCTTACGTCCGATCATATCTTCCAGCTGTTTCTGAAAGGCCTCGGCTTCCTCCACACAAGTCCCTGTCGTGACACAGAAATCATAATCCGAATAATTCGCTCCTGACTCCGAAAAGTATTCAGCCACCATGGATAGTGTTTTATCCAACGATTTATTTCTGCCCCGGATCGTTCCGTAGGGAATCAGTTCTCCGTCCTTTAACTGAATCAGGGGTTTGAGGTTTAACATAGTTCCGGCTATCGAAGATACTTTTCCGATCCGGCCGCCCTTTTGCAGATATTCCAGGGTTCCCACCGTGAACATAATGCGGGAGGAGAGCCTTAGCTGTTCCAGCTTCTTCACGGTCTCATCGAGGGAATATCCGGCCTCTCTCATATAAGCGGCCTGCAGTACGGTCAAGCCCTCGCAGGAGGTTGCCTGCATCGAATCCACCACAGCGATATTCGCTTCCGGATAATCCTCCTCCAGAATCATGCGGGCCGTCACTGCCGACTGATAAGAGCCGCTGAATTTGGAGGTCAGACAGACACATAAGATTTCTCTGCCTTCCTTCAATGTTTCCTTGAATTTTACCAGGTAATCCTGCACAGAAGGCAGAGAGGTCTTGGGAAAAACCTTCTCTGAAGTCAGGCGCTTGTAAAAGTCAGAGATAGACAGTTCTTCGATTTCTTTTTCATAGTGTTCCTGATCAAAAGAAACATAGAACGGTATTCTCCTGATCTTATATTGATTTAACAGGTCTGTCGGTGTGTCACAGGACGAATCGCAGAATATTTCAAAATTATGCATAAAGTCTCCTTTTCCATGCTCATTTTATGTCATAGCTCCTATTATAGCATACTTTTTGATTTCCGCTATAACAATTTTTTCTAATTAAAACAAATTTCCCGTTATGAAACATATAGATAAGACAAATTAATTTTCCGGAAGGAATCGTGATATATATTCCAAAATCTGGTATAATACCAAGTAGTGTAAACGAAGCGCGGGAAACGGCGCTGTGAAGAAGACGATAGAATTCCGGAGGAGGCAGATTATGAAAGCGGTACCGAGAAGAGAAGATATGGATAAAACCTATTGCTGGGCAATGGAGGACCTATACAAGACGGAAAAGGACTGGGAGGCGGACTTTCAGAAGCTAACGCAAATGGAAGCGCAGATTACGGCATATCGCAACCGCCTGGCCGGCAGCGGAGAGCTTCTTTTGGAAGCTCTGAGAAAACAGGATGAGATGTCAAAGCTTTTGGAACAGGTATATGTATATGCCAGCCAGAAATCCCATGAGGATATGGGAAACGCCCATTACCAGGAGCTGTCCAGCAAGGCAACTGTACTGATGATGAAACTGGAGGCGGCCGGTTCGTATTTTGTCCCGGAGCTGTTGGCCGTGCCGGAAGAGAAGATAGAAGAATTCCTGCGGGAAACGAAAGGGCTGCAGGAATACCGGCATTATCTGGAAGACATAATGAGACAGAAAAAACATGTGCTCTCAGAAGAAATGGAAGAGCTGCTGGCCCAGGCCCAGGAGGTGGCCCAGGGACCCTCCGATATTTTTACCATGTTTAACAACGCGGATCTGAAATTCGGCGTGATAAGAAATGAAAAGGGAGAGGAAATGGAGCTGACCCACGGACGTTTTATTACGTTTATGGAGAGTCAGGACCGCCGGGTGCGAAAAGAGGCCTTTGATAAGATGTATCAGGCCTATGACGGTTTCCGCAACACGCTGGCCGCCGCCTATCGGGCTAATGTAAAACAGGAAATATTCTTTGCGAAGGCCAGGCATTACAGTTCGTCCCTTGAAATGGCTCTGGATGGCAGCAACATACCGGCGGCGGTCTATGACAGGCTGATCGAAACGGTCCATGAAAACCTGCCTCTGCTGCACCGGTATGTACGGCTTAGAAAGCGGCTGCTGGGTGTGGAGGAGCTTCATATGTACGATCTGTATGTCCCCATGATTTCAGAAGTGGATATGAAAATCCCCTATGAAGAGGCCAAAGAGATCGTAGCATCAGGCCTGAAGCCTCTTGGCGATGATTACCTGGCCGTGTTGGAAGAAGGTTACCATGGCGGCTGGATCGATGTCTACGAGAATCAGGGAAAGAGAAGCGGAGCCTACTCCTGGGGCGCCTACGGAACTCATCCCTACGTACTGCTGAACTATCAGGATAATCTGAACAACGTATTTACGCTGGCGCATGAAATGGGCCACGCGCTGCATTCCTGGTACTCGGATGAGACACAGCCCTACATCTATGCCGGTTACAAGATTTTTGTGGCGGAGGTGGCCTCCACCTGTAATGAATCGCTGCTGATCCACTATTTGCTTGAGACGACCGGCGATCCGAAGAAGAGGGCCTACCTGGTGAATTATTTCCTGGAGCAGTTCCGGGGAACCCTGTACCGCCAGACCATGTTCGCGGAATTTGAAAAAATAACGCATCAGAAGGAGGCGGAGGGAGAAGTCCTTACGCCGGAGACACTTTGCGGGATCTATTATGAGTTAAATAAAAAATATTTTGGAGCTGATATTGTTGTGGATGAGGCGATTGCCATGGAGTGGGCCAGAATTCCTCATTTTTACACCTCCTTCTATGTCTATCAGTATGCCACCGGCTTCTCTGCCGCTATCGCGATCAGCCGGAAAATCCTGGCAGGGGATCAGGAGGTATTAAAGGGATACCGTCAGTTCTTAAGAAGCGGAAGCTCCCTGTATCCGATCGAGCTGCTGAAACTGGCGGGAGTGGATATGACGGCGAAGGAACCGGTGGAGGAGGCGTTAAAGCTGTTCGGAAGCCTTCTGGATGAGATGGAAGAGATCGCGGGATAACGGGCCGGCGTTAGCGGGGGAGAAACTTAGAATAGATAAGCAGTAAAAACAGAAAAACCCTTATAAAAGGGAGGATGCCAAGCAACCGGGTTGCTTGGCATTTATTATGAAAAAGTTTATTCAAATTGTAACTTGTCGTCTTATTCATGTGGCAGAACTTTTTTTCTTTTGATAGTATTATTATATGGAATAGAAATGAAGAATTCATGTTACTTAAATGAAACTTTTTTGAATGATATTTGAATAAACTATGAACTCCGGTCCAAAAGAAAAAGAAACGGATTCTGTTGACAATGATAGACAGGAGGCTGTCTTTTCTGATAAAATAGAAAAAAACCTCCGGGAGGAAAACCATGGTTATTACATACAAGTGTCCCAACTGCGGCGCCGGTCTGGAATTCGACAGTGAAAAGCAGATGCTGGTCTGCGTCCATTGCGGGACAGAAAAATCAGTGGAAGAGATGGAACAGATGGAACAAAAGGAAAGCAAATCCGCTTCCCAGACGAATGATTTCAAGATGTTCCACTGTCCGGTCTGCGGCGCAGAGATTCTGACGGATGAGCACACCAGCGCTACATTCTGCAGTTACTGTGGGAGTACGGCGCTTATTGAGAGCAGACTCACGGATGAACTGGCGCCGGCCTATGTCATTCCCTTTCAGATCAACAGGGAGCAGGCCAAGGAAGCTTATCTGCGCTGGACGAAGAAGGGGAAGTTTACCCCGCGGGAGTTTACCAGCCAGAGCACCATCGAAAAAATCAGCGGCATCTATGTGCCATACTGGATATACGATTATGACACCCATGTAAAATTAAGGGCGGATTGTACCAGAATCCGTACGGAGCGACGGGGTGATACGGAATATACCCACACGGATCACTTTGATGTATACCGGGAAGTGGCGGCCGCTTTTGAAAAGGTTCCGGCGGACGCATCCGAAAAGATGGATGACGACGTGATGGACCGGTTGGAGCCGTTTGATTACAGCGCCATGAAGCAGTTTGAAATGCCTTATCTCTCCGGCTATCTGGCGGAAAAATATAATTTTACCGAGGATGAGTTAAAAAGCAGGATCGAAAAGAGGATTCACCAGTACGCGGCTTCCACCACCCGGGAGACGATCGGCGGTTACGCCTCCGTGAATGTTCTCCAGGAAAATGTCAATATGGCGGAGAAGAAAGCGGACTATGTGCTGCTTCCGGTCTGGATGTTGAACTACCGCTATCAGAACAAAAACTACCAGTTTGCCATGAACGGCCAAACCGGAAAGATCGTCGGAAAGCTTCCCGCGAGCAAGGGCCGGGCCGCCGCCTGGTTCGCAGGAGTGGCCGCTTCGGTATTTCTCGTTTTATCCGTCATCGGGATCTTACTTTAAGGAGGGCAAAAGATTGAAGAAAAAGCTGGCATTTATCTGTATGATCACCGCCATATTCTTATTCGCCACCGGATTTCGCAGTGACGAGCAGAAGGTATACGACAACGCAGGGCTTCTAACGGAACAGGAAGCCGCAAGACTGCAGGGACAGTGCGTCGAGACTGCCCAAATCAAAGGGATAGACATCATCATCGTTACGGAGAATGGCCTCCGGGGAAAATCACCTATGGACTATGCGGACGATTTCTACGATGAACACGCGTTTGGCTATGAGCAGGAACATGGAACCGGAATCCTGCTTCTGGTAGATATGGGGAACAGAGATTGGTGGATCTCCACATCAGGAGAGGCCATACGCTATTTTCCGGTAAAACGGACCGATAAGATGGGAGAAAATATTGCCGCCCATCTGTCCAAAGCCGAATATATGGAGGCGTTTGAGACTTTTATCGCGGAGACCGGGAACTATATGGGGAAAGATCCCAAACAGGACGGCCTGGCGGTAAAACTCCTCATTTTCCTGGGAATCGGGCTGGTATCCGGCGCCATAGTCACAGGTATCCTGTATCACCGCCAGAAGACCCCGATGACGGTCAACAGCAGGACTTACATGAAGGGGCGTCAGCCCAATGTACTGCAGCAGTATGACCGCTACATCCGCACTACAACCGTGAGCAGACACATTGAGCGCAGCTCCGGAAGTTCCGGCGGCAGCGGCGTCCATACCAGCAGCGGCGGACACAGCCATGGGGGCAGCGGAGGAAAATTCTAGGAAAAATCTAGAAAAAAGTGTTTGACATCTGGAAAAATATGTGTATAATAAAATTCATTAAAAGACGAAGGCGTTTCTTAAGAAATTAAGAGGCGTCTTTTTTTGTTTAGGATTATATAATTCTTGTCTTTTAGGCACAGGAAAGAAGGTACCCTTTCTGCCAATCAGCCATGAGGAGGTAGTGTTATGAGAAAACTGGAAATTATAGTCAAGCCGGAAAAGCTGGAAGCAGTGAAAGAAATTCTGGAAGAGTGTGAAGCCAATGGCGTTATGATCAGCAATATTATGGGTTATGGAAATCAAAAAGGGTACACGAAAATGTATCGCGGCACAAAATACAACGTAAACCTACTGCCGAAAGTGAAGGTGGAGACGGTGATTCCCAAGGAAATGGCCAAGACCATCATTGACAAGATCGTATCGGAAATCAATACCGGCAACTACGGCGACGGGAAAATATTCGTCTATGACGTGGAAGACGCAGTTCGGATCCGTACCGGAGAGCATGGGCAGGAAGCATTATAAGAATTTGACGGAATCTGAAGAACTATTTTCATACAATACAGGAACATGAGATTATCAACGGAGATAATTGCGCACAGCAGTTATCTCCCTTTTTATGAGCAGAAGCATCCATTTATATGAGGAGGAATGATTATGAATTTATCTGACTTAGTTACTTCTACGGGAGATCAGTTGGGATCGGTTGAACTGTTAATAAATATTATGTGGACGATGCTGGGCGCGTTTCTGGTATATTTCATGCAGGCGGGCTTCGCCATGGTGGAGACAGGGTTTACCAGAGCGAAAAACGCCGGAAACATTATCATGAAAAACATGATGGATTTTGTGATCGGAAGCCTGTTCTTCTTTATCCTTGGATTCGCGCTGATGTTCGGAAAAGATGCGGGCGGCGTGCTCGGAACCAGCGGTTTTTTCAATCCTGCCGCGCTGCAGGATGTCACCTCGCTGCCGATCGGGACCTTTATTTTCTTCCATACGGTCTTTTGCGCCACCGCGGCCACGATCGTATCCGGAGCAATGGCCGAGCGGACCAAATTCGTGTCTTACCTGATCTACAGCGCATGCATCAGTATTTTCATCTATCCGGTAACCGGACACTGGATCTGGGGCGGCGGCTGGCTTTCCCAGATGGGCTTTCATGATTTCGCCGGATCCACCGCGGTGCATATGGTAGGCGGCGTATGCGCCCTGGTAGGTGCATGGATGTTAGGCCCGAGAACCGGCAAATACACAAAAGAAGGCAAACCCAATGCGATTCCGGGGCATAATATCCCCATCGGCGCGCTGGGCGTATTTATCCTCTGGTTCTGCTGGTTTGGGTTCAACTGTGGCTCGACCACGGCGGCTACTACCTCCATCGGTGATATTGCCATGACTACGAACCTGGCGGCAGCGGCTTCCACTCTGGCGACTCTGATTTTCACCTGGATCAAATACGGGAAACCGGACGTTTCCATGACGCTGAACGGATCTTTGGCAGGCCTGGTGGCGATCACCGCGGGCTGTGATGTGGTATCCAACTGGGAAGCGATCCTGATCGGCCTGATCGCCGGCGTATTCGTGGTATTGGTGATCGAATTCGTGGATAAGGTGTTAAAGGTCGATGATCCCGTCGGGGCGATCGGCGTACACGGAGCCTGCGGCCTTCTCGGCACGGTCCTGACCGGCGTTTTCGGAACCGGATGCAGCCTGCTTACCCAGCTGATTGGCGTAGGTTCCGTGCTGCTATATGTATTGATTCTCGCTTTCATTATCTTCTTCGTATTAAAAAAGACCGTCGGCCTTCGGGTCAATGAGACGGAAGAATACGAAGGACTGGATCTTCATGAACACGGAATGTCCGCGTATGCCAACTTCCGGTTCCATGAAGACCGTTAAATCAGCGTTTCTCTTATTTCCCTTAGTTTGTACATATAATATTCAGCCGAAACCCCGGAATTCCACTCCGGGGTTTCGGCTGTTTTCCTCCGTTTTCGGTTTTTATTTTTAGTTGCCGGAATTCCGGATTAGAGGTACAATCGTCATAGAAAAGAAAATGTGGATCAAGCATGGCCAGGCTCTGGAAATGGGAAGTAGGGCCGCAGAAAACAGAGGAGAAAATTATGAGGGTCTTAGTCATATCATGTAATACAGGAGAAGGTCATAACGCGGCGGGACGGGCGGTTTATGAAAATCTGACGGATCGGGGAATAGAGGCCGAGTTTGTGAATATGATGGCTCTTATGGGAGATAAGGTGGACCGGGCTGTGTCCGGCACCTACGTAAAATCCACCCGGATTCCTTTTGTTTTCCATACAATTTACCGGATCGGCGGAGCAGTGAGCCGGCTGTTGTATAACATGCATGTGAAGTCCCCGGTTTATCTGGCAAACCGGAAATGCTGCGGGAAACTGGGCGATTATATCGAAGAAAAAGAGTTTGACGTGGTGGTAACCCCGCATCTGTTCTGCGCGGAAACGCTGACGGCACTGAAGCGGTCCGGGAGACTGAGGGCGAAGACGATGGCGATATGTACGGATTATACCAGTATCCCGTTTTGGGAGGAGACCGAACTGGATTATTATGTCATCCCACATGAAGATCTGTGCGAAGAGTTTATAAAGAAAGGGATTCCGAAAGAGAAGCTGCTGCCCTATGGAATACCGGTTATGAAAGCGTTTCGGACCAGGATGAGCCGGGAGAAAGCCTGCACGATTATCAACAGCCGGGAAAATATTCATCTGGATACCCGTAAACGGACTTACCTTGTGATGTCCGGCAGTATGGGCTTTGGGAAAGTGGAGCTGCTGACCGTGAACCTGATCCGCTATTATGGGGACCGGGTAAATGTGGTGATTATCTGCGGGAACAACGAAAAGCTCAGAAGACGGCTCAATTTTCTATTCTCGGGGCACAAGAATGTGATCATCTGCGGGTTTACCAAGCAAGTGGCGCTGTATATGGACGCCTGTGATGTGCTGTTTACAAAACCCGGCGGTCTGTCCGGCACCGAAGCGGCGGTAAAAAATATCCCGATCGTGCATACGAACCCCATTCCGGGCTGCGAGACTAAGAATGCGGAATTCTTTTCCCAAAGGGGGATGTCCTGTTCCTGCACGAAGATCAAGGAGCAGCTTCAGGCGGCCAGACAGCTGTGCCGGAATGAATCGGCGCGCAATCAGATGCTGGAGTCCCAGCGGACTTATATTTTTCCCGGGACCTGCGACCGGATTGTGGAAAAGATCATGGAGATAAGCGAAGTACCATAAGAGGATACCTATATGTACAGAAAACTGCACGTTAGGAGGTAAATATGAAATACTTTGTCTGGACTTTATTGGGATACCTGTGCGGAAGCCTGATGTTTAGCAGCCTGGTTTCCAAATATTTGTGCAACATCGATATCGGCACCATCAGCGATGACAAAAATCCGGGAGCCGGAAATGTTTTTAAATATGTCGGGACCGGCTGGGGGATACTATGTCTGGTTCTGGATATTGGTAAGGGGTTTCTGCCTGTATGGATGGCGGCCAGAATGGCCGGGGTTGAAAGTATCCTGTTCGCTCTGGTGATCGCGGCTCCTGTGGCAGGCCACGCGTTTCCGGTATTTCATAAGTGGAAAGGCGGGAAAGCAATCGCGGTAACCTTCGGTGTCCTGCTGGGAATCAGCTCGTACAGTGATGCTGTATGGCTGCTGGCGTGCCTGTTGATCCTGTTTACGGGGATTCTGGTCGTACGGCCCCACCACGTCAGGGTTATTCTGTCGTTTCTGCTGTTTGCAGTCTGGTGCGGATTCCATATTCGGATTCCTTCTATATTATATGGATGCTATCTGGTCACGCTGTTGGTTATTGTGAAGCATCTGCTGGCCCCTAATCAGGGAAAATGGGAAGTGCGGTTTTATCCTGCGGGACTCTTACGGAGTATAAAAGAGCATTGTGTTTCTACATACCCGGATTTACGTCATGGTAAATGGAGAGGGGAGCATGATAAGAGAGAAAAGGAGCGGTCTGAATGAGCGGATATGTCAGCCTCAAAGGGGTGCGGAAAAGCTATCGTATGGGCGAGGTAACCATACATGCGGTGGATGGGATAGAATTTGAGATCGAGAAAGGCGAATTCGTGGTGATCGTAGGGCCCAGCGGCGCGGGAAAGACAACGGTGTTAAATATACTGGGCGGCATGGACACCTGCGATGAGGGAGAAGTGCTGGTGGACGGCCAGGATGTCAGCAAATACCGGAAGAGGGAACTGACGGCGTATCGGAGGGAAGCCATCGGTTTCGTCTTTCAATTCTATAACCTGGTTCAGAACTTGACGGCCCTGGAAAATGTAGAGCTGGCTCTACAGATCTGTAAAAATCCGCTGGATGCGAAACAGGTATTGACGGAAGTGGGACTGGGAGAGCGTCTGGCGAATTTCCCGGCCCAGTTATCCGGAGGCGAGCAGCAGCGGGTGGCCATCGCGCGGGCTCTGGCGAAAAATCCGAAGCTGCTGTTGTGCGACGAGCCGACCGGAGCGCTGGATTACCAGACCGGAAAGGCGATCCTGAAGCTTTTGCAGGATACCTGCAGGGAGCGGGGAATGACCGTCATCGTGATTACCCATAACTCAGCCATCGCGCCTATGGCTGACCGTATGATCAAGATCAAGAACGGGAAAGTCAGCCGGATTACCGTTAATCCGGAACCGGTATCCGTAGATACCATTGAGTGGTAGCGCGGACAGCCGGTAAGCTGTTAGAAAAGCAGAATCTCTGACGAAAAGCAAGGAGGCTATTCGACGGACTGATGAAGAAACATGCGTTGCATAAAGATTTTTTCATGGAAATTAAAAAGAGTTTTCACCGGTATGCCTCCATTTTGTTAATCGTAGCATTGGGAGTGGCATTCTTCTCGGGAGTCCGGGCGTCGAAGCCGGATATGGTCCTCTCGGCGGACATCTTTTACGATGAAAGTAATCTGATGGATATCCGGGTCATAAGTACGCTGGGGCTGACAGATGAGGACGTGGAGGCCATCCGTCAGGTCGAAGGGGTCGCAGATGTTATGCCGGTATATTCCTCAGATGTCCTGTGCGAGTCAAAGGACAATATGCTGGTAGTTAAGCTGATGTCCCTGCCCGATCCGGTGAATCAGATGAAGATCAAGGAGGGGAGGCTGCCGCAAAAATCCGGGGAATGCCTGGTGGACGAGAAACTGGTGGATTCCTACGGTTATCGGATCGGTGACCGGATCACCGTGCAGTCCGGTAACGACACGGAGCTTTCCGATATCGTCAACACCCCGGAATATACGATCGTGGGATATGGCAGCAGTCCTGTGTATCTCTCGCTGGAGCGTGGAAGCAGCAGTATCGGAAGCGGGGATATGAACGGTTTTGTCGTGATTCCGACGGAAGACTTTGCGCTTAAGGCCTACACAGAGATTTGTCTGACGGCTGCGGGGGCGAAAGACCTGACCTGCTACACCGATGCGTATGATGATTTTGTCGACAAGCTGGTGTCCCGGATCGAGGATATCTCCGGCGCCAGATGCCAGGCACGCTATGAAGAGGTGAAAAAAGAAGGCGGCGATAAAATCAAGGATGCGCAGGGGGAAGTGGCAGACGCGGAACAAAAGCTTGCGGACGCGAAACAGAAGATCGAAGATGGGCAGCAGGAAATCGAGGATGCCAAACAGACCCTGGAAGAAAAGGAACAGGAATTAAGAGACGCCAAACAGGAGCTGGCGGATAAAGAACAGGAGCTGGCGGACGGAAAAGAACAGCTGGCCGATGGGTTCCGGGAGCTGGAAGAGAACCAGGACAAAGTGGCCGAGGGAAGGGAAAAGTGGCGGGAGGGGATCACTCAGGCCTCCGACGGGGAGCGTCAGCTGGAAGAGGCGAAGCAGAAACTATCGGAAACCGAAGCCCAGTTAAAAGCCGCAGCAGAGCAGCTAAACACGCAGGAACAGAGCTTAAACGCGGCCCGGGAACAGTTAAAGCAGATGAAGGATGCCTACGCTGCGTTAAAAGCAGCGGCGGACGCCGGTTATCCGTTAAGCCCCCAACAGCAGGCCCAGCTGATCCAGCTGGAGACCGGAATCGCGGCCATGGAGCCGGAGCTTCAAAAGGGAGCCCAGGAACTGGAAGCGGGAAAACAGCAGGTGGAAGCGGGAAAACAACAGCTGGAAGCCGGCAAAGGCCAGCTGGCACAGCAGGAAGCGAAGCTTGAGGCAGCGAAGCAGCAGCTCACAGACAGCGGCTGGGAGTTAGAAGACGCGGAGCGGCAGATCGAAGAGGCAAAAGCCCTCCTGTATGAGAAGCAGGATGAGATCCACGACGGCGATGTGAAGATCGCGGACGCCAAAGAAGAACTGCGGGATGGGGAGAAGAAGCTTAAAGACGCCCGGAAGGAACTGACAGACGCGGAACAGAAACTGGCGGATGGGCAGCAGGAGTACGAGGATGCCAGAGCGGAAAATGAACCGAAGATCGCGGATGCCAAACAGGACATCGCGGATGCGCAGCAAAAGCTGGATGATCTGGAGGTCCCGGAATGGTTCGTGCTGGACCGGCAGTATCTGCAGACCTATGTGGAATACGGACAGAACTCAGACCGTATTGGAGCCATAGGAGATGTCTTTCCGGCGATCTTTTTCCTGGTAGCGGCCCTGGTAGCCCTGACCACCATGACCAGGATGGTGGAGGAGGAGCGGACCCAGATCGGCACGCTCAAGGCCCTTGGCTATGGGAAAGCCAGCATTGCGGGAAAATATATCTGGTACGCACTGTCGGCCAGTCTGTTCGGCAGCCTGCTGGGCTTGGTAGTGGGGCAGAAGCTGCTGCCCTATGTGATTATCAACGCGTATAAGATCCTGTACAATAATCTGCCGGCTATCGTAACCCCTTTGAACTTTAACTATTCCGTCACATCGACGGCGCTGGCCGTATTCTGCACCACGATCGCGGTGGTTGCGGCCTGCTATAAAGAATTGCTTGCGGTACCGGCCCAGCTCATGCGCCCCGCCGCACCGAAAGCGGGAAAACGGGTTATGCTGGAGCGGGTGACTTTCCTGTGGAAGCATCTGAATTTTACCCGAAAGGCCACCATCCGGAATCTGATCCGGTATAAAAAACGGTTTTTCATGACGGTTCTGGGCATCGGAGGCTGTACGGCGCTGCTGCTGGTAGGATTCGGCCTGCAGGATTCCATCATGTCCATCGGGGATCTGCAGTTTGAGAACGTCCGGATCTATCACGCGTCAATCGGGATTGACGAGGATGCGGACGCGATGTCCCGGGAAGCGCTGGCCGGCAGGATAAAGTCAGATGACCGGATCAAAAGTTTTCTCCCCGCCAGGGAGGTGGCGGTGGATATCGGATTCGACGGAACGGAGCGAAGCGGGTATCTGGTGGTTCCGGAGTATCCGGACCAGTTACAGGACTATATCCGTCTGAAGGACCGGATCACCGGCGATCCCTATACGCTGACGGACGACACGGTGATTCTAACGGAAAAAGCGGCCACGCTGCTTGGCATATCGAAGGGGGATCGGATCTATCTGAAAGACAAAGAGACCAGCCGGGTGGAAGTGACCGTGGGGGAGATCGCGGAGAACTATTTCATGCATTATGTCTACATGACGCCGGCCCTCTATGAGAAGCTATACCAGGAGAAGCCCGTCTACAACGAATACCTGACCATTGACCGGGAAAATGGGGAAGCCTTTCAAAAGAAGATACAGGAAGAATATATCAATATGGAGGCGTGCAGCGGGGTAAGCTTCGTAAGCGATACGGAAAACCGCATCCGCAATATGTTAAAAAGCATGGACACCATCATCTATGTGCTGGTTATTTCTGCGGGTATGCTGGCCTTTATCGTGCTGTATAACCTGAATAATATCAATATCACAGAGCGCAAGAGGGAGCTGGCCACTCTGAAGGTACTGGGCTTTTTTGACGGGGAAGTATCGGCTTATATGCTGCGTGAAAATATACTGCTGACCATGATCGGGGCGCTGATCGGCCTGTTCATGGGGATTGCGCTGCACCGGTTTGTCATTATAACGGCGGAAATTGACATGCTGATGTTCGGCAGGCTGATTAAGCCCAGAAGCTTTGTTTACAGCGTGCTATTTACATTTGCGTTTTCACTGTTTGTAAACTTTACCATGCATTTTAAACTGAAGAAGATCGACATGGTGGAATCCATGAAGAGCGTGGAATAGGGGAAAAGAGTATGCCGGATGTGAATAAGGGAGAAAAAACAAAATACCGGCTGGCGGACTCCATCAAGGTGTGTATGAAGACCGCCCCGGTGGATAAGATTACGGTACAGAGCATCGTGGATGGCTGCCATATGACCAGGCAGACCTTTTATCGGAATTTTAAGGATAAATATGATCTGATCAACTGGTATTTCGACAAGCTGGTCCTGGAGTCATTTGCCCGCATGGGCACCGACCGCACCGTATACGAGGGGCTGGTGCGCAAATTTGAATTTATCCGCCAGGAGAAGATATTCTTCACGGAGGCGTTCCGGTCGGACGATCAAAACTCTTTAAAGGAGCATGATTTTGAGTTGATTATCGAGTTCTACCGGGAGCAGATCCAGAGAAAGACCCGCCGCCAGGTGCGGGAGGATCTGATGTTCCTGCTGGAAATGTATTGCAGAGGATCTGTTTACATGACGGTTAAGTGGGTGCTGAACGGGATGAAAGAGACACCGGAGGAGATGGCCCGGGCGCTGGTGGACGCCATGCCTCCGAAGCTTAGGGAGGTGTTTTTGGAGATCCATCTGGTCTGAAGGGGCCGGAGCGGGCTGGCGCAAGGAGTGGGGCTTGGAGCTGCGGGGCGGCGGTTTTGCTGTGCGCGGTTCCTGCCGGCTGTCCGGACCGGGCTTCCAAGTGCGGCGCCGGCCGTCTTCCCCTGTGGGAGGAGGAGGTCCGTCCATTCTGTCACGGAAGGCTGTTACCCGGTAAAATCTAAATGAAATCCGGCTGGGCTGTTATGGGTGCGTGGCTTATTCGCTCCGAATGCTTGATGCATTCGCAGCTCAGAAGCCACCGAACGACTGCAGGGAATGCAGTCGTTCGCCCATAACAGCCCAGCCGGATTTCATTAAGATTTTACACGGGCGCCTTATGTGACAGAATGGACGGACCTCCTCCTCCCACAGGGGAAGACGGCCGGCGCCGCACTTGGAAGCCCGGTCCGGACAGCCGGCAGGAGCTGTGCACAGCAAAACCGCCGCCCCGCAGCTTCAAGCCCCGCTCCTTGCGCCAGCCCGCTCCGGCTTTGGTGAGAGCTGGGAGGATGGGGGGATGTTAATGGATTACGGAAGAAAATATTGAAAAATGTGACAGTTATCCTGGATTGTAACTTTTCAGGGGGGTTATTGATTGTTAAAATTATATCATAAGAAACCGGACAGTAACACTATAAGGCACCTGCTGGCCGGGGGAGTCATTGGAAAGGTGCAAGAAGGAGAAGAGAATATGGCAAACAGAATCGTATTGAATGAAACATCTTATCATGGAGCGGGAGCAATTCAGGAGATCGTACATGAGGTCGCGGGCAGAGGGTTTCAGAAGGCCTTTATCTGTTCCGATCCGGATCTGGTTAAATTCAAGGTGACGGCGAAGGTGACAGATGTCCTGGATAAAGCGGGACTGGCTTATGAAGTTTATTCGAATATTAAGCCGAATCCTACAATTGAAAACGTGCAGACCGGGGTGGCGGCGTTTAAAGCTTCTAATGCGGATTACATTATCGCCATCGGGGGTGGTTCCTCCATGGATACGTCCAAGGCGATCGGAATTATTATCGCAAATCCGGAGTTTGAAGACGTGAGAAGCCTGGAAGGCGTAGCGCCCACGAAGAATCCAAGCATTCCGATTATCGCAGTTCCCACCACGGCTGGTACTGCGGCTGAGGTCACGATCAACTATGTAATCACGGATGTGGAGAAAAAACGGAAATTCGTCTGTGTGGATACTCATGATATCCCGGTAGTCGCCATCGTAGATCCTGAGATGATGGCCAGCATGCCCAAGGGCCTGACCGCGGCCACCGGTATGGATGCTCTGACTCATGCCATCGAAGGGTATACTACGAAAGGCGCCTGGGAGATGACCGACATGTTTAATCTGAAAGCCATCGAGGTGATAGCGAAAAATTTAAGAGGCGCTGTGGACAATACCCCCGAAGGACGGGAAGGAATGGCTCTGGGACAGTATCTGACCGGTATGGGATTCTCCAACTGCGGACTGGGAATCGTGCATTCTATGGCGCATGCGCTGGGCGCTGTATATGATACTCCCCACGGGGTGGCTAATGCGATTCTGCTGCCTACCGTGATGGCGTATAACGCCGATATGACGGGTGATAAGTATAAATATATCGCGGCCGCTATGGGCGTGGAGGGGACGGAGTCCATGAGCCGGGAAGAGTACCGTAAGGCGGCTGTGGACGCGGTTCGCCAGCTGTCCCTGGATGTTGGGATTCCGGCAGATTTAAAAGAGATCGTCAAGGAAGAGGATATTCAGTTCCTGGCGGAATCCGCTGTTGCGGACGCATGCGCGCCGGGCAATCCGAAGGAAGCGAGCCTGGATGATATCATTGGGCTGTACCGTTCCCTTTTGTAAATTTCTGTTCTTTGGTGTCTCCCCGGGAGGGCGGAGGGCTTGCGCTGGCAGCCGCTTAGTGGAATTGAAAAGCCGGGGTTAGGAGCCGAGTCTCTGAACCGGGTGCTGTCGCACTGACTTAGTGTTCTTCCCGGAGGCTTCGTATGTCCTCTGCTTACGCCTTGGAACTGCGGGCGGTATACGGGGACGGCTCCGGGTGACCGGGTTCTTTTGTATCTCCCTGGGAGCGCGGAGGGCTAGCGCTGGTCTCCGCTAAAGGGAATCGAAAAGCCGGATTCAGGAACCGAGCCTATTCACCAGGAACACCTGATGTGTTCCCGGTTCAGAGGCTCTTGCCCGTCGGACGTGAAGTCCGC
>NZ_JAHQCW010000006.1 GCF_019042275.1 Diplocloster agilis
CACGTCCGACGGGCAAGAGCCTCTGAACCGGGAACACATCACGTGTTCCTGGTGAATAGGCTCGGTTCCTGAATCCGGCTTTTCGATTTCACTTAGCGGGTACCAGCGCAAGCCCTCCGCGCTCCCGGGGAGACACAAAGGAATCCGGCTGCCCGGAGCATTTCCGGGACACCGACACACACCGGCCCTTAAGCAGCGGGCATACCCAAACCCGAGGAAGGACCCTGCGCTGCGGTTAAGAATCCTCCTGCGGTTTTTCCTTTGGAATAATACAGTTCAGCAGAACTGCCACAATCGTCGCTACCACAACTGCGGATTTTCCAAAAATGGTAGTCACCCAAGCCGGAAACAATGCCAAGGCTTCCGGAACCAGAGTAATTCCCATTCCCAATGCGACGGCCAGGCCCACAATCGCCGTATTCCGGTAATTCAGCGGCTCCTGGCTGATCAGCTTAATTCCCGTCATGGTGATGGAGGCGAACACGGATACCGTGGCCCCGCCCAGCACACACTGGGGAATCGTCGTGAGCACCGATGCGAACTTTGGTACGGAACCGGCCAGGAAAATAATCACCGCGGCCAGACCCAGTACGCAGCGGTTTACCACCTTCGTGGTAGCTACGATACCCACATTTTGGCTGAAAGTTGCAGTAGGCAATCCCCCAAAGAATGCGCCAATCACACTGGCCACGCCGTTACCGATGATACCGCCGGACAGTTCCCGGTCCGTCGGCTCCCGGTCCAGCCCTCCCGCTGTGGTTGCGGACAGATCCCCGATGGCCTGCACCGAATTAACGATGTACAGGATGGATATGGATATAATGGTCGAAACCTCGAACTTGATCCCGAAATGCATGGGCTTCGCAATATAAAACCAATCGGCTTGGGAGACCGCCGTAAAATCCACCATTCCCAGGCAGACCGCCAGCACATAGCCGACAAGAATGCCTATCAGAATCGAAGACAATTTGAAGAATCCCTTACCGAAATGATTCAGCCCCACTACCAGAATCAGCGTGACAATCGCCACAAACCAGTTCTTCGCGCTGCCATAATCCGCGCTGCCCTGTCCTCCGGCCATATAATTGATCGCCGTGGGATATAAAGACAGCCCAATCGTGAATACTACCGTCCCAGCTACTAACGGAGGGAACAACGGCCTGAGCCATTTGATAAAAATACCTACGATGACCGCCACGATACCGCCCACTAACTGAGCTCCAAAAATCGTAGCCACATCGAAGTCGCCTGCAATTGCCTGAAGCGATGCCAGGTAGGCAAAACTGACACCCATAATGACCGGTAATCCGGATCCGATATACTTTCCGATCGGAAACAGCTGGATTAACGTCGCAACTGCTGCGACCAACAGCGCCGCCTGCACAAGTACCACTTTGTCGGACGGTGTCATCGTACCCTTATCGATAGCCACCCCAGCCACGATAATCGCCGGTGTCACACACCCTACAATCATAGCCACCACATGCTGCAACGCCAGCGGCAGTGCCTGCCGCATAGCCGGAATCCCCCGTACTTCAAAAACCGAGGCTCCGGTTTTAAATTTGAGATGGTTGTTCATAAATCATGATCCTCCTGTTTTCATCTTCATCCAATGGAATGAATCACCCAAAACATTCTATCGGATCATTTGATTTATTATCACCCGTTCTTATTATACCCTGAACCCCCTTCTATTTCAACAAAACCTGACGATTATTTATGGGTATGCCTGCTGCTTAAGACTGCGGTCAGGCATACCCATACCCGGGGAAGAACATCATTTTTTCAGCGCTTTTTTAGTCACCTTTTTGATCTGTTTTTTGCACTTGCCGCAGGCGCTGCCGGCCTTGGTGGCTTTTTTGACTTCCTTGTAACTGGAAGCACCTTGTTCCACCGCTTTTAGAATGTCGCCTTTGGTTAATTTACGGCAGGGACAGATTACTTTATCTTTGTTCATTATAATACCAGTGAGGGAGCGGTATATACACGGGCGCTTAACTCGTTGTCCAGCATATACAGGCCTTTGGGGTCTCCTGCAAAAAGCTCGTACTTTTTGATCAGGTCTTCCGCGTTGGTCTCTTCTTCTCCCTGCTCCTTTACAAACCAGTCCAAAAACTGCATGGTACGGAAATCTTTTGCCTGGTAGGCTTCATTGTAGATCTCATGGATCAGGCTGGTGACATATTGTTCGTGTTCCAGACCGTATTTTAGGGGATCCAGAAAACTTTTATACTCTTTTTGGGGGCTGTCGATTTCTGTGAAAGTAACCGAATGGCCGTTGTTTAACAGGTATTTCCGGAACAGCATCGCGTGGTCCCGCTCCTCCTGCGCCTGGATCTCATACCAGTTGGCGAACCCTTTGAGTCCCTCATTTTCATAGTAATTGGCAAAGTCTAAATAAAAGTAAGCGGAGTAGAACTCCTTGTTAATCTGTGTGTTTAATAATTCTGCTACTTTTTCTGCAAGCATTCTGCATTTCTCCTTTCGTTATTAAAACTCTGTTTTATTATAGTGCATATGTCTCATTTTTTCAATTCCAAACCTCTTCCTGTCTTTCCTTTCTTTCCCATCCTTATTGCTTTTAGCTGCCTACTCTGGTACAATAGTCAGCAGAAACGGAGTGACAGGCTTATGGGAATGAGAATTCCGATAGAGACTTCCGCCAGGCATGCGCACATCAGCCAGGCGGATTTTGAGATATTATTTGGGAAGGGAAAGGGCCTGACTTTTGTCAAAGAGCTAAGCCAGCCGGGACAGTATGTGGCGAAAGAGCGGATTACGATCACCGGTCCCCGCGGTACTTTCCGGAATGTGGCGATACTGGGGCCATTTCGAAAGGAGACTCAGATCGAATTGTCTGTTACGGATACCCGGAAGTTCGGTGTACCCGTGGTTATCCGGCAGTCGGGGGATCTGGCGGGTACTCCCGGATGTACGATTCAGGCGGGACGGCGTTCGATAGAGCTGGACCATGGAGTGATTGTGGCGAAACGTCATATTCATATGACTCCGACGGAAGCATTGCAGATGCACGTTTCCGACAATGAAGAAGTGTTTGTGATTACCCAGAGTTATGAACGGGCCTTGATCTTCGCGGATGTGGTGGTCCGTGTCCATCCGAATTTCAGACTTGCCATGCATGTGGATACCGATGAGGCGAATGCCTTTGCCGGTGATGACTCCCCCTACGGGGTTCTGTTGAAAATGTTTGACGGTGACGTTTATAATCTGGCTTCCTGGGCGGAAGAATTACAGGATGGCATCAAAAGATGATGCCATCCTGCTTTATATTTGTATCAAATTACAATTGTATCGGTCTTAGCTGTTCAGACCGGACCAGCTAATCATTATCCAGTACTTTGATATTTCCGCTGGTTGTTTCCAGGGAAATCACCAGATCCGAGGCTCCGTTGAGCGCGCCCGACGCCTTGTTTCCTTTTTTGTTATATTGCAGCTGGTCATCAAAAAATGTATTGATATTTCCGCTGGTGGTGGCTGCTTCCAGCGTAAAGGCTGTGTTTTGGGGCATCTGGAGCTTCACGTTCCCGCTTGTGGACTGCGCATCGATGCTCGCGGTGATTTCGTCAAACTGGAGCGAGACATTCCCGGAGGCAGTTTCAAATTCTCCGCCGCCGGCTGCTCCCATGACTTTGATATCCCCGCTGGCGCAGCCTAATTCTAAGATGCCCTGCGCATTTTCCAGTTTAATATTCCCGGATGCCGTATCGGCTTCGGTGTCCCCGCCGCCGCCCAGGACCGTAATATTTCCGCTGGCCGTGGACAGATCCCGGCTGCCTTCCGCCAGGTTCATGTTGATATTCCCGCTGGCAGTCCCTGCGTGAATGGATGAGGCATAAATCTCGTTCATACGGATGTCCCCGCTGGCCGTGTCTGCAAAGAGTAGAGACAGGTTTAGCACTTCATCCGATTTTATATTGCCGCTTGCGGTGGATACCGTTACACTGCCGGCGTAAGATTTTGGCAGATAGATCTCTTCCCGGCTGCTCTTCGTTCCAAAATGAAATAGGCTAAAATGATTCTTTTTCCCCTCAATCACCACTTTTCCGTCTTCTACATAGCCTGTGGAAAAGTCCCGTTCTTTGGGTTTGTAACTCATATATTCTTTGAGCACCAGCTCCTGTGTATCACCGATATAAAACACCACATCCTCCGAGCTGTATTTTATCGCCACTTCCTCTACCTTACTCATATCAAAAGTAAGCGTATTCTCCAGGTTCATTTTTCCGCCCAGATTCGCATAACTCATGCCGCCATTATAGATTATATAAAACATGATCCCCAGCGCCGCCACAAAAAGTACGGCAAAACAGACGACCAGGCCTTTCATCATTTTCTTCATCATTTCCTCCATAGGTGATATCTCTCACAGATGCGGACCGCATTTCTTAAAGGCATACCGCATACCGTTGATTCACGATTTCCATAGGAAACATCCTGCAGCTTCTCTTATCCGTCCTTCGCTTATCCATTGCTTCCCATCAATCCCTCGCTTCTCTTAACCGGAACATCAGGATAATCACCGCCTGGGCACACAGGGCTGCCAGGAAAATAATCCAGGTGGCATACCAGGCAAAGGTCACGAAACTAATGATAAAATAGAGCACCAGGGTTAACGACCAAAGCACGGCGCTGGCCGCATTGCGGATCGATTTGTTCCGCTTCGAGTTGAACTGCCATTCTTTAAACTCTTCCACTATGGTATCTTCCCTCTTCTGATAAGGGCCGTAAAGGCTGTTGCTGTATACCAGCATACAGGTGGGCACGATATCGATAATGATCATCAGCATAAAACCGATCAAAGGTAAATCCGCACCAATAGACATCATCGAATCCACTATCGTAAACAAAAGCAGAACTACGAAGGACAATATGTATAATCCCGTAGCGACGGTTTTGATCACCGCCATCTTTTTTCTCAATTCAATCCTGTTCTCCATATCCATTCCTACCTCCTCTTGCAGGGAATCAAACAGCTCTTCCACATTTCCAATTGAACTCACTACCATATCATAGGCGTCCTCCGCGGAAGTTCCCCCGTGGATCAGATCCTCATAGCGGTCCTGTGAGTTTGACAGCAGTTCCTCTTTTAGCTCCAGGGCTTTCCTGGTTTTTGGCGCTTTTTTGAAAACTTCGTCCAGATAGTTTTTCAGATTTTCGTTCATGTTGATATCCTCCATTTATTGCAGCAATTTGTCAATCATTGCTTTGGCACTCTCCCAGTCCCTCTTCTGTTCCTCATAGGCCTTGCGGCCCTTATCCGTGATCGAATAGTACCTTCGTCTGGCTCCGGTCCCTTCATTCCCCCAGTAGGAAACGATGTATTCCGCCTGCTCCAGTCTGCGAAACGCCGAATAAAGGGTGGCTTCTTTTAATTCATAGGTGTGATTCGTCGTCTCCATAATATCCTTATTGATCTGATAACCATAGCTGTCCTGCTTGATCAGATGTGCCAAAATAATGGTTTCTGTGTGTCCACGGATAATATCCGATGTTATCGACATAGGCTGACCTCCTTTATCTGAGATACATTATAACTTCATATACCTCGTCTGTCAATGTATATTATTTCATAAAGTATATATATTGAATAATGTATGGCGGCAGGCATAACATTCTATCTGACTTCCGTTAGAAACACCATCCGTCGTTCTGCTTTTTCTTACTTATCAGCCGGTCCTGCATCCGATTGCCATCACTTATGAACCGCTTCAAATGGTCTTAACATTTTCTTAATCCGCCACGCGCTTTCCCGCATGGAATCTTAACCTGACCGGATTTAAAATATAGCCATATACAAAAAGCAGTTAACATGCCAAGCAAAAAACAAAAAACAGCAAACTACAATTACAAGGAACAAGGAGGATTACCCTATGTACCAAACCATATTCAAAGGATCGGGCGTTGCGCTGATCACGCCCATGAATTCCGATTACACGGTAAATTATGAATTACTGGAACAGCTCATAGAAAAACAGATCAGCCGGCATACCGATGCCATTATCATCACCGGCACCACCGGGGAAGCTTCCACGCTCTCCGTCAAAGAGCAGACAGAAGTCATCCGATTTACCGTATCCCGCGCCGCCCACCGCATTCCGGTCATTGCCGGGGCCGGTTCCAACTGCACCGCCCACGCCGTCGAGCTGTCTCAGCAGGCGCAAAAAGCAGGTGCGAACGCCCTGCTCCAGGTAACCCCTTACTATAACAAATGCTCCCAGGCCGGCCTCGTCAGTCATTTCCACGCCATTGCCGCCTCCACAGACCTGCCCATCATTCTCTATAATATTCCTTCCAGAACAGGAGTCAATATTCTGCCCCAAACCTATGAGCAGCTCTGCGAAGCAAAAAATATCGTAGGCGTAAAGGAAGCCAGCGGAAACTTCTCCCAGATCGCCAAAATCGCTTCCATCTGCGGCAGCCGCCTGGATATCTATTCCGGCAATGACGATCAGATCACCTCTGCTCTCGCCCTCGGGGCCAAGGGAGTCATATCCGTGCTGGCGAACATTCTCCCCCAGGAAACACACGATATATGCGAAAGCTTCTTCCAGGGCCACCCGGAAATCAGCGATGAACTGCAGTTAAAATACCTGGAACTGATCGAGGCCTTATTCTACGACGTGAACCCCATTCCGGTAAAACAAGCCATGCGGTACATGGGCATCCCCGTCGGCCCCTGCCGCCTCCCTCTATGCGAAATGGAACCGGTCATGGCCGAAAAGCTCTTAAAGGTAATGAAAAAATACCAGTTGACCGACCAAAAAGTCGAAGCCGATTTTCACGGAAAAGCAAGTATTCTGCATGAAACCGGCCGTTCTTCCACACATTTCGTAAGGAGGCACTACCAATATGCAAATTCATAAATACGGTTATTCCGGCAATCCGGAAATTCTGATTCTTCACAAAAACACAGAACAGGATTGGGATTGTGATCAAAATATGTTACAATATATGCTGAAATATCACGTGACAATTGCCGCATTGGACAACAGCGGGGAACTACCGCTTTTAATCCGCTATCTGAAGCAATATGACAGCCGTCCCCTGTACGCATTATGCGTATTCCACGATGAATGGGAAACGCTTACCCTTTTATTCCGCCATTACAAGCTCAACTATGAAAAACTCATCTTCGAGAGCTCATCCTGCGAGCCGGGGACACTGGTACAAAAAACTTTAGCATCCATGTAACCTATCATCAGGCGAAAACATATCGTGATATTCCATCCAGGAATGAACTGGGCAGAAAGGAGGTCATCGGGTTGAAAATCGTATTCGCAATTATCCATTCAGATGACAGCGTCAACGTCACCGAAGAACTGACCCTGAATCATTTCAGCGTCACCAAACTGGCCACCACCGGCGGCTTTATGCGCAAAGGAAACACAACTCTTATGATCGGAACCGAAGAAGAGCGGGTAGAGGAAGCGATCACCATCATCAAAACCGAATGCGGAAAGCGCAAACAGGTCATGTACAACATGCCCTACACAGAAAATGCCCCTCCCGGAAACTGTACGGTCATCCCCGTCACGATCGACGTGGGCGGCGCGGTCATCTTCGTGGTGGACGTGGATCGGTATGAGAAGGTTTAGAATTTGACTTAGGGCAGGGAAGGAGGGGGCGGCCTGGCGTTGGGATTGTGCGGTCCGTCGGTGCTGTATCGGGAGACTGTCTGAAAGCTGCGGCGCGTCCCTTTGGGTGGCGGCTCTGTATGGGCATGTCCCTTGGGGTACCCGGGGCCGTCTGGCTGGCAGGGGTGGGCGGTGTCCGTCTCCTCGGTCACTTAAGGCTGTTACCCGGTGAAAGCTAAATGAAATCGATCCGGCCGGTTATGGGTTCGTGGCTGATTCGCCCCGAATGCCGGATGCATTCGCGGCTCAGCAGCCACCGCAAGACTGCAGGGAATGCAGTCTTGCGCCCATAACCGGCCGGACCGATTTCATTTGATTTCACACGGGCGCCTTATGTGACCGAGGAGACGGATACCGCCCGCCCCTGCCAGCCAGACGCCCCCGGGTACCCCAAGGGACAAGGGACTTGCCCATACAGAGCCGACACCCAAAGGGACGCGCCGCAGCCTTCAGACAATCTCCCGATACAGCACCGACGGACCGCACGATTCCCGACGCCAGACCGCCCCCTCCTTCCCTGCTGCCCAATACCTTTATTATTCACATTCCAAAAATTACCAGTACCCAGCCGGCATGATCTATCATGCTACTTAAACCATAAAAATTAAGTTAAATTCAAAACTACTATAACAATATATATGGTCTGTCACACTAGGACATAGCGTCCGTACTATAACAGGCATATAATGTCCCTTCTCCCACAATACACACGAGAACCTAAACCTTTGCCCTTTATAACTCCGAACACTCGCACCCTCTCCACCTCCTGGCCTGAGCCAAAGAAGGGGCTGAGGGAGGTGCTGCGGAAGTGGACGGGCGGCGGTTTTGCCTGGGGTTGGCGGCGGTTTTTTGCGGACTCCCGGCGCGGCTCCCGGTTCCCGGTGGGAAATTGGTCCGGGCGTCCGGCATTGGGCGGCCGTGCAGCTGCTTAATAAAAACAGAATGCCGGATACAGGATGCGGGGCGGCGTTCCACGCCGACACGCAAGGGCCTCTGAGTCCAGAACACATCCGGTGTTCTGGGCGAATAGGCCCGGTTCCTGTATCCGGCATTCTGTTTTTATTTAGCAGCTGCCGGCGCAAGCCCACAGCCGGACGCCCGGACCAATTTCCCACCGGGAACCGGGAGCCGCGCCGGGAGTCCGCAAAAAACCGCCGCCAACCCCAGGCAAAACCGCCGCCCGTCCACTCCCGCTGCGCCTCCCTCAGCCCCGGCCCCTTTCTCCACCCCATCACCGGTCCACAAAGCGGTATCCGACTCCCACTTCGGTCATGATATAGCGGGGATGGTTGGTATCTTTTTCGATTTTCCTGCGGATATTGGCCATAAAGACGCGCAGGGACTGGTGCTCCCCAAATTCACTGTAGCCCCAGATTTCGTTCTGGATGTAGGTATGGGTCAGGACCTTGCCGGCGTTTTTGACTAAGAGAACCAGGATTTTGTATTCGATGGGGGTTAAGTGGATCTCTTCTTCGTCTATGAACACCTGACGCTTTTCAAAATCGATCTTCAGGGCATCCAGAGTAAATACTTCGTCCGCGCTTTCTATGGGGTAGGTGCTGCGCATGGCGACACGTATCCGGGCAAACAGCTCGTTAACACTGAATGGTTTGGTCAGGTAGTCATTGGCCCCCAAGTCAAGCGCTTCGACCTTTTCTTTTTCCTGTCCCCTGGAGGAGATGACGATGATCGGGGTCTTGGAGGTCATGCGGACCTGCTTGATAACCTCGGTGCCGTCGATATCCGGGAGCCCTAGGTCCAGCAAGATAAGATCCGGCTTATTGGTCATGAACAGGGAGATACCCGTCAGTCCGGTTTCCGCTATGTCGTAGGAATATCCGTTGGTCTTCATGGAGATTCCAAGAAAATTCAATATGCTTTTGTCATCTTCTATGATCAGTACCAGTCCTTTTGTATTGGTCATTCGCCGTCAGTCCTCTCTTTTTGCCGGGAGCAGAAAATATACCGTCGCTCCCTGGTCTTCATTGTTAAATGCACGGATGGTTCCGTTATGCGCCTGGATAATCGCTTTGCAGATGCTCAGGCCCAGGCCGGTCCCCCTTTTGCCGTCGGCTGTGGAGGCGCCGGATGTGACAAAGCTCTCAAACATGGTATCCAGAATTTTTTCATCGATTCCGCTGCCGTTATCGGTCACCTCAAAGCGGGCATATTCTTTGTCTCTCTCATCTTTAGTAAGGTATACGCGGATCCGGATCGTGCCGTCCTGGGCCGTATGCTTCATGGAGTTTTCCATGAGGTTCACCAGCACCTGTATGATCAGCTGCCCGTCCATTGGAATTACCAGCAGCTCTTCCGGCAGATCGATATCCAGGGTTCTGCTGCCTAAGCGCCGCTCCATCCGGGATACCGCTTCACTGACGATATCTTCCACGACTTCGTCTTCATGCTGTATGCTCAGGCGGCCGTCCTGTATCCTGGTCATATTTAACAGATTGTTTACCAGATTGCTCATCCAGGTGGAATCATTTAAAATATCCCGCAGCAGGGATTCTCTGCTCTCCTGATCTAATTTCTCGTAGCTCTCCAGCAGAAAACTGGCGCTTCCCGTGATACCGGCCAACGGGGTCCGAAGATCATGGGAAATGGAGCGCAGCAGATTATTGCGCAGCTTTTCTTTCTCTGATTGTACCATAATTTCTTCTCTTTGTTGATTCAGTATTACTTTTTCTATTGCAAAAGCCACTTCGGTCAGCATGGCTTTCATCACGTTTCTCTCGAAGGCCTCCAGCACCTCTCCTTCCTTTAGTTCAATTCCCGCTACGGCAAATACCTGGCCGGCGTTTCGGATCGGCATATATATTGCTTTACCGGAGGGCAATGTGTCGGTGGTCCTGCCGGCGCAATGGCGGTTTTTCAACACCCAGAGGGCGGCGGCCTGCTCATATTCATTGTCCAGCAGTTTTTTTGCTTCCGCCTGTTCTTCCGGGCTGCCGTAAAAAACGGGGCGGGACAGGTTCCCGTCCAACGCCGGATATAATACAACGGTCTTGTGGAGCAATTCGGTCAACTGCCGCGCCGTGCCGCTTAATATTCCTTCAATATCCTGCTTTTTTTGCAGCATTTTACTGGTGTTGAACATGATCTCCGTCCGTACGGAAGTCTTGGTCGCCTGCATCGCCTGATTCTGAAGCTTGATGGCAAAGGAACTGATGACCAGAGAGACGACTAACATCACCAGAAAGGTAAATATATAGTTTTTATCATAAAAACGGAATGTGTATATCGGCACGGTAAAGAAAAAGTTGAAAATCACCACGCTTAGGAAGGATGCGACCGCGCCGCATATGCGGCCCCTGGTGGTCGCCGCTACGACGAGTACGCCCAGCAGATAGATGGATATAATATTTGCTTCCGTCATACCGAACTTTTTAACTAGCAGTCCGGCGATCGTGCAGACCGCCAGAATAGCAGCCGTCCGGACACCGTCCCGCAGCCCCGGGCGTTTTATTCCGGGGAATTTTCGTTTGACCGCCTCGGCGGATACATCCGGAATAATGTAGATGTCGATCTCCGGGGCCAGCAGGGAAAGTTTTTCGATCAGATTCAGATCTTTATTGACCCAGGTCTTCTTTCTGACGCTTCTGCCGATTACGATTTTGGATACACCCACCTGTCTGGCATAACCGGCGATCTGATGGGCGATATCCTGTCCATAGGTGGTAGCCACATTGGCGCCCAACTGCTTGGCCAGCTTGATGTTGTTATCCAGCGAAGTCTCCAGTTTCTTTTTCTCCTGCTCGTATTCGGTGGTCTCCACAAACAATCCGGTAAAATTGCCATGAAAGGCCTGCGCCATTCTGGCCGCGGTCCGGATCACTTTCGCATTGCTGGGCGATGCGGATATGCACACCAGAATATGTTCTCCTGCGTAATATTCCTGTTTCTGGCTCATCTCTTTTTCCCGGATAATATGTTTATTTACCCGGTCCGCGCACCGCCGCAGCGCGATTTCACGCAGAGCCGTCAGGTTTTCCGTGGTAAAAAAGTTGGTGCAGGCCCGCTCCACCTTGGAGGCCTCATAGATCTTCCCGTCCCTGAGCCGCTCCTGCAGCTCCTCCGGTTCGATGTCCACAAGCTCTACCTGGGTCGCCTCATCGAAGATAAAGTCCGGCACCCGCTCTTTGACGATCACATGGGTAATGGAGGACACGATGTCGTTTAAGCTTTCCAGATGCTGGACGTTTAAAGTGGTATATACATGGATCCCCGCGTCTAATAGTTCCTGGATATCCTGGTAGCGCTTCGGGTGTCTGGAACCGGGCGCATTGGTGTGCGCCAGCTCATCCACCAGAATCACCTGGGGGTTTCGAAGAAGCGCCGCGTCCAGATCAAACTCCCGGAGCGTGATTCCTTTGTATTCTACGGACCTGGGAGTCAGGGCTTCCAGGCCTTTTGTCAATTCCATGGTGGCCGGACGGGTATGGGGTTCAATATACCCGGATATCACGTCCACGCCGGACCTGGCCAGATCGTGGGCCGCTTCCAGCATGGTATAGGTCTTACCGGACCCAGCCGCATATCCGAAGAAAATCTTCAGCTTACCATGATGATCCTCCCGCTCCCGATCCTGTTCCTGTATCATTTTAAGAATCTGTTCCGGATTCCTCTTTTCCATTCCCGCACCTGCTCTCCTGTATCAATCATCATTTTTAAAATTGTTATAAGCACTATGTACACTTCCAGTCTTCCGATAAACATCCCTGCCGTGGCCGTCCACAATACACCGGCCGGAGCGTCATAGCCGGTAATCCCCGCCGACAGGCCTACCGTGCTGATCGCTGAGGAGAATTCAAACATGGAATCCTGTACGGAATAGCCGTAGCAGCAGAATATAAATGTCCCGACCATAAATAAAAAAATATATAAAACAAAATAGTTACTGACCGCAGTTTTTTCATCCTCTTTTAGTATCAGTTTATCCCCGCACCGGTTGACGGTTCTGGGACGGATCACGCGTCCGGGCGACAGCCGGTCCTGAATCGTCCAGATCATCTCTTTTATCACCAGATATACCCGGTACTGCTTGATTCCTCCGGCCGTGGAGCCTGCCCCGCCGCCGATCAGCATCAGAAGTGTCAGGATGAGCAGAAGGGCCGGACTGAATGTCTGAAAGCTATCCACGGTCTGAAACCCCGTGGTTGTCATGGCGGAAACCACCTGAAACGCCGCGCTGCGGATACTCTCCGGGACCGATAAAGCGAACTGACGCAGCATCAGCACAGCCGCCCCCACGACCGCTATCGGGTAAACCACCAGCTGGAACCGGAATTCACAGTGGGAAACCACCTTCTTAAACTCCCCTTTTACTATCGCCAGATGGACCAGGAAACCGGTGCTGCCCAGGAGCATCAGCACGATCGTTACTATCTCGATTCCCAGATTCCGGTAATAACCGATACTGGCCGCTTTCGTGGAAAAGCCTCCTGTGGAGACCGCAGCGATGGAATGATTCAAGGCATCGAACCAGTTCATCCCGAAAACCATGTATAACAATGTACCACCGATAATATAACCGGAATAGATGGAAATAATCACCCGGGCCGATTTACCCAGGTTTGGCGCCATCTGATCATGCCCCTCGGCCTCAAACAGCCGCATCCCGTAGTAATCGGTAATGACGGACATGACTACCAGAACTAATCCCACTCCTCCCACAAACAACATGATACTGCGTAACATCAAAAAAAGGCGGGGGGCCTCCTCCACATTTACAACGGAAAGTCCGGTAGTACTGTATCCGCTGGTACACTCAAATACGGATTGGGTAAAATTGTATTTGCCGGTCATCATAAATGGAACCGCACTGACCAGTATGGCCAGGGCCCAGGATAAGGTTACGATCATCGCCGCCTGGTTCTTTTTAAGTCTGCCCCCGGCGTCCTCCTTTAAAAAACGGTAAACCAGATATCCGCCTGTGACCGCCGGGATTCCCGGTATCAGAAAACATTTGGCATACACCGCCTCCTGCGGATATAGCGGCAGCAAAAGCAGAGGCAGCAATAACGCTACCCCTACCAGAATACTTGTTATTCCCAGATACCGGATGATCAGCCGGTATCCTTTGCCATGTGACTGTTTCCGAGACATTTATTCATTCCCTCCCGAAAACTGACGGATCATTTCCTGCTGTCTCAACTTCGATGATATCACCAGTAATTTATCTTTTTCCTGTAACCTTGTGGAACCGTTTGGAACAATCATGTGATTCTCCCGTATAATACAGCTGATGATTACATTTTCCGGAATATCCAGCTCTTTTATCTGCCGGCTGCATATGGGATAAGACTCATTTACCTCCAATTCGGTCAATATGATCTGATCTTCTTTCAATTCCAGTGTCTTCCGGAAACTGTCAAGCGTCGTTGCCTCCGCGATCATATGCGCCACCTCGTAAGTCGCGCTGATTACGGTGTTGATCCCCAGTTCTTTGAATATCTCCACATTCTTCGGATTCGAAACGACGCAGACGGTCTTTTTGATGTGATAGCGTTTTTTCGCCATCTGGCAGATTTCGAAATTATCCGCATCATCCGGCTTGAGGGCGATCAATACATCGAAATCCCCGATCTGTGCATCATCCATGACGGATTTCTTACATGGATCCCCGCACACGACCGGAAGGTTGTGGGTGTATGCCAGATACTTGCAAAACTCGTCATCATCGTTGATCACCACTACCCTGTGATGTTTTTCCAGCAGATTGGCTATCAGAAAATCCGCTTTTGTCCTTCCTCCGGCCACTACCATGTTCATTGCTTTACACTTCCAGACTTCAATTTATTCATTGTTCTATGCCTTCGCATGACTGAGACGTTCAAATTCATTTACCGAAAGGCGGAAGGGATAGATGACCCGGATTCCGTAGCCTTCGATAATATCTTCCATATTGGGATCGTTCAGTCTCATATAGACGTCGGGAACCTGGTAAATCCTTCCTGCCATCTGGCACACCAGGCTGTTGATATTATCCCGCTCGGTGGCGGCGATCACCATATCCGCATTCCCGATTCCGGCTTTTTCCAGGAGGTTCTTATCTGTTCCGTCGCCGGTGATCTGATATCCGCTGAAATTATCAGGAAGCTGCCCGAACGCCGTCTCGTCCTTGTCAATAACAATGGTATCGTATCCCTTATCGCATAAGCTGCCGGCCAGGTTCGCGCCTAATCTGCCGCATCCGATCACCAGCGCTGTCCGCCGTTTCTTTCTCGTTAAATGGCTATTCTTAAACATAAGGCATTCCTTCCTTTCTTTTGATAATTTTATTATATTATCAAAAGAATTAAGATACTATGCATTTTGTCACGGCAGGTGTTAAGATTGTGTAAAGATGGCGGTTTGAAAAATTTACGCCCTAATTCTACTTTAAAATGCCGTCCAATGCAAGGTTGACTTCCAGTACATTTACCCGTTTTTCCCCGAAAATCCCCAGGAATTTTCCATCCGTGTACCGGTCAATCACCGCTCTTAGCTCATCCTCGGTAATTCCTCTGGCTTTTGCGATTCTCGGAATCTGGTACTCTGCCGCAGCCGGAGAGATATGCGGGTCCAGACCGGAACCGGAGCTGGTGACCAGATCCACCGGGATCGCTTCTCCCTCTCTATCGGGATTCGCTCTCCTGATTTTTTCCACTCTTTCGGCAATCATACTTTCCAGCTCCTCGCCGGCCGGGGTTTTATTGGATGCCCAGGAATAGGCAAGCGTTTCACCCTCTTCGTTTTGGTAGGTTCCCGTATCCAGATTCATGATTCTGCCCCACAGGTAATCATCGGATGTAAATTCCTGGGCCAAAAGGGAACTGCCGTATTTTTTACCGTCGATCTCTATAATAGATCCGGTTGCCTTATCATTGAAAAACACCTTGGAAATACCGGTTACTACAAGCGGATAGACCAGACCGGTTATGACCATCAACAATATAAAAAAAACCAACATTCTCGGTACAACTGCTTTTAATGTTTTCATATTATCCTCCAATCGTGTGCTTTTTTGGCACATATAGGTTTTACAGCCACTCGGTGATGATTGTCTGTATGATCCCAAGCAGGATCATCGCAGACAATACCGTTACCAGCGGTACGATTACCGCATACCGGAACATTTTTAAAACCTGTTTTGATGAATATCTAACATACATTCCGAATCACTTCCTACAGAATTCCCAGTGCAACAATAATGACATCAATCAGCTTAATCGCCAGGAACGGGACCAGGATACCGCCCAGCCCATAGACCAGCAGGTTTTTGGAAAGCATCTTGGATGCGGGTACCTCCCGGTATTTCACTCCTTTGAGTGCCAGCGGGATCAGCGCCACTATGATCAGCGCATTATAGATAATCGCCGAAATAATCGCGCTCTGGGCGCTGTGCAGATTCATAATGTTAAGGGCCTGCAGTCCCGGATATAAGCTGACAAATAAGGCCGGAATGATGGCAAAATATTTTGCCACATCATTGGCTATACTGAAAGTGGTAAGGGCTCCCCGGGTCATCAGCAGCTGCTTGCCGATCTTCACGATCTCGATCAGTTTCGTCGGCGAGGAGTCCAGATCCACCATGTTTCCGGCTTCCTTGGCCGCCTGCGTGCCGGTATTCATAGCCACGGCCACATCGGCCTGGGCCAGGGCCGGAGCATCGTTGGTCCCGTCACCGGTCATGGCCACCAGATGGCCATGGGCCTGATAATCACGGATCATGGATAATTTTGCTTCCGGTGTGGCTTCCGCCAGGAAGTCATCCACGCCGGCCTCCGCCGCTATGGCGGATGCGGTCAGCGGGTTATCCCCGGTGATCATGATCGTTTTGATTCCCATCTTCCGAAGATCTGCAAATTTTTCTTTGACTCCGTGTTTTACGATATCCTTCAGGTGGATCACGCCGAGCACTTTCCCATTCTTAGCCACCACCAGCGGTGTTCCTCCCTGGGTGGAAATAGTTGTCACAACGTCCTCGCAGTCACTGCTGAAGGTTCCGCCCCTGGACACCACATATTCCCGGATGGCGTCAGCCGCGCCTTTTCTGATCTCATTGCCGTCATAATCCACACCGCTCATCCGGGTCTTGGCGGTAAAGGGGATAAATTGCGCATGCATCTGTCCGATATTCCTCTCCCGGATGCCATACTCTTCCTTCGCCAGAACTACGATACTTCTTCCTTCCGGTGTCTCATCCGCCAGAGAGGCCAGCTGCGCGGCATCCGCAAGTTCTCTTTTATCATTGCCGTCTACCGGAATAAATTCGTCCGCCTGCCGGTTCCCCAGCGTGATCGTTCCGGTCTTATCAAGCAGCAGAATGTCCACATCCCCGGCCGCTTCTATGGCGCGGCCGCTCATGGCCAGTACATTGGCCTGATTCAGCCGGCTCATCCCGGCGATACCGATGGCGGACAAAAGCGCACCGATCGTGGTGGGCGCCAGGCAGATTAACAGAGCCACCAAAGCCGTCACAGACGTCGGATTCGGCCGTTCCATCTGTTCAGCGGAGAACAGGGAATACGAATACAGTGCCACCGTAACCAGCAGGAATATAATAGACAGGGCTACCAACAGGATCTGCAGGGCTATCTCGTTTGGGGTCTTTTTTCTGGCGGCACCTTCTACCATGGCGATCATCTTATCCAGGAAGCTCTCGCCTGGCTCGCTGGTAATCCGAATCACCAGCCAGTCGGATACCACCGTGGTCCCGCCTGTGACCGCGCTTCTGTCCCCGCCGCTTTCCCGGATCACCGGCGCGGATTCACCGGTAATCGCGCTTTCATCTACCGATGCCGCGCCTTCGATCACCTCTCCGTCACCGGGGATCTGTTCCCCGGCACGTACATATACAATATCACCTTTCACCAGGTTCCCGGACGGGACCTGCAGGATCTTATCTTTTTTCTCCGGAGACGGAATTTTATTGGCGGTCACGTCCTTCCGGTTCGCACGCAGCGTATCTGCCTGTGCTTTTCCCCGCCCCTCGGCGATCGCTTCCGCGAAATTAGCAAACAGAACCGTAAGCCAAAGTATGACAGAAACTGCCAGGATAAATCCGGGCTGCGCATCTTTTATACCGCACAGGGCAAAGACAAACAGCACCAGGGTCAGTATGGCCGATACATAGACCATGAACATAACCGGATTTTTAATCTGCACTCTGGGATCCAGTTTGACAAAGGAATCCTTCAGCGCCCGTATCATTATATTTTTATCGGCAAATATACTCTTCTTTTTATCACTCATTTTATATAGCCTCCACTAAGCAATCATTTGAAAGAATTCAGCGATCGGTCCAAGTGCCAGCGCCGGGAAGAAACTCAACGCTCCTACCAGAAGAACGATAAAGACCAAAAGGAAAATGAACATCGCGTTGTGGGTCGGCAGAGTTCCCGCACTGACCGCCACTTTTTTCTTCTGTACCAGACTTCCTGCGATTGCCAGGGTAGCCAGCATGGGAAGGAAACGTACAAACAGCATGACCAGTCCTATGCTGACATTTAAGAACGGCGTATTCGCATTGAATCCGGCAAACGCCGATCCATTGTTTCCTCCTGCGGAGGAATATGCGTACAGGACTTCGGATAAGCCGTGAGCGCCCGGATTGTTCAGACTGTCCGCCGTTGCCGGGAGCAAGCAGGCCAGCCCGCTTCCGATCAGGATTCCGATCGGTGTGGCCAGACACACAAGCACAGCCATCTTCATCTCAAATGGTTCTATCTTTTTACCCAGGTATTCCGGAGTCCGGCCTACCATCAGACCCGCGATAAATACGGTCAATATCGCAAAACCGATCATTCCGTACAGTCCGCAGCCGGTCCCTCCGAACACGACTTCGCCCAGCATCATCAAAAGCATGGGGATCATACCGCCGATCGGAGTATAGCTGTCATGCATAGAGTTAACCGAACCGTTGGACGCCGCCGTCGTAAAGGCCGCCCAGGCAGACGAGGTGGCGATGCCAAACCTGGTCTCCTTCCCCTCCATATTTCCGCCGGCCTGGTCCGCCCCGGCAGCGATATCCACCGCGCCGTTTTGCGCAAGCTTGGGAGTACCCGCCTGTTCGTTAAAAGCAACGATTCCAAGGGCAACGACAAGCATCAGGAACATGGCTATAAAAATCGCCCGGCCCTGGCGCATGTCTTTTATATTGCGGCCAAATGTAAAGCAAAGCCCAACCGGTATCAGCAAGAGCAGAATCATCTCGAACATATTACTGAGCGGGGTGGGATTTTCAAACGGATGCGCGGAATTTACCCCCCAGAAGCCGCCGCCGTTGGTGCCGGCCTGTTTGATCGCGATCTGGCTCGCCGCCGGTCCCAAGGGAATGACTTCCTTCGTGACGACTGTGCCGTCTTCCAGCGTTACAGGCTCCAGCAGATCTACCTCCTCATATTCCCGGAAAGTCTGCGGAACGCCCTGAGACACCAATACAACCGCGGAAATCAGACAGATCGGCAACAGGATATAAAGGACTATCTTCGTCATATCCGTATAGAAATTCCCGAGGCCTTTTTTCTTCACCCGCAGGAATCCGCGGATCAGCGCAAACAGTACTGCGATTCCGGTGGCGGCCGACACAAAGTTCTGGACATTTAATCCGAGCATTTGTGTAAAATAGCTCAGCCCGCCGGAAGGGTTCTCCGCCGAATACGCCTGCCAGTTTGTATTGGTAACGAAACTTGACGTCGTATTAAAGGCAAGGTGCCAGGACTGTCCGCCAAACTTTTCCGGATTCAGCGGAAGGATTCCCTGTCCCAGACACATTACAAGCAAAAAAATAAAGCCTATAACACTGAATACCACCGTACACACTGCGTATTTTTTCCAGGTCATATCTTCGTCTTTGTCGATATGTAACAGTTTATAAATCCCATGTTCCACCGGGGACAGAACTTTCGATAAAAACACTTTCTCCCCGTTCATCACTTTTCCCATGTATTTGCCTAATGGGATTCCAAGCGCAACTAAAATCACCAGATATAACACACACTGAATCACCACATTGCTCATTGCTTATCACCTCTTAACAAGATAATCGTCAAATACACAAATAGAAATACCGCTGTCAATCCAATTAAACCTAGCATTACACTCATAGACTTCTACCTCCATTTTTTACATAACTCCCAGTAGTTTATAGATCAGCCATACCGGGACCGCACAGATCGTGGTCAGGACGCCAAGCGATATGACCAGTCCTGTCGCTAACACAAACTGCCCCAGAAGTATAGCTGTAAACGGATGTGCATCGACGAATTCCTGGTATTTCGCATCTTCTCTGAATTTCAGAAAATTGCGGATTCTCTTTCTAAACGGAACAACCGGATGGTATCCATAAGATTCTGGTATGGTCTGTAAACTGCTCTGTGCTAACATAGGAAACATCCCTTTCTATGACTTTATCTTTTCTACACTTAAAGGGTAGCACAAAAAAAATAAAGAAAGCATATCGCTTTCCTTATCCGGCATTAAGATTTTGTTAACGTATGGAACAAGCTTCATTATACACTCACCTCAATCGAAACAGGCAGGCAAGCAGTTGTAAACGTTGTAAATGATTATATAAAAAAGATCAAATTGTCCGTCATTTCTATTTATGATATAATAGCGGCAGACAAGATATCTGTTTTTTCTACATAAAGTGAGGAACTTAGGATGAAATGGTTGAAAAGGTTCTGTGGAATTTGTATTTATCTTATTTTAGCGAATTATATTTTAATTATCACACGGCATCGTTTCCCTCTGCCGCTGGTGATCGCCGGAATACTCCTGTTTTGTACTGCCTATGTGTTATATCAGATTCTGCCGGTCTACCGGAAAAAGATGACGGTCCGTCTGCAGGCTTTATCCGGCGGGTATGAACTAATCCTGGTAACCGGAGTCAGTGCGGTGGCCGAAGTTGCATTTCTGGTCTGGTTTGGAACCCAACGGCTGTCGAATTGGGGGGAGGTTGTCATCTTCCTGCTCAATATTCTGGTGGCTGTGATTCTGGGTTTTCTGATGATGCTAAACGGTTTTTTGCGGATTATTGCGACCTCCACTCAGATCAGTTTGTTTAAAAGACTGGCCTGGTTATTGCTTTGGTGGGTTCCCGTGCTGAATCTGTGGCTGACTTTTTCCATCTGTCATGCGGTCCGTATGGAATATGAATTTGAGTTGAGTAAGATTGAATTAAACGAAGTACGCCGGGAAAATGAATGCTGTAAAACCCGGTATCCGGTTGTGATGGTGCATGGCGTTTTCTTCAGAGACTGGCAATATTTTAATTATTGGGGCAGAATACCAAAAGAGCTGATCCGAAATGGTTGTACGGTTTATTATGGTAAGCAGCAGTCCGCCGCTTCGGTCGAGACCAGCGCCCGGGAGCTTAAAGAACGGGTTCTTTCGATTATAGAGGAAACCGGCTGTGAAAAAGTGAATCTCATCGCCCACTCCAAAGGCGGGCTGGATTCCCGTTATGCGATCAGCCGTCTCGGTCTCGCCCCCTATGTCGCCTCTTTGACTACTATCAATACACCTCATCTGGGCTGCTGCTGGGTGGATCAGGTGCTGGCGCGATGTCCGAAAAAATTGCTGTCTTTCGTAGCCGCTAAATATAACCGGATCTTTTCCAAGTTAGGCGACGCTTCACCGGACTTTGAAGCAGCAGTTTTCGACCTGACGCACGACCATTGCTCACAATTCAACGAAGAAACCGGGGATTATTCCGACATTCTTTGTCAAAGTGTCATGTCCCGTATGAGCAGTATGTTCAGTGACGGTGTTCCCTGCAATATCGGGTATCTGCTTGTCAAGCACTGTGAGGGTGTCAACGACGGGCTGGTATGCGCCGATTCGGCAGTTTGGGGAAAGTTTTTAGGGTATTTGGATACACCCGGACGCCGCGGTATCTCCCATGGGGATATGATCGATCTGCGCAGAGAAAATATCAGGGGTTTTGATGTAAGAGAATTTTATGTGGAATTGGTTAAGAAATTAAAAGAACAGGGGTATTAGTATCCTCTGTTCTTTTTGTTTATACCGCTTTATATGTGACAACTATAACCATCCCCCGCACAGGCCGGCATCGCCCATACGGGGGACCCGCTTATGCTGTATGCCGCGTAGTGTCTTTGATATGCATATCTAAGATCTCATGCACTCTTTCCACTTCGTCAAGCAATAGTCTTTCGGACTTTCTGATTTGGTTTTTAAGATATTCAATATCCTTCTTGTCTGCTTTTTTGGATAATTCGACTTTGATTCCTACTATCTCTTTCTTCAACCCAGTAATCTCTGTCTTTATCCCCGTAATCTCTGTCTGCATCCCTGCAATCTCTGTCTTTATCCCTGTAATTTCTGTCTTCAACCCAGTAATCTCTGTCTTTAACCCTGTAATTTCTGTCTGCATCCCTGCAATCTCTGTCTTTAATCCTGTAATTTCTGTCTGCATCCCTGTAATCTCTGTCTTTAACCCTGTAATTCCTTCTTTCAACTCAACGATCTCCGTTTTGATTGGATCCAATTTAGAATCCATTAAGATTGCTATTGCCTGCAAATCCTTCTGTGATAATGCCAAATTTAAACTCCTCCTTTCGACTCTTTCAAAATTATTAGTAGACTACAACTTCTTTCCCCAGGATAAATACACCCATACGACCGGTGGGACAGGATCTCCGGCATTAGAATCTCCGGGGATTGATTTTCTCATAAGCAGAACAAAAAAACCGAAACCAACCTTATTATCGCATATTCATTCGGAATTTCTTATGCACCGCCGACATACTAAGCTTATACTTTCTTTATTATAGTCTTTAAATAGTAACTATTACAAGTAAAATCTCGGGACTCATAACATATTTTTTCTTCTTAAAGCTTCAGGGAAAACGGGCAGAACTGCCAAATGAGATAACCTGATTCTAATAAGATTATTATATATATTTATTATGCTATTTGCAATAACTGCCGGACATTTTAGAAATATTTTATAATTGCCTTTTTATCCGAATACAGCTACACTTTATTTAAATACAAGTGCATGCGAAAGGATGATTCTACAATGGATCTGCGCGTCTTTCAGGAAAACGACCAGCCTCTGGCCAATACTTTTTTCACACAATGCCTGCCGGAATCCGGCCGGGTATTTGAACCCGCCGGCCGGCATGCTTCGCTTACTCGTCTGGCGGAAACTTTTTCGGAAGGCAGATGCTGGTGTCTGTTTGAACGCGGCGAACTGGTCGGAACCGTAGCCGTCCGTCCCCTAACCTTAACGGATAAAAAAACCGGTTCCGCTTGTTCCCGCAGCTGCGAATTGAAAATACTGTATCTGCGCCAGACATTCCACGGAAAAGGCTATGGTTCTCTTCTCTTAACCACAGCCCTTTCCTATGCGCAGGATTGCGGCTACCACAGCATGTACCTGGATACCATCCGGTCCGGCTCCGGTGCCGAAGTTCTTTACCGTAAGTATGGATTCCGGGAAATACCGCGGTATAATAACAATCCCCACGCAGATCTCTTTATGGTCAAAGACCTTGCTGTTTCCTCCTGATCATATTATTCGTCATACTGAATTTCCAGTCCCGGCTGATGCCCTTTCCCCATTTTATGCCTGGCCTTTCTGTTCGCTACCGTATCAAATATAATGGAGAAATCATAATCATCGGGATATAATTCAGAGGCGGGAACCAGCAGTTTCAATCTCTTGTACGGCACCTTCCGCTTCTGCCCTTTGACCTGAACAATCACTTCTCCCATCTCATCCGCCGGTTTATATACAATCCCGGTGTCTTTCTGCGGGTAAATGCATACACTGTCTCCCACTTGAAAAGTATTTTGGGGCAGATTCTTAGGGGACGGCTTTTCCTGTATCGGCTGAATCTTTGGGCCCTTAAACCGGACAATTTCACCCGGCGGCTCTGGTTTCTTCTGTTCCCAGATTTTCACCGGAACCTGTTCCGATTCCAATCCGTAAGCTGCCTGCTCCGCTTTTTTCAGCAATCCCGGGGGCATACCCAGTCTGCCGGCGATATAGAGCGCGCAGCTCTCTCCGGCTACCCCCTGTTCCATCCGGTATAAGGGGCTTAACGTGTCCCGGTCAAACGCCATTCGGGCATTTTGTATGCCTCCTGTCTTCTCCGCGTAAATTTTCACTTCCGGATAGTGCGTCGTCACCAGGAAGAGGCATCCCCGTTTCTTAAGTTCCTCCAGAACCGCGACCGCGATCCCCATGCCTTCCGCCGGATCTGTCCCGGAACCCAACTCATCCAGCAGAACCAAGCTCTCTTCATTGACCCGATTCAGAATATCAATTACCTTGGTCATATGGGCGGAAAAAGTAGATAAATTTTCCGATATACTTTGTCCGTCGCCAATGTCACACAGATACTGGCTGTTCATACACAGGCATGTACCGTCGCCGGCCGGTACATGCAGGCCGCACTGGGCCATCATACATAAGAGACCAACGGTCTTAAGGGCTACGGTCTTGCCGCCGGTATTCGGCCCGGTAATCACCACCCCGTCATACTCATCACCCAGTTTAAAATCTAACGGCACGCATTGATCCTTCGGTATCAGCGGATGCCGTCCGCTGAAGATCCGAATTCTGCGTTCTGTAGTAAGTACAGGCGGTATGGCGTCCATCTGGGCGCTTAACTTTGCTTTTGCAAAGATGATATCCAGCTTCTGCATCATTTCCATGTTGAACCGGAGTTCCTTCCCTTTTGCCTCCACGTATCCGGTAAGCTCATAAAGGATCCTGCGGATCTCATCTTCTTTTTCGATCCTCAGACAGGATAACTCTTCCCGCAGCCTGGCCGTTGACGAGGGTTCTATAAAGCAGGTCCCCTTACTGCCCGAGACTTCTATCACAGAACCGCTGACTTGATTTTTATATTCTTTTTTAACCGGCAGGACATAGATCTGATTCCGTTGGACCGGAGTATCCCCCGAAAACCACTGCCGGTTCCTTTTAAGCATCTGGCCTAATTTCTCCTGAATCCGGCTTTGTACCTGTTCGATGTTCCGGCTGACTGCGCGCAGATCAGGCGATGCGTTTTCGTTTACTTCATCATAGCGGACCGCACGGTGGATCTCCTCGCACAAATCTGTCAGATCATAAATCCCTTCTCCATAAGAGGCCATACCAGGTTCTAAGTCTCTCCCTTTTTTTAGATATTGTTTCATCCGTCTGCAGCCGGTGATAAATCCTGCCACCTCACTTAGCTGTTCCGGCAGCAGCATAGCCCCGGCCCGGCATAATTCCATGATGTTTTCCAAATTCTTCATCGTACAGACCGGCGGAAGACCATACGTATCATAGATCCGCCTGGCTTGGGTGGTCTCCTCCAGCTGCTCTATGCATTTTCTTTCCTTATGAAACGGGGACAGCTGCTTTAGTTTTTCCTTCGCCTCTTCACTCACTGCCATATCACACAGCATCTCCCGTATTTTATGAAATTCTAATATCTGTTCATTTTGATTCATAGTTACCTCCAAATTTCTGATCCGCTGTCTTCATCGATTAGCGGATAAAAAAATCCCGCAGCTGCACCTACGACTTTCAGTCGAAATGCATCTGCGGGATAGCGGATAAGGCGGTACAGCTCAAATTGATGACCGCTTATCTATACCATAGGAGGATTTCCTATGGCATAAAAAAACGGGGCATGAATATCCCCGCTACATATCCTTTATCGCATATTGGTTTTCTATACTGACAGAAGTCTGTAAGGGCAGCAAACAGGGTACCAAAACAAACGGCCTCAGGCCGCTGGCATCGAATACCTGTTACAACGATTTAGTTGTCTTTTACCTCTACAGACAATACCGACATCAAAACCAACCTTTCTTTTCTTAATTTTTCACAGTATATCAGATTCATCAGCGCTTGTCAACGTACTCTCATCCTGATTTCCGTGATTGATATAATCAAATGCGTTCTCTGTCATACGCAATAACAATTTATCTACGGCGGCGGCCTCCTCTTTTGACATATTGCGCACCAGGATACTGTTCCATTTATGCCGCTTGCGATAGACCTCTTCGATGATCGGCTCCGCCTCCTCCGTGGTAAATACATGGTGAATCCGCCGGTCCTTGGCGTCCGGTTCCCATCGGATCAATCCCTGTTCTTCCAGTTTTTGTATGGCCTTGGTCACGGTGCCCTTATCGAATTGTCCGGTTTTAGCCAGATCCAGAACGCTGATTCCCTGATTTTCATAAATCAGGATTAAAAACAGCTGCTGTCCATAACCAACCATCGTCCCGGAAAGCTCACGGTCAAAAAATCGGCATCCCTGCCGGTACAATATGGATATGAGCCTGCTCGTCTGGTATTTATGTTTCATTGGTATCCCTTCCCTTATATGCATACTGTCTTGCCAGCTCCTCATATTCCAGCTGCATAATATTGTAGATATTCAGTATATGATTTCCGGTTTTCCCCACCTGCCGCATGATTTCATCAAAATGGCTGATCATCATTTCCACGCAGTAAGGACAAAGCAGGTTCTCTTCCTTCATCTCCCGTAATATCCGAACCGTTTTCTTTTTATCAAAGGCCACTTTATAGCTTCTCTCTCCGGTCAGCGCGCTGACAATGTCCGCAATGGCCACGATCTTCTCTCCCATCGTCATATCTTCGTCACGAAGCCCTCTGGGGTAGCCGGACCCATCCAGTTTCTCATGATGGCGCAGGGCTATCCTGGTAATCTCTTCCTCGATCTCGCCCCCCATGATCTCCTCGGTGATATCCACATGGGTCCTCATGATTTTCATCGCCTGGGGGCTTAATTTCCCGGGAAATTCAAGGATTTCCACCGGTATGCCGATCTTTCCAAGATCATGCAGCAAAGCCCCCTGCCGCACCTTATCGGTTTTCTCCTCATCAAAACCGAACAGGACCGCCAACTGTCTGCTGATACTGGTCGTTGTGATGGTATGTATCACCGTATACCGGCTTCTGAAATCTATGGCAAAGATTATCATTTTCAGAAAGACGTCGATTTCTTCTTTACTTAAAGGTACCTTCTCCTGCGCCTCATAGACTTTATCCATAAACAGGCTGCCGGAAAGCTTTTCCAGAATCCCCTTTTTTTGTTCCGCCTGTTTTAAAAGATCCAGCCATTTAGGGGAAAATTTCGTTCCTCTGTATGCCTCCATAACCTCCAGCACATGCTCCCCGGCCCCCTGCTCCATAAAGACATCCACCCGGTCCGCCAAACTGACACACTCCGCCAGCTCTTTTAAGGGGACGTTCATAGCCTCCAGTTCCACATAGGGCGTGTGGTGAAACAACACCACCGGCGCATAGGAACGAAAGGGAGAAAGATATTTCAAAAATAAATATCCATAGATCGAATGATTCCAGGACTGCTCAATCTCAAACCGAAGCATATTGTCAATTTCTTCTGTCTTGTACGCTCCGATATCATGCAGCAGCGCCACGAAAGATACGTTCCGGATGGTTCTGGCGTCGCAGCTCCCCTCTTCTAACAGCATGTGCATCACAAGATACGCCACCCGCTCCCCATGGTCCACCAGTCTGTCATCCACCCGATTCAATGCCCTGCGTACAATATTATGTATGTGTCTGCCGCTCAACTCTGTCATCCGTATACCCTTCTATTCGTAATCGAATTCTTTCCATGCGCAATTAGGCTTCCTATTCAACTATCCTTTATTCGTCTATTCTATCACCTTTGGCTTCAGAATACAATCTTTGGCTTCCATTACCGGCCGGGAACCTATAGCGTTCGAATATAAAAGAAAAGGGTAAACTCATCGTCTGTATAACTAATTTCAAGAGTTCCGTGATATTTATCTACCAGTTCCTGCATCGTTTCTAGTCCGTAACCATGATTTCTTTTATCTGGTTTGTCCGTCAGGATTCTGCCTTTGGAGGCGTATATCTCATTGTTCTTGCGGTTATTCAAGCGGAAACTGAACATGCCGTTTTCACAGCGGGTTTGCAGGACCACTTTGCGCCTATTAGTTTCCGTAATTTTCAAAGAGGCTTCCAGGGCGTTATCCAGCGCATTCGCAAATAGAATTCCCAGATCCATGACGTCGATGCCCAGATGGGTATCGATGGATATATTAAAATGGGTGTCTACCTGGTTTTCCAGCAATTTGCCGTAACGATCATTGAGTATGGCATTCAGCACCTGGTTCTGGCAGAATTTTCTCCCGCATGTAGATTGGGTCTGTTCCAGAAGAGTTTCCAGATATTGTTTCGCCTCCTTCGGATTTTGCTGTTCCAGACAGGTGTACAGCATCTGGAAGTGATGATTCATTTCATGCCGGATTTTCCGTATTTGATCCTGCTGCTTTTCCAGGGAATGATAATATTCTTCCCGGATTCGGGAAGCCTGATGATCCATCTTCATTTTCACATTTTCAATCAGCGGATCAAATAGAAGTATCACGCCAAGATTGGTAAAGATACCCGCCATGACGATGAGATAAGTCCCAAACAGGTCGTATCCGGTTGTGATCTCCCGGTACTCCTGCAGTATATTTGTGCTGGGTGGTTTGATGATAGCAACCAGCATAGACAAAAGGGCCAGCAGGCAAATAGTGTCTGCCAGGAGCCAGGTTTTGGTGTCTACGTACTTTTTTATGGATTTCAGGCGGCCGGCCAGATTACGGCTGATGAGATACCAGATACCGATTTTGATCAGGGAAAAAATATTTCTCAGCCAGATCACATGTTCCAAACCGCTTCCGGTCAGGTCGATGATCTTCCAAACGAGGCGACCGGTGATAAAGTTCATGCCCAGTATGATAGGGAACAGTAAGAGAATAACGGAAACCTTGTTGATCAGACGGCTGTTGCTGCACACGAGCATCAGTCCCATGAACAGGCAGAATATACCCAGGCTATTAACCGGGTCCAGCAGATCAATGGGCATATTGGACATAGCGCAGCAGCCCAGGATAATGGCAGCCTTGAACAGACTGCCATTTCTGTAATCCACAAACTGACCCATGATTCTGTATAGATAGATGGCGTTCCAGAAGGATAATATAAATTGCATCAGATACATGAACGGGTAAAGAATTTTCAAGATTTCAAACCTCCTGCAGCTCTTTGTTTTTTCTCATGGATCTTTACATTTCCAGCATCATTCTGGCAAATTTGCCTGCCACTTCCTGATATCTGCTTTTGCTGACCGGAACCGCTTTGCCATGAATCACCGCGCATTTGTTATCTATCCGCTCCACTTCCGGTAAGTTTACCAGATATCTCTGATGGGTTCTTACAAAGGTGGAAGGCAGCTTTTGTTCCAGATCGCTTAATTTACCATAAAATTCAAACGCTGCATCCCGTGTAAAAATCGTTATTTTTCTGAGATCGCTGGTCAGATATAGGATGTCTTTGGTATGAAACCGGCATATCTGCGTGCCGTTTTGAACGGTGAGGTAATGATCTTTGCACTTATCCAGACGAAGCAGGGCTTCTCTTAATACCTCTTTGATCTTCTCCTGCCGGTAGGGTTTCATAATATAATTCAAAGCGCCCACTTCGTATCCATTGAACACATAATCCTCATATCCGGTAATGAATACCAGAATCAGATCCCTCGTATATCTTCTTAATACGCGGGCAGCCTCCACGCCGTTCATACCTCCCAGCTCAATGTCCAGGAACAGGATATCCAGGCAGTTGCGGTCTTTTTTTATATCCTTCAGTAACTGTTCCGCCTCCTGATACATCCGGATCTCGTACTCTTCTCCTGCCAGCTGCAGATAAGTCCCTATGGTCTTTTGTAATTGACCGCGCTGCTGTTTTTCATCATCACAAATTCCGATAACCACCATAACTTATCCTTTCTGCACCAGTTCCCGTATAGGTCCGGTTTCCGATCTATATCGGTTATTCTATCGGTCCGGCACTCCTTCCCTTCCGGTCACTATGCTATTGCCCGGATTTCTTTCTATTATATCAGGATTCCCTGATAACCGCGCGGAATTTTTTACAAGTTCCCGCATATACCAGGAACAGGTATACCCCAAGCCCGGCCATGATAATCAGATTAATGCCTGTCGCCTTAGCTTCCGCTATGCTGATCCGGCCGTCGTTGGTGTATAAGATCATCATGATAAATCCCAGCGCGGCTATACTGCCTGTAAGATAGGGATAGATAAAAATCCTGCGCAGCTGGTTCTTCATGCACCGGTCCACATATCGGCTGTCGGCGCCCAGACGCTCAAGATCTACGAACACATGTTTTTGGTTAACCGCTATGGTGACTCCCCGCGTATAGGCAATGATGCCCACAGCCGTAAAGCATATGATTGCAATATAGGCAAACAGCATGAAAAATACGGCCATGTTTTTCATATAATCCTGACTCTGCAAGGGCTTAAAGAGCGGATAATACGCCCAGCTCCTGCTAAGCTCCGGATTATCCGGGGAAAGTTCTATGGGTCTGTCCATGAGATCCTTCACGGTCTCGCCCGGATACCGGTTGATCATCTCATCCTTCAGATTTTTTGCGAACGCATAGCTCTCCTCCCAATGCTCAACCCCGAAGGCCACAGTGACATTGCGGTCCGCCCCCTTTAAATGATTGTCATACCGCGCAAAGTCTTCCGGGCTCAGCACATAGCAGGTGTTAATGCCTTCCGGGGTATTAAAAAATCTTCCAGCGAATTCTACCGTCCCCACATATTGTACAGGATTCTGTTCCCCGGTAACCGGATCGGTAATAAGGGTCGGCAGCCCGTCGTCCGCCTGTGTAGTCGGAACGCTTGCAATCATCCTGTATTCGCCCGGTTTTACTTCAATTGTTTTTTTTAATAGTACAGACAGGTCCTCTGCATTAAAAAAAGTACTCGTCCCGGCCACATCATGGTAAATCATATCCACCTTACCGCTTTTTTGGTATACCCATTCATAGCCATCGACCTGAAGATTCAGGGACGGCAGTTCCTGATAACCTTTTATTTTAATTTGATGCGCATCAGCCAGCGCTTCTATCTCGGATTCCCTGAACTGAATCTGTCCGGACGGATAAGTGAACAGATAATCCACCGGATTATTCCGTACATTTTCCTTCACCCCCATGATCGTTACCGGGAGATAAAAAGCGGCAAACAAAGCCCCTCCGGTGAGCAAGATAATAACGCACATGTTACGGACTGTCTGGCGTCCCAGGAATCGCATCATACTGGTGGAAATCAGGTTCCGGTAGTATTTACGCGGGTGATTTCCACGCCTGGAATGTACGGCCAGAAAGGTCATCATCTGGTAAATGCCGGCTGCCGAAAGCAAATATACCACATTCCAGACGGACGGCATATAGAAATGAAACAACTTAAACACCGCCACAGGCACCAGATAACCGAGAACCAAGCCCAAAATGAGAAGAATAACTCCGGTCACCCCGGTCCATTTTCCCACATCCCGGATTGGCTCTGATTTTCTCTGCTCATAGATGATGTCCATAACATTCGTCCGGTTGATAAACCGGACCGCCAGCAAAAAAATACAAAGAACCAGCACAGCGGAAAATCCAACTCCGAATAAAAGTCCGGCGCCCTGCACCTGATAGCCCATTTCCCTGGTATCTACAATCAGCAGCTGAAATATCCGCCATATGCCATAGGAAAGCGGGAAGCTTAAGACCAGTCCCGCAGCGCAGGCAGCAGCGGCCACCAGCATAATTTCCGAGAACAGCATTTTCTTCAGCTGTCCCTTTCGGTCCCCCAAAGCCATCAGAATCCCGATCTCTCTGCTCTTATATTTCAGGAACAAAGAGGAGGCATATGTGGAAAAGATTGCGCATCCGACAATCGCCACCGCAAATATCATTACCGCTTGTTTTCTGCTGTCCCCTCCGGCCGGCAGCACATTCTGCACCGTAGGGCTTAAGTAGATCAACGCGTAGGAGGTAATGAGCATAACGGACAGTACGGTACACAAAAACAACATGAGATAATTTTTCCGGTTATAGTACCGTAATTTTGCATACAGTTTATTCGCCGTCATTTTCTCCGCCTCCCAGTTCCCGCAGCAGATCCAGCAATTCGTCAAAGAACTCCTGTCTGCTTCCCATTTTCACCACTTCTTGAAAGATCCGGCCGTCTTTTAATACAATCACCCGGTCGCAGAAGCTGGCGGCAAAGCTGTCATGGGTTACCATTAAAATCGTAGCGTTCAGCTCCTCCTTGGCTTTCAGAAAGGAATCGATTACTGTGCGGCAGGATTTGCTGTCCAGATTTCCGGTAGGTTCATCAGCCAGTATCAGATCCGGATCGTTCATCAGCGCCCGGGCCACAGCAGTCCTCTGCTTTTCCCCGCCTGAGATATCCACCGGATATTTTTCTGCAATGTGATGAATCCCAAACAACCGGCACAGTTCCTTTGCCCGTGTCTCCATCTGAGGGATCTGGCCTCCCCGGATAATCTGAGGCACACAGATATTTTCAAAAACCGTCAGTCCGTCAAACAGCATATAATCCTGAAACACAAACCCCAGCCTGTTGTTTCTCACAAAGGCCAGTTCTTTCTCCGTAAGATTTTTCATTACGGTGTCTCCCAGATGTATTTCTCCTTCATCAAAAGGGATAAAGCAGGAGACACAGTTTAATAATGTGGTCTTCCCGCTTCCCGACGGCCCCATAACAGCGGTGAATTCTCCTTTCTCCACCCGCAGGGAAATATCTTTCAGCACGGGATAGGCTTGATTCCCCGTTTGATATGTCTTGCTTAAATGATTCAATTCCAGCATTTTAATCATCCTCTCTTTTTTATACCTCCTATCCTAGCGGTTTTTGAGGATGGGGAAAACCGCCGGACTTGTAAGAATCCGGGGGATTTTTGTTATTTTTGGAGGGGGCCGGCGGGAAACGGGGCGGGGGCAGGCGCGGTGTATGGAGGGAAAAAACGTGGGGACGGGCTAAGAGCTATGGGCATGGCCGGGAAAGAACCCCTTATTACATTTTTCTACGCAAACTCGCTTCGCTCAAACATGCTCCGAAAAACGGGGGTTCTTTCCCGGCCATGCCCATAGCTCTAAGCCCGCCCCCAATGTTTTTTCCTCCATACACCGCGCCTGCCCCCGCCCCGTTTCCCGCCTGCTTTGGTGCTGGCCTCCAAGTCCGATGAGTAAGAGCCTAGTCACCGTGAAAACGTGTCATACGTTTCCTGGTGACTGGGCTCTTGTCCTGTCCGGCTTTTGGATTTTACTTTGCTGCAACCACGCAGGACCTGTTGCGGTTCTTCCTCGGGTTTGGGTGTGCCCGCTGCCAGGGCCGGGATGCTCCGGACTGCCGGGTTCAGGAACCGAGCCTATTCACCGGGGCCGCCGCACGAACTTAGCGCACTTCCTGGGGGGCGTATGCCGCTGCTTACGGCTTGGAACCGCGGGCGGTATGGTATAACGGGGATGCTCCGGGCAGCCAGGTTCTTTTGTATCTCCTTGGGGACGCATAGGGCGGCTGCGAATACGCTTAGTGAAATCGGAAAGCCGGATTCAGGATGCACGGCGGACTTCACGTCCGACGGGCAAGAGCCTCTGAACCGGGAACACATCACGTGTTCCTGGTGAATAGGCTCGGTTCCTGAACCCGGCTTTTCGATTTCACTTAGCGTATTCCAGCGCAAGCCCTCTGCGCCCCCAGGGAGATACAAAAGAACCTGGCTGCCCGGAGCATCCCCGTTATACCATACCGCCCGCGGTTCCAAGCCGTAAGCAGCGGCATATGAAGTCCCCAGGAAGTGCGCTAAGTTCGTGCGACGGCCCCCGGTGAATAGGCTCGGTTCCTGAACCCGGCAGTCCGGAGCATCCCAGCCCTGAGCAGCGGGCATGCCCAAGCCCGAGGAAGAACCCCTGTTGCTCCGCAGAGCTGCAGGATCGGCTGTTGTTTCCGTTGCCGGGAAAAATTTACTCTATTGCTTGCTCATCGCTTCATGTTCTTTTTTCAGCTCTTCATATAATTCCAGAGAGTTCCACTGCTGGTTTGTTTCGGTGAGTATGGCTTTTAATTGGATTTTTTCTACTTTGTTTTTGCGCAGGAGAGTCAAGAGGGTGTCGACCCTGCCGCCGGACATGCCTTTCATGACCAGCATTTCCTCCGGGAATCCTTCGCCTTCGTATTGTTTGTCGGTCTTTTCGATTCCTTCTATGCCGCATAGACTGCCTATGGGCTCCAGATAGGCTCCTTTTTCTACATTTTTGATTCGGATTCCCATTTGGATCAGTACTGCTTTTAATTTTCTTGCTTTTTCGGTATTTTGGAAATTATAGAGTAATACCAGTTCCTGTGTCTTTTTCATAGAGTTGGTTCCTTTCCGCCGCTGTGCGGTCTCCACGGATGATGTTTATCGCTATGAGCAGCTTTCTGTCTGCCACTCGTACGCCCTTCTGCTGCTTGTCGCTCTTGATTTTCTTTCACTTTGTTCAAAGAGAAATACTTCTTCAATCGGACATTGAAACACTTGGGATATATCGTGGGCCAGCCAGATCGATGGTTCAAATTTTTCCGATTCGACCGCATGGATCGCCTGTCTGGATGTCCCTACCATTCGTCCCAGCTGTTCCTGTGTCCAGCCGTGTTCCTCTCTTAGCTGCCTCACTCTGTTTTTCAAGATATCGCCTCCGTAATGTTAACCTAACATTCATTATAACATCCGGTTTTTTTCTGTCAAGCGCGTGCTTTACTCCCGTGTTATGCATTACTCCTGATTCCATTTTCTTAATTGCTCAATTTTGATCGTGGGATCAAAGCCCTGGTCCTTTCCCATTTGACTCAGCATATCACACGGAAATTCCGCACATTGGCCGCAGTGGTCCAGACCATGTCCCTCGCAATAGGATTTTATCCTACCGGAAATCATTGTCAATCAAAAATACTGCTTGCTATTTATTCTCATTTATGATAATATTATCACATTAATAATATTATCATTTGATAATATTTTATATCCGTAATTAACGGATTAGGATACGAGATGTTATTTTGTTTAACAAATGAGAAACCTATGGAAGGAGGATGCTGATTGATTGAAAAATTAATGGATGCATTTGTCAACCCGGTAAAAAGTAAACTGCTGCTGGAAATTTATACGCGCCAAAAAATGACCACAAAGGAATTATCCGCCGCTTTACCCGATATTCCACAGGCTACCCTGTACCGTCACTTGAACCGCATGTTAACAGACGGATTGATCGAGGTCGTTGAGGAAAATAAAATTCGTGGCGTGACGGAAAAGGTGTACGGGATCGCTTTTGACTTCGACTCCGTCGGGAAGAAATTGTTCGAGAAAAATCCCAGCGCCACACTGCTGCAGATGTTTACGCAGTATATGATGGCGTTTTTACAGGAATTCAAAGACTATTCCAGGCGCGGGAAGATCGATCCGGAGAAGGAGCCGTTCAGCTTTACCGTATGTCCCTGCTACGCTTCCCCGGAGGAAATCAAAGACGCCTTAACCAAAATTGGCGAGATTCTGACGCCGCTGCTTCAAAATCCGTCCACACCGGACCGGAAAATGCACTCATTCGGCGTGATCCTCACGCCGCCGAAGGAACTCTGAAACCCTAGTCTTCAAAGGAGGTACTGATATTGGCTGCTGATATACTCACAATCCGGCATTTAACCAAGACATATAATAAGGAAAAGAAAGCGGTTGATGATTTGAGCCTGACCGTACAGGCCGGAGATATCTACGGATTCATCGGACACAACGGCGCCGGGAAGACCACTACGATCCGTGCGGTTACAGGGGTTATGGATTTTGATCAGGGCGAAATCTTCATCTGCGGACATTCTGTCAAAAAAGACTCTGTCCAATGTAAATCCATGACCGCTTATATACCAGATAATCCCGATTTGTATGAGCATTTAACCGGAATTCAGTATCTGAATTTTATCGGGGATATTTTTCAGGTGCCAAGGCAGGAACGGGAAGAACGGATCCGGCATTACGGGGATTTGCTGGAACTGACCCCGAATCTGGGTGATCTGATCTCCTCCTACTCCCATGGGATGAAGCAGAAAACCGCCATTATATCCGCCTTTTTGCATCAGCCCAGGCTGCTTGTCCTGGATGAACCTTTTGTCGGCCTGGACCCCAAGGCATCCTTCGATCTGAAAAATATGATGCATGAGCTCTGCGGAAAAGGCAGCGCCATCTTTTTCTCCACCCATGTATTGGAGGTAGCCGAAAAGCTCTGTAACAAGATCGCCATCATAAAGAACGGAAAACTGATCGCCAGCGGTAACACACAGGATGTCCGCGGAGACAGCAGCCTGGAAGAGGTATTTCTGGAGGTGGTGGATCATGATGCGTAAATGCGCTCTGCTCTTTAAAATACAGCTGCTCCAGCAGTTTGGTATCAACCGCCTGATCCATTCCGGCACTTCCAGGGAGAAAAGGCGGATGCTCCTTTTGTTCATTGGCGGTGTGCTGCTGGCTCTGCTGTTGGCCGGCTACAGCGCCGGAGCCGCATACGGGTACGTGTATCTGGGTCTGGAAGATTTACTGCCTTCCATGATGATTTTGATTTCCGCTATGATTACCCTGGTCACTACTTTTCTAAAAGGAAACGGCATTTTATTCGGATTTCATGACTATGATATGATCATGTCGCTGCCGGTCACCAGTTTTACCGTGGTTCTAAGCCGGATGGCCAGTGTCTATGGAATGAATCTGCTCTTTAACCTGGTCGCTTTAGTACCCGCCGGGATTGTTTACGGCAGCGCTGCGGAGCTCTCTTTTTCCAGTTGGGTCATGCTGTTTTTCCTGCTGTTTCTGGCGCCGCTGCTGCCGTTGGCTGCAGCTACACTGCTCTGTATCCTGATCACTGCCGTATCGCTGCGCTTCCGGCACCGGAACCTGGTAACCATTTTGTTAAGCCTGACTCTCATCTTTTTGTTTCTGGCCGGCAGTATGCAGACGTCCCAGTGGGATTCCCGGGATATAACGGCACTGGGAAAAGCCGCCGGTGACGCGGTAAATCACTACTATCCGCCCGCTTCTCTGGTGTCCAAAGCCGTCGTCAGTTCCTCCTGGGCGGATTTCGGGCTGTTTACTCTGCTATCCATCGCAGGAGCGCTTCTGCTGCTGGCTGTCCTGTCTCTTTTTTATACCAGACTGAACACACTGCTTGGGGCGGTACACACCAGGGGCGGTTATCAGTTAAAAGAACTTCGGGTGTCCACACCGTTCCGGGCGCTGTTTTCCAAAGAACTCCGCCGATATTTCTCTTGTTCCATTTATGTGCTGAATACCGTCATGGGCGTTTTGCTTCTTCTGGCGCTTTCCATTGCTCTGGTCTTCTTTGATCCGAGTCAGCTGGAAGACTTGCTCAACCTGCCCGGAGCCGGTCAGTGGTTCCGTTCACTGGCGCCGTTAATTCCGCTGTTTTTTATCGGGCTCTCCCCCACGACCAACAGTTCCATCTCTCTGGAGGGTAAGAACCGCTGGATTATTTATTCTGCGCCGGTTGAGACCATAACGGTCTTTGTTTCGAAAATCGCTGTAAACTTAATCCTATTCTTGCCCTGCGTACTGGTCAGCAGCCTCCTGCTGGCTCTGGGGTTAAAAACCGGACTTTTGAACACCCTGCTCCTGTTCGCATTGCCCGTTGTATATACATTTTTTATCTCCGTCGCGGGCCTTATGATCAATTTAAAGTTCCCGCTTTATGACTGGGAAAGCGAATACGCGGTAGTCAAACGCGGAACCGCCGTACTCGTCTCTATGCTGCTTGGCTTTTTGACTACTCTGGTTCCAATCGCGGCCGCCATCCTGTTCCAGAACCCTTTGGCCGTTACCGCCGTATTTACTCTGCTGTACGCTGCGTTAACCTTATGGATCTACCAAAGGCTTAAGGCCGTGAAACTTTTTGTCGCATGACCCTGTTTTTTCCTGTAATATCACATCTGGCTGGAGGAGGATTCATGGGTTATATTCGGAAATTTTTATAAGGATTTTGGAATAACTTAAGATGTTTTCAGATTCTTTAAGATTTTCGACACAATTTGAACATACTTTGCAGTTATAATGTATTTAGATAGTTGATTACACACTCACTATCTCCCCCCTCATAAAGTGTACAAAAGAATGTGCCTCACGGCACATTCTTTTGTTTTAAGCGGCTTTCTGTTATTTTGTACGGCAGCATCACAGGATAACCGCCCGGTATAGCTGTTCTACATTTTCAAAACAGTAGGTAGGCTTATAAGGAGTATCCGCCAAATCTTCCTGTTTTGCTTCCCCGGTCAGAAGCACGCAGGTTTCCACCCCCGCCTCGATTCCACAGGCAATATCGGTGTAGAGCCGGTCGCCCACCACCAGTGTTTCCGCGCTTGTGAAACCGGTCTGCTTCAGACAGATATCCACGATTTTCCGGTTCGGCTTACCGATATATTCGGGCCGCCTTCCGGCCGCGTCATACAGCATGTTACAGATAGCGCCGCAGTCCGGTATGAAACCAAAAGGAGCCGGGCAGCACAGATCCGGGTTTGTGGCTACATAATCTATCTTCTCCCGGAATAAAAGCTCACAGGCCTTTTCCAGTTTTTCATAGGTCAGTTCATTATCATATCCCACTACCACACATTCCGTATCCGGCTCTGCCTCTTCCGTGACCCGCAGTCCCCAGCCTTTTAGCTCCTGCACAAAAGAACGTGTCCCCAGTACAAACAACTTTTTTCCGTCGTAGCGTTCTTTCAGATAGAGACACGCCGCATAGGCAGCGGTCACAAAGTGTTCTTCCGGAACTGCCAGGTCCCACTTCTTGAACTTTTTCACATAATCCTTCCGGCTTTTGGTGGAATTGTTGGTAATATAAAGGGCCTTCCCCCCGATGCCGGTGATATGCTCCAGCAGCTCCCTGGTGCCGGGGAGCAGTTCATCCCCCACCGCTATGGTTCCGTCAATATCAAATAAAAACAATTTCTTTTCTTTTAACATAAAAAACCTCACATCCCGAATTCTGCCGTCAGGCGGTCTGCAAATTCCTCATTCAAGCCCAGGTCAAACAGGATCTGCAGAAGTCCGAACCGGTTTCTCAGTTCCTTGGCATACAGCACACTATTTTTTACCATGGATGCGTCCACACCGATCTCCGCCGGTGTGACGGGCGCGCCGATCCCCTTTAAAACCGCGCTGATCTCTTCCGCCTTCGGCAGGGCACGGATCAATTTTAATACCTCGTCCCAATTCGCTTCCATCTGGCCGATCCTGCTGAGGACCACCTGCGGATCGTTCTTGTGCACCCGTTCTTCCAGGCGGATCACTTCCCCGGCCGCCGGTCCATACGCCTTTCGGATCTTTTCTTTCCAATTTTCCAGATCAAAGCTTCGCGCCTTCGCCCGGGCCTTTTCAAAATCTATGGGCGTATCCGCCAGCATCTCGTAGAGTTTCAGCGCGCTGATGGTACCGATTCCCACTTTGGTCCCATGGAGCACGGCCGGACGGTTCTGAAATAAGAACATCATCTCCCAGTAATGGGATAAATGATGCTCGCTTCCCGATGCCGGGCGGGAATTCCCCACATAACTGATCGCGATGCCGGACAGGGTCAATCCGTTCATAACCGCTTCCACTGCCTTCGGCTCCCGTTCACGAACCAGATCCGCGTTTTCCATAATGACCCGAATGGAATTTAGCACCATCTCTTCCACATAACCGCAGTAATACTCTCCCTGAAGCAGGTGGGAAATCTTCCAGTCCGTTAAACAGACATATTTGCCCAGAATATCCCCGACGCCCGCCGCGATCATCGGCATGGGCGCGGTGCGCAGAACGTCCACATCCCCGATTACGCCTTTGGGCGTATGAACCTCGTATGTAGTCTTTAACTGATTCGTAATCATAGCCGCCACATTGGAGGAAAATCCATCCATGGAAGGAGCCGATCCCACCACGAAATAGTCCAGTCCCATTTTATAGCTGATATATTTACAAAGATCATTCAGGGTACCGCTTCCGACCCCGACGACTGCGTCAAAGCCCGGGTCCGCCGCCACCGTAAGCCGGCCGATCGCCCGCTCCTCCGGAACCAGAGCCGTATCCTGATAGACAAAAGTGTCCACGGTAAAACCCGCGGTTTCGAGAACCGACGCGGTATAAGAGCCGGCCGCTTCCCATGTATTTACATCCGCCACCACCAGCAGCTTTTTATAGTTGTATTTTTTTAGAATCCCGGGCAGCTTTTGAATCGCCCCGCTTCCGATTTCCAGTTCCATCAGATCTGTGCCATGGGCTCTGTTACAGGCGCAGTCCGGTCTTCCCTTCAAATATTCCTTCAACTCCATCGACTCTCTCAAGTCTATCACCCTCTCTTATCATCGTTTTTCTTGATTGTAACATAAAATGAACCGCCGTCAAGAACAGAAGCCCTGTACTATTCTGTTATTAATAAAATCCATGTTAATTATTATTAATAAATCTCTGTTGAAGCCTGACTCCCCCTCCTTGCCTGTACAGAGGAGGGACGGGTATATCGTAGTTTTTGAACAGACTTGGCTGTGTATTTTGTTCCTTGCTGATTCTTTTCCGGTAGATGCGTTTCGTTAACCGGCAGACCATCGCTTGTTTATTATTAATAATCTGTCTTACTTATTTATTTTTTCTTTCGAGCCGCTAAGTGCTCATAGCAAAATAATAGGGCTGCTGCAAAAAAACCGCTGCAGCAACCCGATATTTCATTCATATGTACTCTTTATAGCGATACACCATCCGCCGGATCTTTTTCTCCACGGTCCTCGCTGGTAAATGCCGCATAATCCGAAAATCCATCCGTCGTACCATAAGGAGTGACTGTCGCCATAACCTGATCCATCGTTTTCACTTCGGTTCCGGCTGTTCTGGAGATTCTTCCCCAGGCAATCCAGATACCAAGCGCAACAAAGAGGAAGGATGTGAGTGCGTCCATCGTCATAGCAGTCCAAACGCTGGGTTCTAACAGGGACGCCCATACGATCTGTATCGCCTCCGATATAAGGAACCCTTCTGCTACTATATAATAAGCCAGAAGCAGCATCTCAATCATATAGACGCTTAAAACAGATAAAATGACCGTCAAAACGATCACTACTTTATTCATTTTACCCTTCAGCAGCTTATATCCATAATAAATGCACAGCGGAATCAGCGCAAACAGGAGCGCGTATATCTTCTCAACCAGCACCACGCTTAAAAAGGAAGGAAGCACACCGACGATTGCACCCAGGATACCACCGATAATTCCGGTAAAATAATTTCCCTCACTGACGCTCTTCTGCGCCTTGTTCTTAACATGGGACACGACCTGTTCCATACAGCTCCTATGAGCCGCTTCATAGCCGCCTTTATAGGCAACCAGAATGTCACAGCCGGAATTTCCGCAGACCGGACAATTTTTGGACGGCGCCACACTGCGCCTTCTCAAAGCTTCCGTTACCGCGTTCACAGCTCCCTGGAAGGCCTGCTGGTAATCCGCATCTTTTAATACCAAGGTAAAACACAGATGTCCGTTTTCGTACATAAAGTAATACTTCTTGCCCAGTTCTGATTTCAAATCCTTAACCAGAGCTTTCCACTCGGTTACCGGAGCGGACATAATGACTTTCCACTGCTTATTGGCGTTAAACTGAACTGCTGTGGGATAATCATTTTCTACACCATAAGCAATTTTATCTAATATCTTATACCCACGGCTGTTTAAATATCCCTGAAATGTCTTTAGATTCATATTTGAGTTCCCCCTCTCTTATAATTTATGAATCGGCATGTTAATATTATCACAAAGCTCGGTGGATACACAACCCTAAGAAACTTAAAATTCCCTTAAGATTATGTAAAATTTTAACATTTTTATACATTTTTCGCATTTATAAGAAAATAACGGATTCCTTTAAATTAAATAACGGATCAATTGGAACAGATAGGGAGTAATCCGAAACATCGCCGCCTTCTTTTTCGGCGCCTGCGCCACGGGCACGTCCGGATTCGGGGCATAAGTGCCGTCCGGATTCACCGCCAGGCTTTGCGCGTGCATAGCCATGATCTTCGCCTCCAGCTGATCCTGGAATTCCTCCCCGTCGATCACCAGCATGGTTTCCGTATCGATGTAGGTGCTGCGCATATCCAGATTATAAGACCCGATCAGGGAAATATCCTCATCGATCAGCATCGATTTACCGTGAGAGGAATGATCACCCTGGAATTCATAGATCTGCACGCCCGTTTTTATCACTTTTTTCTTCTGGAAAAGATAATCCGATCCGGCCATCAGATTATCCCCCACCGCCGGATTATTGATCTGCATGTCAAACCGCTCAAGCCGCTCTCCCACCTCTGTCATCCCCGCATACATATCCTTGCTGAATGCCACATAGGGGGTCTGCACATAGGCCCTCTCCTTCGCCTGCAGCATCAGCTGCTGCAGCTGATACCAGACATAGGGCTGTTTGGAGTAGATATGAGTCGGATTATGAATCAGCGTGATCTTATCGGTGGGCAGCGTAAAGCTTTCATAATCCAATGGTCCGTCAAACAGCTCGGGCCGGTTCTTCTGAAGCTCCTGATAATGGTTGCAAAGACGTTCTTCCTCCGCCTTCACCTCATCCGCGCGCCGCCCCGGCACACGGGCATATTCCGTTTTGCATACGCCCAGATTCCAGACTCCTTCATAATACGATAACGCCTGGGCAACGACGCTGTCCGTTCCCTCTTCACTGCCGCTCTTTGTATTATAGACCAGCACGTCCCTGTCATAGCTTAGATTTTTATCCGTATAATTGCCAAGAAAATAATCGAATGTATTTCTGCCGCCCGCCATCAGAAGCTTATCGTCCACAAGGATCAGTTTATCATGGAGCCTGCCGTTAATCGTCCAGGGCATCAGAAGGTTGGGCTTATTATAAAACCGGATCTCCAAATTCGGGTGGCTGCCGGCCGCGTAGAACATCGGAAGCTTTTTCATATGAATCATGCCGTACAGGCCGTCTACCAGTACCCTTACCTTGACTCCTCGGTCCGCCGCGTCAAGAAGCGCGGCAAAAATATCGTCGCAGCTGCCGCCCGGCCGGATATCAAATGTCGAAAGGGCGATCGTCTCCTTTGCCTCATTTATCATCAGTATTCTGGCATCCAGCGCTTCCTGGCTGGTCTCCACAACCACAGCCCGGTCTATTCCCGGCGAATCCTGTCCGTAAAATCTTGAAATATCCAATTCCTTCTGCGCATCCGCCTTCACTTTCGGATGAAACATAAATGGCACCAGCGCTCCTGCCGCCACATATAAGATTACAATGATAATGATCCACTTAATCACTTTTCCCGCCCGCTTTTTCTTGTTTGTCTGCATTATGTTTGTCTGCATTATGTTTGTCTGCATATAGTTCCTCTTCCTGATCTGCCGGTCCGGATCTGTTAACCCTCTCTTCTGCGGTTCAGCAGAACCCGTCCCGCGCATTTATCCGGATTCACACGCCACATACAGGTTTTACAGTCCAGGCATCTGCCCGTATCCCGTCCCGCCTGCGCGTCCTGTGCCCAGTTCTGATTCACCAGGATGCCGCGGCCGATGTCCACCATATCCACACCGGTGCGCATAAGAATATCTTCTGCCATTTGCGGGGATTGTATTCCATATACCGCGAATACAGGCACGTGCACCTGTTTTTTTATCTCGGCGGCTCCATATATGACATCCCGGTACGGAAAGTCTTCCGGCTTCTCCGGCTCATCCATTCCCTGAAAACCATACGAGATGTCCAGAAAATCGATTCCGGCCTCCTCAAGCGCCTTCGCGTGAGCGATTCCGTCGGCCAGAGCAGGTTCGAAGGTGCCCAGCCGGATTCCGATGATAAAGCTTTTCGGCGTTAACGCCCGGATTCCCCTGAGAATTTCCAGCGCAAACCGTTCCGGTTCCCTGCCGTACTCATCGCTGCGCCGGTTCACCCTGCGGTTAAAGAACTGGCACATCAGGTACTGATGGCAGCCGTGCAGCTCAACACCGTCGTACCCCGCCTCATAAGCCCTTCTTCCTGCCTGTATATACGCATCCTGTATCTGCCGGATCTCTTCCAGGCTCATCTCATACCCGGTCTTTTCTTCCCCGTTCTTCACACAGCGGAAATCACTGGGGCAATACGCGTGCTGAGTGGTTCCCCCTACCACCCCGGCATGGTGAATCTGGACGATAATCGGACATCCCTCCCGGTGGACCGCCTCGGTAATCCTGCAAAGTCCCGGGATCTGCTCCTCTTCCCAGATTCCCAACTGGTCCCGGCAGATTCTGCCTTCCTTTGTCACACAGGTTGCCTCCTGAATGATCAGACCGGCGCCACCCCGGGCCGCCGCCCTGTAATGCTCCACATTTTTCTCAACCGCCAATCCATCGTCCCCCACCCATCCATAGCATACCATGGGCGGCATACAAATTCTGTTTTTTATCTCCAGGCCCCGGATCGCAAGGGGCTCAAATAATCGTTCCATATCCAATCATCCGCTTTCTGAATTTCTTTCTGTATGAAGTCTTCATCCTGTGCCTGTCCCGCCTGAACCTTTGGCATCCTTACACATCCAGGTCCAGCTCGATCGGGCAATGGTCCGATCCGAAAACATCCGTATGTATATCCGCTCCTTGCAGCCGGTCTTTTAGTCCCTGGGACACACAGAAATAGTCGATCCGCCATCCCGCATTTTTCTCCCTGGCCTTAAAGCGATAGGACCACCAGGAATAAACGCCCTGGGTATCCGGGTGAAAATACCTCCAGGTATCGATAAAGCCCGCCTGCAAAAGCCTGGTGAATTTTTCCCGCTCTTCATCGGTAAAGCCGGCGTTCTTATGATTCGTCTTCGGATTCTTCAAGTCAATCTCCTGGTGGGCCACATTCATATCACCGCACACCACCACCGGCTTTGACTCCTCCAGCTTCTCCAGATAACCAAGGAAATCCTCCTCCCACTGCATCCGGTAAGAAAGCCTCGCCAGGCCGTCCTGGGAATTCGGCGTATAGACGGTCACCATATAGAATTCATCAAATTCCAAGGTTATGACCCGTCCTTCCTGATCGTGCTCCTCCATCCCTATTCCATAGCTCACAGCCAAAGGTTCCTTTTTAGTAAATATAGCAGTCCCGGAATACCCCTTTTTCACTGCGTAATTCCAATATTGATAATACCCGGGCAGGTTCAGGTCGATCTGCCCTTCCTGTACCTTACTTTCCTGAATACAGAAAATATCCGCATCCGCGTCCCCAAAAAAATCCAGAAACCCTTTCTGCACACAAGCCCGGATTCCATTCACATTCCAGGAAATCAATTTCATTCCATCATCACCTCTCGTCATTTTTCAGATGTTACTATCATAATACAATCTTCTTAAAAAGTAAAACTTCTTTCCGCCGGAACGGTCCGGTTGTGGGCCTTGAATCCGCCGGTCCGCTTGACTTTTTCATAACATACTGTTAAATTAGGTGGGAAAGAAGGGATAAGATTATGAAAAAAATATTCGTGGTAATGGTAACACTGTGTATGACTGCCGGACTGCTCTCGGGGTGCGGCTCAAAGGATAGCGGCACCAGTGCGCCGGCGGTTTCGGCCACGCCTGCGGCGGCGGAAGAAAGCCCTGCTCCGGCGGCTGAGACACCGGAACCGTCGGAAAGCCCGCAGGCTCCGGCAGTGACAGACGATGAGACGGTCATTCATGTGGGCGCTTTAAAGGGCCCTACTTCTATGGGTATGGTCAAGCTGATGGCGGATTCAGACGCGGGAACTACCGCCGGCAAATATGAATTTTCGATTCATGGCGCGGTGGATGAGATGACTCCGAAGATCGTGCAGGGAGATTTTGATATCGCCGCTGTGCCCGCGAATCTGGCCAGCGTTCTGTATCATAATACCAAAGGACAGATCAGCGTGCTGGCCGTTAATACGCTGGGCGTGCTTTATATCGTGGAAAACGGAGAGACTGTCCGGTCTGTGGCGGATCTGAAGGGAAAAACCTTGTATGCCAGCGGGAAGGGCGCTACTCCGGAATATGCCCTTAATTACATCCTGAAATCGAATGGACTGGATCCCGCAAAAGATCTGACGATCGAATATAAATCGGAACATACGGAATGCGTGGCCGCGCTGGCGGCTGACCCTGCAGGTGTCGCCATGCTTCCCCAGCCCTTTGTGACGACAGCCCAGGTAAAAAATCCGGATATCCGGGTGGCGCTTGATCTGACGAAGGAATGGGATAACGCCCAGGAGGGACAGGAAGTCAAAAGTTCTCTCATCACAGGGGTCGTTGTCGCCAGGAACGAATTCATAGAGGCGCATCCGGATCTGGTTCATACTTTTTTGGATGAGTATCACACTTCTATCGATTATGTGAATGGTAATGTGCAGGACGCTGCCAAGCTGGTAGGCTCTTACAATATCGTTCCTGAGGAAGTGGCGGTGAAAGCGCTTCCGGCTTGTAATATCGTATTTATGGAAGGTACTGAAATGAAAGACGCCTTAAGCGGATATCTGGCCGTACTCCTGGAGCAGAATCCGAAGGCGGTCGGAGGGGCGTTGCCGGATGAGACGTTCTACTACAGCAGATAACCGAAAAGACGGTAAAAGATTCACGGTTCGAAAAGGAACGGCTGCAAAGGCAGGTACCGGTTTCCGTGTTTGGGCAATCGTTTTTTGGCTTGTTGTCTGGCAGCTGACAAGCATGGCGCTGGGGCAGGAGATTCTTTTGGTTTCTCCTGTCTCGGTCCTTTTGCGTCTTGGAACACTGATTCGGACTCTTGCGTTTTGGCATGCGGTATCTTTTTCTTTTATACGGATTGTCGGCGGATTTGTGCTGGCGCTATTGGCCGGAGTGCTTTTTGCCGCGCTTTCTTTTTGCTTTTCCTGGTTCCGGGAACTTCTGCATCCGTTGATGGCAGTCATAAAAGCGACTCCCGTGGCTTCCTTTATTATCCTCTGCCTGGTGTGGATTCCTTCCAGGGGATTGTCGGTATTTATCTCTTTTTTGATGGTGCTTCCCATCATTTATACGAATGTGCTGGAAGGTATTCATCATACGGACCGGCAGCTGCTGGAGATGGCCGAAATCTTCCGGGTACGGGGCTTGCGCAGAATACGTTACATCTATTTTTCGCAGGTCATGCCGTATTTTCGCTCCGCGTGCGGAGTTTCCCTGGGGCTTTGCTGGAAATCCGGGATCGCGGCGGAGGTGATCGGTATGCCGGATGGCTCCATCGGCGACATGCTGTATCAGGCTAAGATTTATCTCGATACCCCGGATCTCTTTGCCTGGACCTTTGTCATCATTCTGGTCAGCGTATTGTTTGGAAAAGTGTTCATGAAACTGCTGGACACGGCGATCCACGCAATTGAGAGAAGTTAACGGTTTAGGAAACAATCCGCACACAAGGAGGCAATTATGGATATCACTTTGAAAAATGTGACAAAATCATATGGAGATCTGACAGTGCTGCGCCAGTTTAACCATACGTTCCGTGAGGGGGAGACTACCTGCATCATGGGGCCTTCCGGCTGCGGAAAGACGACCCTGCTCCGCCTTTTGATGGGACTTGAAAAGCCGGATGAGGGTGAGATCCTGGGCCTGTCCGGTCTGCGGATGGGCGCCGTTTTCCAGGAATACCGCCTGTGTGAGAATCTGAATGCCATCTCCAATGTGCGGATGGTTTGCAGCCACGCGCTTCCAAAAGAACGGATCACCCAAGCGCTCACACAAGTAGGCATTACCGACAGCCTGTATAAGCCGGTACGTGATTACAGCGGAGGAATGAAACGCCGGGTGGCCATCGTCCGCGCCGTCCTTTCCGATCCTGAGATCTGTTTTCTGGACGAACCCTTTGAAGGTTTGGACGAAGCCACCCGGTCTGTGGTTGGTTCCTGGTTATATCGTCAACTGTCCGGCAAGACGGTTCTGATGGTCAGCCACGATGAGGAGGATGCTCTTCGAATGGACGCCTCTGTCTTCCGCCTTGACCAGGACATTTGACTTCTGTTTTGGGGTTGGATTCAATCTTTCTCCGTGTTGACAACGATCTTACCGTCAGAGGAATCCACTCTGATCACACGGTCGGCCTTATTCCGGATTCTTATTTCTTCATCCCGGCGGTATCCGTTCAGTCTGACAGAACCGTAATCTGAGTGCAGATCATAGTCGTAATCGTCTTCCGCTCCCAGCATATTCAGCTCCACATCTCCATAAGAACTCTCAACCTTCAGATCCTGTATATCCGCCTCGTCAAAACGGCAGTTTCCATCGGACTGGTATACGTTCCAGATATTTCCGCTCAGAACGTCCCCTTTGATCGAGCCGTAATAGTTTCTGATATCGTTATTTTCCGCTTTTATCTGTTCCATTTCCAGCTTGCCGTCACTTAATTCAACGGTCAAATCCTGCACATCCACTTGTTTTAAGATGGTATTTCCATAGGCGTTATAGACCTTCAGCGTTTCCGCGGCGCAATTACTTACCTCTATCTTTCCGTCGCTGGAATTCAGTTCGATTTGTTTTCCCTGTACATCGCTCACTTTCATATCCCCGTATGAGATATCCACGCTGAGCCAGTCTGTTTTCACCGAGCCATCCCAGACAAATTCCCCGTCGCTTCCGACGATCTGCACATTTTCCAGATAGACATCCTCGGGCACATATAATTTCAGATAATCATTTCCCTTCGGATCATAGACGTTTCCTACCGGGCCGGAATAGAAAAAGCTATATACCGCGCCTGCATTTTCCTGGATTTCCCGGAAGGTGAGCGTCTTATTGTCCACACTGTAAGCCGGACCTTTCTCATCTCCGGTTAATGAATACTCCAGATAATATCCGTCCGAAGGTACGATCGTAATATCACCGAAATTAACGGTCAGTTTCACATTTTCAAAAGCGTCGATTCGGGTCTTTTCCAGTGAATGATTCACGGATGTCGTCCCGTTGACAATCCCTTCCGGTCCAATCGCGAAAGAAGGGCTGCCGCCCAGCGCGTATCCGACTCCCAAAAAACCGGCTCCTGCCACGACCAGGCAGGTGGCTATCATTAATATCGTTTTACTGAACTTTTTCATGTTTTTTCTTCCCCCTTGTCAGCATTCTGCGGAACAGACGCGCAATTCCGGCAAACAGTAATCTTCCGAGATAATAACTCCCGTAAAGGATAAAGATTCCAACGCCAGCCGCCAAAAGTCCGCTTCCAATCACCGCCAGGCCATCGGCGAATGTTTGGAACAGCAGGTATCCGCCTGCCGCTAATGACAGCAATCCCCCGGCGCCCAGGCAGATTCCCGCGAAAATAAAGCAGGCCACAAAGATGAATACCACCAAAACCACACAAAAAATAACCAATGCGAAGGCAAATGCCAGGGGCAGCCCGATCGGTGCCGCAAACACGGCCAGAATCACAATCCAGATAGCGGAAAAACCATGCTTAACCGACTTCTCCGGCTCCTCCATCTTCTTAATTGCCAGATCCCGTATAATCTGATTGGCAATGTCTATCGGGTTCCCCAGTTCTTCCATCACCGCCTGCTCATTCTCAGGTCCGGCGTCCTCAAAATATTCCTCATAATACTGAAGTGCCTGCTCGCGGTCCGCGCGCGGCAGTCTTCTGAGCTCCTTATTCAAAATCCGCAGATATTCCTGTCTGTTCATCGCTTTCCCCTCCTCGCAAAATTCTCTCCACATCCATACGGAAGTCGATCCATTCCTTCACATAATAACGTTTCTTATCCTGTCCGCTGTCCGTAATCCGGTAATATCTCCTGTTCCTTCCCTGGAACGGCCTGTCATATACTTCCAGGTATCCTGCCTCCTGCATCCTTTTCAGCACCGGATAAAGGGTCGATTCCTTCAGATTCACCACAGTCTTGATCTCCTGCGAGATCTGATAGCCATAGGCGTCTCCTTTCGACACAATCGCCAGTACAAAAGCATCCAACAACGCCGATCCCAACTGATACACCATATCAACTCCTCCTTTCCAATATATAAAATATTTTATATATGCTTAATTTTTCTATATTATATATCATATAATATACTCTGTCAATATATATACTGTGATTTTATATATATTTTTTCCTTCCGGAATCCCAATACCTTCTAACACTCATATTCTCATTCTCACCTCTATTAATGCTTCTCACCCAATAACAAATAAATAAAGCCGGAGCCTGCAAATCACATACTCATGATTCGCAAGCTCCGGCTATACCGCCTGGTATTGGCTAAACGTCCTCACCCGGAGCGCAGCCAATCCCCTCTGCCCTCCGGGTACCCATCCAATTTTCTCTTTGTTTGTGCACGATCGGTCGTTAGGAGAAAATGCTTTCACCTTCCCAACTCGTCAAGCACATCCCCGGTCAACCGGTACACGGTCCACTCATCCATAGGCACCGCCCCCAAAGATTTATAAAATCCGATGCTGGGCGCATTCCAATTCAGACAGGACCACTCCATACGGCCGCATCCTTCTTCCACGGCGATGCGGGCCAGCTGCGTCAGCAGCGCTTTTCCCATTCCGCTGCCACGCATGGAAGGCTTTACAAACAAATCCTCCAGATAGATTCCCGCTCTGCCCAGGAAAGTAGAAAAATTATAGAAATAAAGCGCCATACCGACGATTTCTCCATCCGCCTCTCCTAACAGCACCTGCGCTTTTTCTTTATCAAATATCCATTCCTCCAGAAGTTTCGGAGTCGCCACCACATCGTCCGACATTTTTTCATACTCCGCCAGCTCTTTGATCAGCTCCAGAACTACCGGTATATCCGTACGCTCTGCTTTCCGAATCCGGAATCCTTCTATCTGTGTCTCATAATATTCCATGTTATCCTCCACTAATATATATTTACTGCATTTTCTTAATACAGCATATCTTATCCTTATCCATAATAAATAAGGGCGGACGTTTTGTCCACCCTTTTCTACTTTCCTTTCGTCGGAAAGTGCTCCATGAAAAGAATTCACCTTATAAATTCCCAAAAAATTATCGTTTATATTTCGTCAGTCACGAATGTATATCCAATAAAAACTAATATAAATCTAACATAAAAACAGGTATAATAGTTAAAATACGACCATTATACCTGTTTTCTTAACAGAGGAGGAATCTTGTGAAACTATTAATTGTAGAAGACGAAGTTTTGCTTTCAAAATCCATTGCAAAGGGACTACGCAAACTGGGCTATGCGGTGGACTGTGCCTTTGACGGAGAAGAAGCTCTTGAACTTTTAGAAATAAACACATATGACCTGATGGTATTAGACATTAACATTCCCAAAATAAACGGTTTAGATGTGCTCAAAAGAATTCGTGAAGCAGGCAGCCATCTGCATGTCATTATACTATCCGCCAAAAATACAGTTTTCGATAAGGTAAAGGGGTTAGATTGTGGTAGTAACGACTATTTAACCAAACCCTTTGATTTCCTTGAACTGGAAGCTCGAATCAGAAACTTGCTCCGCCAAAACACCGGCTTTCATGACTCTGTTTTACGGTGTGGCAAAATGTCTATAGATACTTCGGCAAAAAAGGCCTATTGGGATAGTGCTCTTTTAGACCTGACCAAAAAAGAATATTCTATCCTTCAATATCTCCTTCATCACCCAGATACTGTCATAAGTGCGGAAGATCTTATAGAACATGTCTGGGACAGTGATATTGATTTATTTTCAAACTCCTTCCGCTTTCATATACACTCCCTGCGCAAAAAGATCAAGGAGGCCGGAAGTACTGGTGAGTTCATTACTACCGTCAGAGGCCAGGGATATATGGTTTCATCCTGCGAGGAGGACAGCGTATGAAATCCATGTCGCTTCGAGGCAAGATCGTAATTATGGCAAGTATGACGGTAGCCGTAGCCGGTCTTTTTTTGACTGCAATCTCCATCTCATCCGCAAATAAGTATATGCGCTCCATGATTTCCTATGATGTAGGCTTCTCTGATCAGGGTACGGCTGCTCCCCCTCCTTCACAGGGCGGCATTCGGGAAGATAGTTTTTTAAGACAGTCTCCAGCCACCCCACCTATTAAAGACATTGAAGAAAACCGGATTTCCTACCAGGTCATCATGAATGCCTTTGCAAGAAACGCCCTTATGTCAATGCTGCTCACCATTCTTGTTTTGGCGGCCGTAATATACATCCTTACAGGAAAGATACTGAGACCGCTCAGTCACCTGACACAGTTCATGAGCAGCATGGACGATAAAAATATGCGTCAAAGGGTGGAACTCCCCAAGTCAGAGGACGAAGTATTTCGTTTGACAAAATCCTTTAACAACATGATGGACCGGCTGGAAGGCTCGTATACCGCCCAAAAAAACTTTACCGCCAATGCCGCCCACGAACTGAAGACACCTCTTTCTATTATGAAAACCTCCTTGCAGGTACTGGAACTGCAAGAAAACCCCAGTCACGAGGACTATATCGAGTGTACCGACGACGTAAAGCAAAGTATGAACCGGCTGATTCAAACGGTGGAAGGCCTGACTACCTTGACCAATTCATCCCTGAAAGATGAAACTGAAGCTATAGACGCTTTGTCGGTTGTAAATCAAATCAAAGCTCACCTGACTCCACTTGCGGAAGAAAAGGGAGTCCGCATAACCGTAACAGGGGACGTTTTTCAGCTGATTTATAATAAAGAATTGTTTTACAGAATTATTTTTAATCTGATCGAAAATGCCGTAAAATATAACCGCGAGGGGGGCTATGTGAACGTTACCGTATCAGGCCGGGAACGCTATTTAGTCATTCAAGATAACGGTATCGGTATGGACACGCAAGCGGTACAAAACATCTTCGAACCTTTTTACCGTTCCGATCTCTCCCGCTCCCAAAAAATTCCCGGCAGCGGTTTGGGCATGTCCATCGTAAAGACGGTTATGGACCGGTACGGCGGTACGCTTGAAATAGACAGCGTTTTGGGAAAGGGCACTAAAGTTAAATTTAAGATTTGACGTCCGCCTCTGAAAACTAACGTTTATCTAATAAAGACTATGCTATACTGATGCTGTTCCCCAGGAGAACCCATCCCGGCCAGAACACAAAATCACAAAAACAGGTATGAAAGGAAGATGCTATTATGAAAAAAATTATTTCCGCTATCGTTGCTGTCGGTATCATTACCACCCTTACCATCTCCGCGTTCGCTGCCGAGAGACACAACACACCCGACAGCAATGTGCCCGACGAAGCGAAACCTGCTCTTACGGAAATCAGCGAGGGCCTGGATCCTCTCGCTACAGCCGAAGACCACCTTGATAAGGAGGATGCTAATTATAGAGGCGTCCGCCTTGTCGAAGATGGTGGGGAATACCTTTCCGATATCGGAGAAGGCTTGAGCGCCACCGATACGGTCAAGGACCCCATCGGCAACCTGGTTCCCCCCGCCCGGCAGTAAGCCCGGCAAAAGGTAGAACGTACGCTGCGAAAGAATAGCATAAACGGGGCTGTGAAAAAACCTTTTTTCCTTAAAGTTTTTTCACAGCCCTTTTCTTCTCTGCCGAATGTCCTCTCAGACGGTCTGTACCTTTATCAAATTCGTAGTGCCCGACATCCCAAGCGGTACCCCAGCCGTAATAACGGTCAGATCCCCTTCCTTTAAGTATCCCTCCCTTCTGGTCGCTTCCACCGCATGGTGGAACAGTTCGTCCGTATTGCGCTCTTCCCGCATCATGATGGGAATCACACCCCAGGACAGGTTTAACTGCCGGCAGACATAGCCATAGGTGCTGCCTCCGATAATCGGGCAGGGCGGCCGGTACTTGGATATCATCCGCGCCGTCTTTCCGGATTTGGTGACGGTGATAATCACCGAGGCATTCAGATCCACCGCCGTCATACAGGTGGCATGGGAGATGGCGTTGGTGATATCCGGATTATTCACAGATTCTCTGTTTTTGAACAACGCCCGGTAATCGATACTTTCTTCCGCCTTGATGGCGATCTTTACCATCGTTTTAACAGTTTCGACCGGATACTGGCCCGCGGCCGTCTCTCCGGACAGCATGATCGCGCTGGTACCGTCATAGATCGCATTTGCCACGTCTGTCGCCTCCGCCCGGGTCGGACGGGGATTCTTGATCATGGAATCCAGCATCTGGGTAGCGGTGATCACCTGTTTTCCCGCATTGTATACCTTCCGTATGATCATCTTCTGGACAATGGGGACATCTTCTAACGGAATCTCCACTCCCATATCTCCCCTGGCAACCATAATGCCGTCGGACACCTCGATGATCTCATCTATGTTTTTCACACCCTGTAAATTTTCAATTTTTGATATAATATTGATGCTGTCGCAATGATGTTCCTCCAGAATTTTACGGATCTGCAGAACATCATCCGCCGTCCGGACAAAAGAAGCGGCTATAAAGTCAAAACCTTTTTCAATACCAAATACGATATCCTCATAATCTTTATCGCTGATATATGGCATACTTAAGTTAGCTCCGGGCACATTGACGCCCTTGCGGTCCGATATGGTCCCGCCGTTAATCACTTCACACAGGATATCCGTGTCATCAAAGCTTAACACCTTCATCTCAATAAGCCCGTCATCGATTAGAATTCTCGTTCCCACCTCGATATCTTTCACCAGTTCCTTATAGGTAATAGAAACTCTGTGCTCATCCCCTTCGACTTCGTTGACCGTCAGCGTAAACTGCTGGCCCTTTTTCAGGATTACCGGACCGTTGGGAAAGGTTCCGATCCTTATCTCAGGCCCCTTGGTATCCAGTAAAGCGGCTATGGGAAGATTCAGCTCCTCCCTCAGTTTACGGATCCGCGTCAAGTTGTGCTCGTGCTGCTCATGATCTCCGTGTGAAAAATTAAATCTGGCAACATCCATACCTTCCAGCATCAGCTGTCTCAAAATCTGATCATCCTCCGTGGCCGGACCCAGGGTACAAACTATTTTAGTTTTTCTCATATTTACCTCCAGTTACGCATTTACAGCGCCATAGCTTCATTTCATACCAATTGTAACATGAAATCCCTCATTTCGTCGTTAAAAATTTGTAAAGAAAAATAGAAAGTGGTTGACCCGGCGCACATTGTTCGATATAATGCGGCTAAGTTAAAAGGGAGTAGTTACAAATGTCCTGTCAACAATCCCGGCCCTGTAAGGCCTGGCAGGCCATACCGTATCCGGTAACAAGACTTTTAACGTATCCGATCAAGGATTGGGTACGTTGAAGGTCTTTTTTATTTAAAGGAGGAGTTTTATTATGAAATTTTTCAATCAGACACAACAGGAAGTATTCGAATCCCTTCATACGGGGTCCGATGGTCTGAGCAGCCGGCAGGCCTTAAAAAGGCTGGAGGAATATGGACCCAATACCCTGACAGAATCCAAAAAAACCAGTATCTTTTTCATATTCCTGAAGCAGTTTCAGGATCTTCTGGTCCTCATCCTCATCTGTGCGGCGGTGATCTCCATGATCTCCGGCAATCTGGAAAGCACCCTGGTTATCTTTGCCGTCATCATTCTGAACGCTATTCTCGGTACGGTACAGCATAGGAAAGCGGAAAAGTCCCTGGACAGTCTGAAAGCCTTATCCGCCCCGACGGCCAAAGTGCAGAGAGACGGCGCAAAAGTCGAGATCCCGGCCAGCCAGATCGTGCCCGGCGATATCCTGATGCTGGATGCCGGCGACCTGATCAGCGCGGACGCCAGGATCATAGACAGCCATTCCCTGCAGGTCAACGAAAGCTCCCTGACCGGTGAATCCGTACCGGTGGAAAAGCTGGATGTGGTGCTTCCTTCACAGGAAGTAGCTCTGGGCGATCAAAAAAACATGATCTTCTCCGGTTCCCTGGTCTCTTATGGCAGAGGGGCCGCTGTGGTTACCGCTACCGGTATGGACACGGAGCTTGGCAAAATCGCCTCCCTGATGAATCAGACCAAAGAAAAGAAAACCCCGCTCCAGATAAGCCTGGATCAGTTCGGCAGCCGTCTTGCCTTCGCCATTTTGGTCCTGTGCGGAATCATCTTCCTCCTGAGTCTGTACCGGGATATGCCTATACTGGACTCCCTGATGTTCGCGGTCGCTCTGGCCGTGGCCGCCATTCCGGAAGCCTTAAGCTCCATTGTCACGATTGTACAGGCTATGGGAACCCAGAAGATGGTCCGTGAACACGCGATCATCAAGGATCTCAAAGCCGTGGAAAGCTTAGGCTGCGTCTCCATCGTCTGTTCCGACAAAACCGGGACTCTGACACAGAACAAAATGACGGTGCAGTCCTGCTACCTGGGCGGGCAGGTTTTGGATTTCCACAACCTGAATCCCGCTTCCCCGGTTCACAAATATTTCTTATATACAGCTCTGTTGGCCAACGACAGCGCCATCGCCGGTGAGAAGCAGATCGGCGACCCTACCGAAATCGCGCTTCTTCATATGGGCATAATGCTTCGGACGGACCCGGCAAAATTACAGAAGTCTTATCCAAGGATCGGTGAGCTGCCTTTTGACTCCGACCGGAAGCTTATGAGTACCGCCCATGTCATTGACGGCCAGCCTGTGCTGCTGACCAAAGGCGCCCCCGATATCCTGTTGGAAAAAACCATCCGCATCATGACGGAGGATGGCCCAAGGCCTTTGACAGCCATCGACAAAGCGGAAATTCTATATCAGAACCAGAGCTTTTCCGAACAGGGACTCCGGGTTCTGGCCCTGGCTCTTCGTTATCTTCCGGATAACGCCGTACTCACCCCGGACCAGGAGACGGACTTCATCTTTCTGGGGCTGGTCTCCATGATCGACCCTCCCAGGCCGGAATCCATAGATGCGGTGGCACAGGCCAAGGAAGCCGGTATCCGCACCATCATGATCACCGGAGACCATAAAATTACCGCCACCGCGATTGCAAAACAGCTGGGTATCTACACGGCCGGAGATCTGGCGTTGACCGGAACGGAGCTGGACCGCTTGACGGAAAAAGAGCTGGATGAAAAGTTACCCCGTATCAGCGTGTACGCCCGGGTATCGCCGGAGCACAAAATCCGGATCGTGGATTCCTGGCAGCGCCGGGGCCATATCACAGCCATGACCGGAGACGGCGTCAATGACGCGCCGGCCTTAAAAAAGGCAGACATCGGAGTCGCCATGGGAATCACCGGCACGGAGGTCTCCAAAGACGCCGCTTCCATGATATTGACCGACGACTGCTTCGCCACCATCATCAAGGCGGTGGCCAACGGCCGCAACGTGTACCAGAATATAAAAAATGCCATCCAGTTCCTGTTATCCGGGAACACGGCCGGCATCTTATGCGTACTGTTCACTTTCCTGCTGGCTCTTCCGGTACCGTTCGCACCGGTCCATCTGCTGTTCATCAACCTGCTGACCGACAGTCTGCCGGCGCTGGCCATAGGGATGGAGCCTGCAGAGCGGGGGCTCTTAAAACAAAAGCCCCGCGATCCAAAGCAGGGCATTTTAACCGGAGATTTTCTTACCGCCGTACTCTGGCAGGGCATGCTGCTCAGCGTCTTTACGATGGCTGCCTATTTTATCGGTATGAACCGGGGCGGCGCCGCTATGGCCAGCACAATGGCATTTGCCACGCTGACTCTGGCCCGGCTGTTCCACGGTTTTAACTGCCGGAACCAAAGATCCGTCTTTGATATCGGCCTTGGCTCCAACAAATACAGCATCGCCGCATTCGGCGCAGGCTTTCTGCTGTTAAATGCCGTTCTGATGATACCGGGCCTGCAGGGATTGTTCTCCGTAAGTAAGCCTGACATCACCGAACTGTGCCTGATCTATGTGCTGGCCTTCCTTCCGACTCTGCTGATCCAGCTCATAAAAGTAATCCGGCAGGCAGTCAGGACTCCCCGTCCTCTTCTATCATACGATATCCAACACCGACCTCGGTAAAGATATATTGGGGGTCTCCAGGGTTCTTCTCGATCTTGCGGCGTATATTCGCCATATTTACCCGGAGGATCTGATTATTACTCCCCGCATAAGGCCCCCAGATTTTCGATATGATGGAATCATAGGTCAGAACGCGGCCGGCGTTTTGCGCCAGCAGGGACACCAGCTTGAACTCGATCTGGGTCAGGTGCACATCCTGTCCCCCCACGCTGACCACCCGCTTATCAAAATCGATACAAAAATCTTTTGCCTTAAACTTCTGGTTCGGGCCGCTCAAACCGCCTCCTGCCCTGCTGCTGTGGCGCATGGCCGTTCGGATCCTGGCCAGCAGCTCCGATGTCCCGAAGGGCTTCGTGATATAGTCATCCGCTCCCAGATCCAGCGCCCGCACCTTCTCTTTTTCCTGGGTTCTGGCTGAGATAACGATAATCGGTACCGCGGACCATTGCCGCACCTGCCGGATGATTTCCATTCCATCCATATCCGGCAGCCCCAGATCCAGCAGCACGATCTCCGGACAATAGGAAGGAATCATGGACAAAGCCTCCTCCCCTGAGGCACACTTCAGTACCTTATATTCGTTTGCCAGCAGCGTAGTGGAGATAAAATTACAGATATTCTGTTCATCCTCTACGATCAGGGCCGATATTTTCCTGTTCATACAGTAGTTCCTCCTTCCAGCGGAAGGGTAAAAATGAATTCCACACCCTCCGAATGATTGACCGCTTTTAACCCGCCTCCATGGGCATGTATGATCGTTTGACAGATGGACAGGCCGATTCCCATACCTTTTGTCTTATCCACGGAATTCCCCTGCGGATTCGAAAGTCCGTCAAACAGTGTTTCCATTTGGGTGCTGCTTAAGCCGACGCCATAATCCCTCACATGAAACACCGCGGCGCTCCCGTTTTTTTCCACAGACAGCCCCACCGGCTTCTTAGATCCGGAATATTTCACCGCGTTTTCCAGCAGATTAATGATGACCTGCTCGATCAGGGTGGCATCCATCGGAACCATCAGAAACTCAACCGGGACGGTTACGTCGATCTGGGCCTGCGGATACCGCTTTTTCAACCGCGCCACGGCCTCCGACACCACCTCCTCCACCGGTTCCGATACCTTCGTCACTTTTACCTGGTCATCATGGATCCGGGTTACGGACAGCAGGTTCTCCACCATATGCAGCAGCCAGTTGGCATCCTCATGGATCTGCCCCAGCATTTCGTTCTGCTCCTCCTCATCCAGCATGTTCCGGTTCTCAAGCAGCGTTGCGCTGGAACCGATGATACTGGTCAGGGGCGTGCGCAGGTCATGGGAAACCGCGCGCAGCAGATTCGCCCTGGTCTTTTCCTTCTCCGTCTCAATCACCAGATCCTGGTGTTTACGGATATTGGTCATCATGGTGCTGGTAAGCAGCGCCACCGACAGCATAACAATAAACGCGATCGGATACCCCTGAAGGAAAAAATTCAGGGCCATAAAAGGATAGGTAAAAAAGAAATTAATACAGCCGATACTGCTGACGGCCGCTGCGATCCCCCAAAAATATCCTTTGGTGAACCTGGCTGTCAGCATAATACCCAGCAGATAAATAATTGCCACATTATACGGGCTGTCTGTCAGCCGCATGACCGCATAGTTCAGCAATGTGGCTGCCGCCAGAATCGATAATGTTTTCAGGCCGTCTTTCCAGAACTCCACCGGGAGGCCCCCTTTCGTTCATTCATCTTCATAGCATTATACTATAGTTGGAGGCCGGTTACCAAGGTTTCCACGCTAAAATGTTGTTAAGAATCTCAAGACGGGGCGGAGACGTTCTCTTTCTTTTGTCCTGCCGTTTGAAAAGTCCGGTCTGAATGAAGGATGTATATCATAAGGTTAAATAGACCATGATAAGTTTTTGTATAAGATTTTCAAGGATTATTCGCCAGACAACTCTATGGTAATGATGTAAATATAAATTTTTTATAAAGAAACAGGATATCCCCTTGTATTTTAGTGTGGTAGCATGGTAAAATAATAAAGCTTTCAAAGTACACGGCTTTAACCGGGCGGTATCCTAAATGAAGGAGTATTTTATGAAAAAACCTCATTTAGTTATATTTGGAAAAGGTATCGTTGTGGGAGGTTCTCTTCTGGTTCCCGGTGTAAGCGGCGGATCTATGGCTATGATTCTTGGGATCTATGACGCCCTGATCCGAAGTGTAAGTTCCTTTTTGAAAGATATCCGCCAAAATCTGATATTTCTTATTACTTTTACTGCCGGCGCTCTACTGGGTATGCTGCTTTTTGCGAAACCTCTTCTCTTCCTGGTAGACACATTCCACCTGCCGTCCATGTATTTTTTTATGGGGGCTGTAGCCGGCAGTATTCCGATGATATTTCGTAAAGCCGCTGTGAAAAAGTTTTCACCCGGCGTCATTTTATATCCTCTGATCGGTATCCTGCTGGTCTATCTGATGAACCTTCTGCCGGCCGGTATGTTTGGCAGCCGGGTAGGAAGCGGCTTTACTCATTTTTTCATGCTGGGGCTGGCCGGGATTATCACCGCCGTCGCTCTGGTTCTGCCGGGTATCAGTGTCTCTTATATGCTGCTGATGCTGGGCATGTATGAGGACACCATGTACGCGATCACCACCCTGCATCTGCCCTATCTGCTTCCGCTGGGAATCGGAGGGGTTGTTGGCATCCTTTTGACCACCAGGCTTTTGGAATATGTGCTGGATCATTACACAAAGGCCTCTTATCTGGTTATTCTCGGGTTTGTGCTCGGCGCTGTGATTCTGGTCTTCCCGGGACTTCCTTCCGGTTTTGGATGGGTGCTCTGTCCGCTCCTCTTTTTGTTCGGATTCTTCCTGATCCGGAAATTATCTGCTCTTGAAAACTGATCTTTTCCTTACGAAAAAAGTGGCAGCCGATACGGTTTCCCCGCTTTCGGCGCCACTGTCTGATTGTAAAAGCATATCCGCCGCGGCCCCGGCTATTTATCAGCCTCCGCGTTTTGGAAATAATGTTCTACCCGGTTCCGGGCATTCTCCCTTATGTCATAATAATAAAACTGGTAATCATACGCGTGATAAACACCTAGCGGGAACAGATCCGAGCTTCCGCTTTTAAAATCCTGCGGCCGGACCGTGGAACACATTACCGTTCCCCGCTCCTGATTCACGGTTGCGTCCGCAAATTGGAAGATATCTGTGTAGTCCTCCCCGTCCCGGATCCTGGAGCCTTTGCTCAGATAAGCGCCGGCCGGGGTTTCCGATCTGGTCCAGGTAATCGGATTAATCGTCAGAGCCCCTTTTAGTACCGTTTTATTTTCTACCGTCAGATCCGGCGCCTCTGTGTTAAAGGAGATAATGACGCCCGTATCATCCGGTCCCTCCGCATATTTCAAATGGTGATTTCTCTGCATATCCTCCCCGGTAACGGAAAAGCCCAGCAAATATGCAGCCACCATCCGCTCCTGCACATCGGGATGTTCCTTCATATATACCATCAGCAATTCTTTTAATACCATGCTTCCCTGGGAATGGCCTGCCAGTATAAAAGGCCTTCCATGATTATAATGTTTGATATAATAGTCAAAAGAATCCTCAATGTCCGCATACGGGGTCACACCGATATAGGCCCGCTCCACCAGCGGCGATTTGCTAAGGATAAAGCCTGCGTCTAACTGCCGGTAAAAGGGTGCGAAAATATTACCCACCGGCTGAAAGGCTGTGGCCTGTGTCTCAAAGTTACCCGCCGCGGTACGGCGCATTTTTTCATTGTCAATGGTACTCACAACCGAGGTGCTTCCCTCCGGCATTCCCCAGGCGGTTGGATACACATAAAAGATATCCACCTGCTTATCCTGGTACAGCGGCAGGGAGAGCCAATTATTCTTATCGGAATAATCGGTCCGCACCATCAGATCCCCGTTGGACGCCAGGCTCTTGGTGGCGGTCTCTTTTTTGGTAAACTGGCTGTCGCGGCCGCTCTGCCCGCACCCGGCGCTTCCTCCCAGATATACTACCGCCAGCAATACTCCGACCGCCTTGTAAATTCTATTTCTGCTCCATCTACTCTTCCCCGCTCGCATACCATACCGAAACCGACCGGTCCGCCGTAAAGAAAACCCCGGTTCCATCCTCCTGAATCATTACTTTATCCTCACATTTTCCCAGAAAATCCCGAAAAACCTTCCCTTTGAAGCCGGCGCCCACATACATGCGCTTGCTGCCCCCCGCTCCGTTGGACAGCAGAACCGCGATTCCGGAACCTTCATGCTCCCGGTCCCCTTCCCTGGTCCATCCGATCACACGGGGATCATCGATATAATCATGCTGTCTGCCATAGGCGAACTCAGACCGGGCTTTAAGCAGAAGCGTAAGGCCCTCTGCGGCGGCTATGCCGTCATGAGGTATCCCATAATAATCGCCGTAGAACACACAGGGATATCCCGCCTCCCTTAAAAGGATCAGCGCGTATGCCATGGGCTTAAACCAGGCCTGGACAAAGGACTGTAACGCCTGCCCGGGCTGGGTGTCATGATTATCTACAAAGGTTACGGCACGGCACGGGTTTTCCCCTGCCAGCGTCCCGGGGAACAGACCTCTCAGATCATACTGCTCTCCCTGGATACTTGCCTGATACAGATGAAAATGCAGCGGAACATCGAAAAGGGACATATTCCCGTCCACCCTGTCCAGATACTGCTCCAGACGCGCCACCTCCGGGCTCCAGTACTCTCCCGCCGCAAACAGCTCTTTTCCGGTATATTCCCGCAGCATGGGAAGCCAGTGCTGATAGAAGTCCGCGTTGATGTGCTTCACCGCATCCAGCCGTAAGCCGTCCACGCCGGTGGTGTCCAGGTACCATTTTCCCCACCGGTACAATTCCTTAAGAACCTCCGGATTATCAAAATCCACGTCCGCCCCCATCAGGTAGTCATAGTTTCCGTTTTCCGCGTCCACCTCGCCCTCCCAATGCTTACCGGCGAATTGGAAAATTCTGTTTCTGCGGGACTGTTCATCCCAGTCTATGCCGTCAAAATGGTTATGATTCCAGATGAAATCCGAATATTTTCCGGCCCGGCCCGGATATTGGAACAAGGTCCAGGCCCGGATCGTCTCCTCTTGTGAGGTGACTTCATTTCTGTTTTTATCATTTACTTCCCAAACTTTGACGTCTTCCGTCCCGTCCGCGCCGATATGATGATTCAGCACGATATCCGCGTATACCTGTATGCCCTGCGCCTGCAGGCTTTTAATGGCTTCCAGATATTCCTGCCTGGTACCGTATTTCGTGGGGATACCGCCCTTTTGATCAAACTCTCCCAGATCATACAGGTCGTATACCGCGTAACCCACATCCGCCGTCCCGGCCGCCCCTTTGTACGCCGGCGGCAGCCATACGGCTGTGATCCCCGCTTTGCCAAGTTCGGCGGCTTCCGCCTGGATCCGTCGGTAATGCGACCCATCGGCGGGCAGATACCACTCGAATAACTGTAACATCGTTCCGTTTTGGCTCATTTTTTCCTCCATGCGCAGATTCTTCTGTTCATCTGTCGCAATTTGTAAAATTATAACATATTACGGAAGGTTCGGCAAAAGGTTTTATGTGAAATGTAATCTTATTGCAATACCGGTAAACTATGTGATATAGTTGTTTTGCTTGTGTATTGCACTGCCTATACACAGGGTATTGTAAGCGTTGGAGGAACTGTCATGAATTTTGCCGAACTCTTTATACTGGCCGTAGGGCTTTCCATGGATGCGTTCGCAGTTGCTGTCTGCAAAGGCTTGTCCATGAAAAAGATCACGTTTCGAAAAGCCGCGCTGGTCGGTTTCTATTTTGGTTTTTTCCAGGCGGCTATGCCGGCTATCGGTTATCTTCTGGGTGTCAACTTTCAAAAACAGATCTCCAGTATCGATCACTGGATCGCCTTCCTCCTGTTAGGAGCCATCGGTGTCAATATGATACTGGAAGCGCGCAAGGGAGACGGCTGCGACGAGTGCGGCTGCGATACCGCGGATGCGGACTTAAGTTTTAGAACCATGCTGATTCTGGCTCTGGCCACCAGTATCGATGCGCTGGCGGTGGGCATCACCTTCGCTTTTCTTAAGGTCCGCATTGTACCCGCCATCTCCTTTATCGGCGTCATTACTTTTCTATTGTCTATGCTGGGCGTCAGGATTGGTAATGTGTTTGGCTCCCGCTATAAGGCAAAAGCGGAATTCATGGGCGGAATAATCCTGATCTGCCTCGGGGCTAAAATATTATTGGAGCATTTGGGTATCCTTACATTATAAAACAGCCGCAAGTGCTCATAGCTATAGCTATAAAAAATAGTAAGGTTCGGAGGTAGACATGAAACTTGAATTTGATGCGGTAATCAAACAGCACGAAGGAATCAATGGCGGCTATATCGAACCTCCCTTTGACGTATATGAAGTCTTCGGCGCGAAGCGCGTAAAGGTCAAAGCCACTTTTGACGGTATCAAATACCGAGGCTCTCTGGTACGGATGGGCGGCTGCTATATGATCGGTATCACCCGGGAAATCCGGGAAAAGAGCGGAAAAGATTTTGGGGACATGATCCATGTCACCCTGGAAAAAGATGACGAAGAAAGAATCCTGGAATTGCCGGAAGCCTTTCAAAAAGCGCTTTTAAAAGATGCTAAGGCGGCCGCTTTTTTTGAATCTCTCTCCTATTCTTCCAGACGGGATTATATCCGCTGGATAATGGATGCGAAAAGGGAAGATACCAAGATCCGCAGGATCAGCCAGGCCGTAGAACGTTTAAAAGAGGGGAAAAAGCTGAAATAAATCAGCTATCTCCCCCCGGTTACCAGGTCATAGCTTTCTGAAATCATACGCTTCTCTTCCGAATCCGGTATACTGCCATTTAGGATCATAGAATTCCAATATTTCTTATTCATATGATAAGCAGGTACCACCCCTGCAAAGGCGTTCCGCCAGAATTCGATCCAGTCAGGCGCGCATTTTACATTGATCCAGACAGTTCCCTGCCTCTCATAGATAAACGCAAAACTTTTCCGGTTCTTCTTATAACGCATCACAGTCCAGTTCTGATCATGGAAGGGATAGTCTTCATAGACTTCCGGAAATGTTTTACAGAAGGCAATCGCCTCTTCTCTCGTTTTCATTCGTTATCCTCTTTGTCCTCTTTGGAAAGTTTTCCTTTCCGGGCTTTCTTATATTGTCTGTTCCTTGAAACTGTTGTAAACTGAATGCATGTTCCACACGGGGCATTCAAACGAAATCGCTGTGTCAGGCGCGATGCTAAGGAGGTATTACAAATGGATTTTATCCGTGAAACAAACCGCATTTACCAAAAAGATGAATCCGGAAAACTTCTGGCGGAAATCACCTTCCCGGAAGTTATGGATCACATCGTCAATATCAATCATACGTTTGTAGATGAAAGTCTCGGGGGCAGGGGGATCGCCGGACAGCTGGTACATGCAGCGGCCGAACAGATCCGCGCATCGAATTTGAAATGTGTCTGCACCTGCTCTTATGCCTCCCGCTGGTTCGGGAAACATCCGGAGTTCCAGGACATTCTCTGCAAAGACCACTGAGGAGCCTTAAAGCATTTCAAACGATAAACCTAGCTGTTAAGCGGATTGCAACCACTGGTTGTCAAAATATTTACCCGGGATGGTAGCCGCTTACAGTCCTTTCTGTTACCATACCCATGACGTGATGATAGTAAAATACATGCACACATGGAGGAGAAAAATGACTTTTTCAGAAAAGCTATATCAGCTGCGCAAAGCCCGCGGCCTGTCTCAGGAAAACCTGGCCGGCCATTTGGGCGTATCCCGGCAGGCAGTCCAAAAATGGGAAACCGGGGCCTCAACCCCGGATGTGGGCAATCTGGTCGCCATAAGCGAATACTTCCAGGTGTCTTTGGACAGCCTGCTAAAGGATACCGGGGAAGCCTTCGTTTCCCCGGATAACGGGGACGCAGAAACTCAGGCTTTTGATATCCCCTACCGGCTTTACCGGCCCCATTATGAATATAAGAGTAAGCGGACCCTTTTCGGCCTTCCTCTGGTTCATATCAATCTGGGAAGAGGATTCTACCGCGCCAAGGGGATTATCGCCATAGGAAATATTGCTGTAGGCTTAATTTCCCTGGGAATCATAAGCGCCGGTTTCCTGTCCGTCGGCTGCATCAGCGCCGGAATTCTTGTGCTGGCGGCCCTGGGGATCGGAGCCTTCGTCTTTGCCGCCGTCGCCGTAGGTATTCTGGCGGTGGGCGGAGTCGCCGCGGGCCTCTTCGCCGTCGGCGGTTTTTCCGTCGGTATCTATTCCCTCGGAGGCTGCGCCATAGCCTCCCGCGTAGCGATCGGCGGCTATGCCAACGCGCATATCGCCGTCGGCGATCAGGTATCGGGCTTCATAGAAATAGCGGGGCAGCGGCAAATGCATATGCTTACCGGCTCCCAGTTCCGGGAAATCATTCTCGGCGAATTTCCCGGGACCCCCTCTGTCATTATAAAGATTTTGACCCTGCCCTTCCGGCATTAGGGCACATTTCCTACTTCTGACCCGTTTCGGAAAAATTTACAAAAGGGCCGATGCAGAAAGCCAGCGGACACATTGACCGCCGCTCCTTCTACATCGGCCCTTCCTATTTCTCTCATTCCCAGGATCCGCTTACATCCTTAATCTGCCTATATACAACCGAATTTCCCATTCAAATGAATGCACATGAAAGCTCTTATAATACAGATCCGGCCGGACAAGCACATGTAAAACTATACAAATTTTACAGCCGTCCCGTAAGCGATTACTTCAGCCGCTCCCTGCATGATCGCGGAAGATGCATAACGTACATTCACTACCGCATCCGCGCCCATTTTCTCAGCTTCCTCTACCATTCTCTTGGTGGCAAGCGCCCTGGCCTCGTTCATCATTTCATTATAGGCTTTCAGTTCGCCGCCCACAATTGTTTTAAAGCCCTGGGTAATATCCCGTCCAATATTCTTTGACTGAATGGTACTGCCCTTCACCAAACTCAGCATGGATAAGTTTTTACCGGAAATGTAATCAGTATTTACTAAGATCATCCTCTTCTCCACTCCTTATCTCTTGAATTCTTTCAACCAGAACAAAGATCATCACAGCCGCCAATGCCACCAGTATTAAGACCCCGACTATTTTCGCGAACAAAGGCAGATAAAAATTCGTCCATAATACCAAAAGCCCGGTCAAATAAAGGATAAACAGTACGGCAATAATGATTGGAGCAATCAGTTTCTTTGTATGCATTTTTACATATCCCCGCCTTTTTCTGGCATTTACTAACAACAGAAATATTATACCACGCCGCCCTGCTTATATCCACTGGAAATTTACTGTGAAGGATCACAAACGGCCCTTTGTGAAAATCCCCATCACAGATGGTATATGAATTGGAAGCTTTCAAAATATTGTACCACAGCCGGTATCCACAGCACGATCATATAGGTTGCGGCGAAAGACAGGGACTTTTTCAAATATAGCCCCGCGATCATCACCCAGTAATAGATGGACTGAGGGACTCCTGAAACAGGAAGCGTACCGACGGCCATAAGCGCCAGCGATTCATATTTCCCCTCCGCGGTACTCAGTATCTCGTCAAACATCACATAACTGCAGAACATCAAAGCCACATGCATCCAGAAATAAGTCCGCTCGCCGGACACCCAGATCGTCGGTGAGAATCCCATTACCGCGCGGGTAGCGTACCCCATGATCACCGCGAACATCAGGCACCAGGTAAGCGTGGATTTTCCGAAAATCCAGTACAGGGACAGCAGAACCGTAACAGCCGCTATCAAGATCAGCGCAAACATCAAGATCTCCCTGCCTACCATCACCGTGCCGATGGCCGCCGGATCACCGTAAAGGGTGCCTCCGTCGGGAATACGGTCGATCACCCAGAATACCCGGGACGCATAGGGCGCCAGGGGACCGAAAACGATGGCGATCCCCAACGGAATCAGCCCGACAATCCTCTTCCACAGCTGCTTCTGCTTGCGGATGACCAGCACCGCCAGCAGTATGGCAAACATGAAAAACAGCCAGTTCCCGATCAGAAGCTTCATTCCGGTGGCATAGATCCCCATACGGATCTTATTGAAAAATGAAATCGTACTGTATCCCACATAATAATTTGCCTCTTCCGAAATCGCCCGCTGCGCATTTCCGGGACAGGTGGCAAAATTGATAAAGTTCGCCATGGTGATCAGCCATTCTATACCGATATAGAGCTTGGGCCGCTTTTTTACCCACTGATAGATAAAGCAGAAGGTAAAGAGCACCAGGCCGATCCCGCACATCTGCTCCTGATTCGTGGCGTACACAAGCCCCAGCGCAGCCAGGATATATTGCCACATGCGCACCTTCTCGCCGGTCAGCAGCCGCTTGGTCAGCAGAATTGAATACATTCCAAGCGCAGGAGGCCACAGATAGGTCACCGTTACCGTAATAAAGCCTGTCCCGCCCAGATTGATGAATTCATACAGGAAGAAAAAGCCCACCAGCACCCACATGCAGGCGGTCCTGTGTTTCGCAGGGAAAATTCGGGCAATCGAATAGATCAATAGCAGGATCGCCGGGACATCCAGGATCACCCAGATAAACTGAGGAGCCATATTGAAGAAATCCATAGAGAAATCCAAAAAGATTCTGGACGACCAGTTAAAGTACCAGTCCTTCACCATAAACCAAAGAAAAGAGGGTGAAAAGAAATCCACGTTCTTATAGGCATCATAAGTCGATATATCATCTGCGATCTTGGGCACTACCAGATGGATGGCAAAATAGGCCACACCCAGGATCAACAAAGGAAGATATTCGCTTCTGGCAAGTTTTTTTACTTTTTCGTTCATCTTTACCTCCAGTTGTACATTCACTGCGCTTTTTTCTACGCGGTTTCGTAATATCTTACTCATATTACCTCCTTTGCAGAAAATATGCAAGGCGAAAACTTACATTGTTCTTTACATTGTTTGGAAAGGAATGGGGCTATGGGGACGGAGCGGGAAGATGCGGGGAGCGGTGCCGGGCGCGGGGGACATTCGTATGGGGCGTCAAATCGCATCGGCCGGACCTAAGAACAGGTAACTCCGGTGGAGGGAGAACCTCTTATTGGCAGGGTCCGGGACAAACTCGCCAAAGGACGGCTCGGACAGTGTCCCGGGCCCTGCGAGGTTCTCCCTCCATCTGCGTAACCTGTTCTAAGGTCCGGTCTCAAGCGATTTGACGCCCCATACGAATGTCCCCCGCGCCCGGCACCGCTCCCCGCATCTTCCCGCTCCTGTTTGGTGATAGCTGGGTTCCATGGGAGAAAGTTTTTTACTACTGTGGTAGTATTGACTTTGTTTTACGACGGTGGTAGTATGGATGTATGAGGCACTACTGTGGTAGTATGGGTTGGGCTCTGAGGGTTATGGGATGGTTGGGGATTATTAATTGACAGATGTATTTGGAATTTAGTTAGGGTTCGTTGTTTGGAGGTACCGGTATGGGAATAAAATTGTTTGACTCGGAATTGAAAGTGATGGATGTTATTTGGAAGGAGGGGGATGTTACGGCTAAGTTTATAGCGGATGTGCTTAAGGAGCAGGTTGGATGGAATGTGAATACGACTTATACGCTTATCAAGCGTTGCGTGAAGAAGGGTGCTATCGAGCGCAGGGAACCTCATTTTGTCTGCCATGCCCTGATTCCAAAAGAACAGGTGCAGGAACAGGAGACGGATGAGCTGATTAATAAGGTTTTTGACGGCTCTGTCGATAAGCTGTTCGCTTGTTTGCTTGACCGGAAAAATCTGTCTGCCGATCAGATTGAAAGGCTGAGGCGGATGGTCGGGGATTCAGGAGGTGATCGGGAATGAGTCTTGTGCAGATGAGCGTGTCTGCGGGAGTCATGATCGCCTTGATTTCCGTGGTACGGCTGTTGCTGCTTCACCGGCTTCCAAAGAAGACTTTTCTTGTCTTGTGGTGGATCGTGCTGGTGCGGCTGCTGATTCCGTTTTCTTTTCCTTCACCGGTTAGTATTTTTTCGGTGATCGGTGAGCGGGGGGCGAACGGGTATGTGGCGAATGCGGCGGATGGTAACCTACCCGTGCTGAATTCCGATGTGGTTGTTGAGCATGACGGGGTATCGGGGATTGGATCAGAAGAGGAGTCTGTTTCGGTTGGCAGGGTTTTGCGTTTGGTATGGCTTGCGGGGGGATTGCTGTGCGCAGTGTTTTTCTTTGTCTGTTATTTTAGATGCCGGCGGTTGTTTGCGGAAGCGCTGCCTGCGGAGAGTGAGGTAGTATCGGATTGGCTGGCGCAACATGAGCTGAAAAGACCGCTGACGGTACGGCAGAGCAGCCGGCTGAAGGCTCCCCTTAGCTATGGCGTTCTCAGGCCCGTGATTCTTATTCCGAAGCAAAAAAACTGGGATGTTCGGGATTTGGATTGTGTTCTGTGGCATGAATTCATACATGTGAGACGGTTTGACGGACTGACTAAGTTTTTCCTGGCTGCCGCTCTGTGCGTGCACTGGTTTAACCCGTTTGTCTGGGTTATGTATGGGCTCGCCAACCGGGATCTGGAATTGTCCTGCGATGAAGCTGTGGTGCGTGCGTTGGGACAGGCGGTGCGCTCCACTTATGCTATGGCGCTGATCAGCATGGAGGAGCGAAAAGGAGGGCTTGCTCCTTTTGCCAGTGGTTTTAGCAGGTTTGCGATTGAGGAGAGGATTCAGGCGGTTATGAAGTATAAAAAGACGACATTTGGGGCCGTGCTGGCGTCTGTAGCAATCATTGCCGGTCTCTCGTTCGGGTTTGCAGCTTCCGGCAGCGTTTCCGGCAGTACAGGAACCGTTCCGGTCCCGGACCGTGCGTTTATTGAGACTCCGGACGTGGAAACGTTAGAGCAGGCATTGGTATTTGACCGTGTGGAGCTTCGCTATTATGAGGGCGGCTGGCCGTATCTGCATCGTATTCTCACGAATCGAACGGATCAGACCGTGGTCGATACCCAATACTGTATGCTGGCTTACGATGAAGCCGGGAATCCCCTGAAACTGAAGTGGTTACTGCTGGACTCCGGCGCGGAGTTTACTTATGACTGGATCGTGGAGGATGATACGACGCTTATGCCCGGTCAGACGTCCGATCCCGACGGCGGATGGTCGCTGTACGACGGGGAAAAGATGGAAGGATGGCCTAAGGTCGGGGACGGCGGACCTAATCAGACAGCCTATGCCCTGTTTTGCATAAAACAAGTTACTTTCCAGGATGGAACCGTATGGGAAAACCCGGGCTATCGGGAGTGGCTCGAAACTTATCGGGGAAATGCGGTGGATATTTCAGCTTTGCAGAGTTATTATCCTTATGTGCACCCGGTCATCCGTTAGGGTTCTTCCTCGGGTTTGGGTATGCCCGCTGCTCAGGGCCGGGATGCTCTGGGCTGCCGGCTCATAAAGGGGACATGTCCAAAACGCTGTTTGGCGTTTTGGACATGTCCCCTTTTGTTCCTTTTGGTCATACTGTTGTTGAATTTATTCACCCTCTCTTAACCGCTCGACTACGCTTTCTTTTACCATTCCCCGCATGGCCGCTGCAGGTACCAGGACTCCCAAAAGAAACAGCAGAGGAATGCAGATCAAAAGCGGCCAGATTATAAAGTGATAGCTGAAAAACCAGATCGAGCCTCCTACCCGGCCGATCACGAAGACGGAAGTCAGGATTCCCAGGAGCAGCGCGGTCATCCCGGTACCTGCGGCATAGTAAAGTCCCTCGAAGGCCAACAGCTTCTTCATCTGCTTTCCGGTCATGCCGATGCTGGTAAGTATGGCGAATTCCCGCTTCCTGGACAGGATGCTGGTGAGTATGGAATTCATAAAATTCAGATTACCGATCAGGCCAATGAGAAAGCTCAAAGCGCCCCCGACCATAAGCAGCATATACTGCATCTCCTGGAATTCACCCACATAGGACTGTTTTGTCTCGTAGGACATCTCCTGTTCCGTATTCCTGGTATAAGCAGCCAGAAACTCCGTCATGCTTTGTATCTTATCCGGTTTTACATCAAAGGTATAACTCATCACCTCATCAGATCCTGTAAACTCCTGATACACGCCGGATGGAAGAATAAACGTATATTCGTCAAAGTTCCGGGTAGTCTCGCCATAAGTGTGGATGGCATTCACTGCCAGCACTTCAAATTCCCTTATCTTCCCCCGGTTGTTCAGGATAATCCGGTCCCCTGTGTGAAAATGCTGGTTTTCAGGCACAGGTTTCCCCCGGTCATCCGTTGTAACGCCTGCGATCACATATCTGCCTGTGGCCAGCTTTTCTTCATCCGGCTCCCCTTCTATTACATCCAGTTTTCCGATGTTAAAGGAATCCATACCATATATGGATGCATAATATTCTCCGTCTTCTACCTGCAGATCCTCCATGGGCATTCCGATATAACTTAAATCTCCCGCTTTAACCCCGGGATCTTTTACTGTGACCAGAATCCCCCGGTCATAATAGATACGCCCGCCATCCAGGAATTCCTCTCTGCTCTCCACCGCCCGTATTGCCTGGTCACTGACCGTATCCTGGTCACCGCCCCGGTATTCAAAATTAAAATACTGCGCATGCGCGATCAGACCGTCCGTTTTCATAAAATGGGACAGATATTTATCCATGTCGAATCCCCGGGACAGGGTTACAACGGAGTTCAATAACACCAGGCTCAGCGCCAGGGAAATCACCGTCAGAATCGTCCTGCTCCTGCTTCTTCCCAAATTGGATAAGGCCATACGCCATAATTTTCCGCCGTCCGTTCTCTCTTTTTCTTTGATTTTACGTTTATTTTCTATCCCGGTATATCCGGCGGCCTCCACAGGACTGGCCCCGGCCGCTATCTTACCTGGCTTCCTCGTGCTGACCCAGACGGTCAGCAGGCTGAATAACACCGCTCCTGCAAAAATCGCGGGATTTGGTTTTATACTGGCATCCATCGACAGCATACTGGAAGTGATCAGCGGCAGCGCAGCAGCGCCGGCCCCATAGCCCACGACCAGTCCCACCGGGATTCCGATCAGGCACAAGCGCAGCGCCTGTATCGTAATAATCTTCTTAATTTGTCTCCTGGTCGTCCCGATCGTCTTTAGTAACCCATAGAACCGTACATCCCGCAATACAGATATTTGGAAAATATTATAAATAATCAGGTAGCCGGTCAGCAGAATCAAGAGACACCCTAACAGGATTGCTGTGACCGAACCGAAGCTGGTAAATTCCCCCATCCCGTAAGCCCAGTTCACGTTACACTCAATATCTGTGGGCAGCGATTCCCTTTGTTCCTCCTCAAATCTTGTCGTATAGCCGCTCTCTGTAATGACCCGCCTTAATTTTTCTTCCATGCGGAACGTATTCCCGAACATCAGATAGGAATTAACAGCTCCCGCCATCCCCTGTTCCGTTTTTCCCTCGTATGCCAGCATCTGCGCATGGGAATCCAAAAATGCCTTTGATACGATCACAAATCCCACATTGAATACCGGATCACTTTCCCAGTAACCGGAAAGCGTAAACTCCTCGGTATGCTGCTTTCCCTTTGCCGTATAGGTCAGGGGGACCGCTGTCCCGATCTCTTTTGGCACGTTCAATAGTTCCAGGGTCCGGGTATCCGTAATAATCTCATTTTCTTTCTCCGGCGTCCTTCCCACGGACGGCTCACAAAAACCCAGCTTTCTTCCGGTATCATCCATGTAGTACATTTCCACGCGGCGCTTCAGAAATTCCGGATTATCGACACTGTCCGCGATGATCCGGTTATAGCTGATCTCGCGGATCAGCGGATGGTTCCTGATATCCTGATACTCCTGATCGGTAATGTATTTTAATACCGCGTGGCCGTCTCCGCCGGACTGGCGCACCGTATTGCGCTGAATCGAATAGGCAGCTCCGCTTCCGATCGTGAACAGGCTGGTAAATAAAATCGTAGTCAGTGCGATCGCGGTCACCGCAATCCGGTTTCGGGCGCCCGCGGCATGATAACTGCGCATCGCCAGCCTGCGGATGGTTTTTTTGTTCTGCACCTTACGCATCTGTCTCACCGCCTCCTGTTATCCTGCCATCCTCGATTCGGATGATCCGGCCTGCCATCTGCGCCAATTCTTCATTATGGGTAATCATCACGATGGTCTGGCCAAACTTCCGGCCGGTTGTCTTAAGCAGGCCCATGACGTCCAGGCTCGTGCGGGAGTCCAGATTGCCCGTCGGTTCATCGGCCAAAATGATCGCCGGTTTGGCCGCCAGCGCTCTGGCGATGGCCACACGCTGCTGCTGGCCGCCGGACAGTTGATTCGGCATGCTGTTTTTCTTTTCCTGCAGACCCAGCGTTTCGATAATCTGCCTCACATAGCCGGTATCGGTACGATTTCCGTCCAATTCCATAGGCAGTACAATATTTTCCAGTACGTTCAATACCGGCACCAGATTGTAGCTCTGGAACACAAAACCAATCTTTCTTCTCCGAAAGATCGTAAGTTCATCCTCTTTCATGGAATATAATTCTTTTCCATCCACAGTTACGCCGCCGGACGTGGGCAGATCCAGACCGCCCAGCATATGAAGCAGCGTTGATTTCCCGCTGCCGCTGGTACCCACTATGGAGACGAATTCTCCCTGTTCCACCGTCAGATTCACATCGTCCAAAGCTTTTACCTGATTCGTTTCTTCTCCGTAATACTTCCGCAAATGGGTTGTTTTCAAAATACTCATCCTAAATCCTCCATGCTTATTCCTATGGAATAAAAAAATAGCCTATTTCTTTACAAATAGACTATAACAAAGAAATCTTTCCACAATCTTTCCAAATTCTAAGAATTTCCCAAAGATTTTGGCAGGAATATCGAAAACTCTGATCCCTTCTCCGGGCCGGATACCGCTTTCAGATATCCGCCCTGCTTCTCTATGATACTTCTGGACAGGTACAGGCCGATTCCCACGCCTTCCTTTTCCCGCACATCCTTCCCCCGGTAAAATCTCTGGAAAATTTGTCCAAGCTCATCCTCACGGATACCAATTCCATGATCCACCACACATATCCGCACGAACATCTCATATTCCCGAATACCAACCCGGATCGTATCCCCCTCTTGGGTATATTTTACCGCGTTGTCCAACAGATTATACAGGGCCTCGGAGGTCCATTTTCGGTCAAAAACCGCTGTAATCTCCCTCTCTTTCAACGAATCCTGTTCTTCTATCACGATTTGGATTTGTTTTTCCCAGGCTCTGGGCTCTATGGCCGCCGCCGCATCGAATACCATAGGTCCCGCCGGCTGCAAAACCGGCTGCATTTTCAGGATACCGCTCTCCAGACGGGATGCCATCACCAGAGATTGGATCAGGAAGTCCAGCTTTTCCGCCTGTCCTTTCACCGCCGCAACCAATCTGCCCGCATCCTTTGGCATTCCTTCCTTTTCTTCCAGAAGCTGTGTATACAGCAGAATATTCGACAGCGGGGTCCTGGTCTGATGGGAAATATCCGATACGAGACTCTGAAGATTCTGGCGCTCTTCCTGAATCTCCCGGGCAGACTGCCGGGAAGCGCTGAGGTATTGTTTCCATCTGGTTTCCAGCCTGGAGAGCTCGCTCTCGTCATAGCGGCTCTCTAAAAACTCCCCCTCCATCGCCTGATCCAGCATCTCATTCAGCCGCCGGTAGACGCGTCCCATTCTGGGTTCCATCTCTTCTCACTCCTCCCTCCACACATAGCCGATCCCATATACCGTCTGTATAAAGGAGGGACGGCCCGCGTCCTCCTCAACCTTGTGCCGTAACCGGTTCATGGCCACGGACAGCGCGTTTTCCTCCACAGAATCAGCCGCATTCTCCCACACGCTTTCCAGAAGCTGCCGTCTGGTCAGAATCTGTCCTTTATTCTTCACCAGAAGATATAACAGCTTCTGCTCCGTTCGGTTCAGCATGATCTCTCGACCGTGAATCATATAATACATTCTATGAAAATCAAACAAATATTCGCCTGTTTCGAACACATCCTGTTTTTGCGCGGGCTTTCTGCGCAAAAGAACATTGACCCGGGTTCTTAAGATCAGCAGGCTGAAGGGCTTCGTCACATAATCATCCGCCCCCATGGACAACCCCAGTATTTCATCACTCTCCAGATCATTGGCGGTCAGCATCAGAACCGGCGTCCCGGAGGACTCCCGCAGTTTCGATAGCAGTGAATACCCGCTGCCGTCCGGCAGATTTATATCCAGAATCACCAAGTCGAAAGTGCGCTTTCGAATCTGCCCCATTGCACTTTTTAATTCATAACACTTCGTAAAAAGATGACCGTCCCGCTCCAGCGCCAGCACGATCCCGTCGCTCAATGTGCGGTCGTCCTCTACCAATAATATAGAAGCCATAGAGTATCCACCTAACTTACTTTACCTTTTCCAACTCTTTTTCCTGTTCCCTTTTGCGCAGCATCGGCGGAACAAAATGGGCAAACAGGCATCCCGTCATCACAGCGGCCGCCAGATCCACGATCGGTTCCGAAAAAAAGACTGCCTCCGCGCCGAAGAACATGGGCAGGAATATAACCAAAAGCAAAAAGGAACATTTTCGGAACATGGAACAAAACAGGGCCAGCTGTACATAGCCAAGGGCGGTCGTCTCATCCACCAGCGCGTACTGGACTGCCAGAGGCAGAATCATGAAGGTGAAAATTTTAATATAATGCACGGTCATGGACGCCACCTCCCCGTTGGAAGTAAAAAGCCGCACGAACAGGGGCGACAGCGTATAAGTCACCACCGTCATAACCAGGCAGAAAATCAGGCACAATCCGGTCACCGCACGGATCGCCTGTCTGATCCGGTTCGTATCGCCGGAACCGTAATTAAAGCTCACTACCGGCTGGCTCCCCAGCGTAATGCCTCCCATGGGCATGGAGATCAGCAGGAAATAGCTCTGCACGATCGTAGCGCAGGTTATCAGGATATCCCCTTTACCAGGCCCCGCGTATTTTTGGATCATGGTGTTGAGCAGGATCAAAAGAATACTGTCGGAGGCGATAATCAGGAACGGGGACAGGCCGAAACGGATAATCCGCTTTACAAACCGCATGGAAAATCCATTCAGATTCAGGCGGACCGGCATAGTTTTGCGCGTCAGAGCAAATAAAACAAAGGCGCAGGACGCAAGCTGGGAGATCACCGTCGCTATGGCCGCGCCGGCCACACCCATATGAAATACAAAGATAAACAGAGGGTCCAGCGCGATATTTAACGCCGCGCCCAGCACAACGGTAAGCATTCCCAGCCCCGAAAACCCCTGGCAGATCAGGAAACTGTTCATTCCCACAGCCATCAGCGCAAAAAAAGTGCCTGCCGCATAGATCGTCAGATAAGTATCCGCATAGGGAAAGGTCGCTTCACTGGCTCCAAACCACATAAGCAGATAATCTTTCGAAAGCAGAAGCGCCACAGTCAGCACCAGCGAAATTACGACCAGCATCAGGAATCCGCTGGACATAAACTGTTCCGCCTCTTTTTTCTTCCCCGCTCCCATCCGCATAGCCATATTCGGGGAACCCCCAAGGCCTACCAGCGAACCAAAAGAAGTCAGGAAAGTCACGATAGGCCCGCACACGCCCACGCCGGCCAACCCCAGGTCTCCCACACCCGCGCCTATGTAGATTCTGTCCACGATGCTGTACAACACGCTCACCAGCTGCGCCAGCATCGTAGGCACAGCGAGACGAAGCACCAACCTTATAATCGGGTCGCTGCCAAGATCATTTGTTCTCTTCATATCTCCCACCATTACTTCTTTACCGATTTATAAAATTCCCGCAGTTCGTCCTTTTTTTCCTGCGAAAGCTGATGCCAGCGAATCCCCTCGATGGCCCCTTCCAGGGCGCACAGCCTGTTATAGCAGGCGGAATCGTCGATCCCCAGGATTTTCAGCCACACCTGCTTGCTGCCCGCTTCCCGAAGCTGTTCCGGTGTCGTAATGCCAACGTAAGCCAGCTGCTCTTCCAAGGCTTTTCCTATATTCGGCAACTTTCCCAACTCTCCCACATCATTTTCCTCCTTATCGCCAAAACATCTGTAATTTATCATACCTGATCTTTCTTTAAATAACAAGTGGAATGACTTTTTCCGGGGAGCCGCCCTTTACGGTGACTTTTACTTATGTTAGAATAACTTAAGATCGGAATGGAAAATATGTACGTTAGAGAAAGGCCGTCATAGTTGCGGTACCGGAGGTAAATATGAACCTGTTCGAAATTCTTGGCCCCGTTATGGTTGGACCGTCCAGCTCCCACACGGCAGGCGCCGTACGCATCGGCTACGTTACCCGAAAATTGTTAGGTGAAGAACCTGCTGAGATCGAAATGCTTCTTCATGGCTCCTTTGCAGCCACCGGGAAGGGGCATGGGACAGACTGCGCGCTGGTGGCCGGACTTCTTGGAATGCAGTCGGATGATATGCGGATTCCCACCAGCATGGAACTTGCAAAGGAGCGGGGGATCGCCGTGTCGATCGGGGAAATCCGCTTAAAAGACGCTCATCCGAATACGGTGGTGCTTAAGGTATCCGGTGTCTCCGGGAAATTTCTCCAGGTGGAGGGCTGTTCCCTGGGTGGCGGCCGCATCAGTATCCGGAAGCTGGACGGTATCAGAACGGACTTCACGGGGGATTCTCCCACCCTGATCGTGCAGCATATCGACCAGCCCGGGCATGTGGCGGAGATCACCTCCATGCTTGCCCACAAATCCGTCAATATCGCCACCCTGCATCTGTACCGGGACAGTAGAGGCGGCCGGGCGGTCATGGTGGTGGAAACCGACCAGCCCATACCCCAGACTGCGGTCCGCTGGGCGGAGCACCTGGAAGGCGTGCTCAAAGTAACCTATCTGAATACCAGCGAGGAGGACATGTGATGTTTGAAACCATAGAAGCGGCGCTGGCCGCATGCCGTGAAAAAGGGCTTCCGCTGTGGAGGCTGTTTCTGGAAGATGACTGCCGGGACCGGGGCGTCACCGCCGAAGCTTCCTTGAAGCAGATGCAGACGCTTTGGACCCGCATGAAGGAATCCGGGGACTCCTATGACGGGGCGCTCCGCTCCAAAAGTGGATTAAGCGGCGGAGACGGCGCGAAGATGGCCGCATATATCCAAAAGGAAGATTCCCTGTCCAACGGCCTGATCGGCGAGATCATTGCGCAGGCTCTTCAAATGGGGGAATCCAACGCCTGTATGCGCCGGATCGTCGCCGCGCCAACTGCCGGGTCCTGCGGTGTGCTGCCCGCTCTTTTACTGCCCCTGTACCGACGTAAGCTGGCGGATGACCGGCAGGTCATCGAGGCTCTGTACACAGCCGCCGGATTCGGACAGGTCGTAGCCACCCGCGCCACGATCGCCGGAGCGGAAGGCGGCTGTCAGGCCGAGGTGGGGACCGCCTCCGCTATGGCGGCGGCCGCTCTCGTCACCCAACAGGGCGGAACACCGGAAATGGCAGCCCATGCACTGGCAATGGCATTGAAAAACCTGCTGGGCCTGGTCTGCGATCCGGTGGCAGGACTCGTGGAAGTCCCCTGCGTTAAGCGCAATGTCATAGGGGCGGTAAATGCCTTTTCCGCGGCCCAGATGGCTTTGGCCGGGATCGAAAGCCGCATACCGGCGGATGAAGTGATTGACGCCATGGCCGATATCGGCACTCTACTGCCCTCCTGTCTCAGAGAAACCGGACAAGGCGGATTGGCGGCTACCAGAACCGGCTGCGACATAGCCAGGGAACTTCATGCAAAACCCTGAGATTACCGTATAATCCTTTAAAGTCAATAACACAACAAAGGGATGTGTCTTGGACACATCCCTTTGCACATTTTTATGAGGGGGGGAGATAGTGAGTGTGTGATCAACTATCTGATATTTATTATAAAGGTGAAATATGTTTAAAGTGTGTCTATATTATAAAAGAATTCGAAAATTTCTAAAAAATTTATAAATTACATGAATTGTCTATAACATTCCCATCAATTGCCGCCGGCCGCGAAATCCCGTATCTCTTCCATCTTATCCGGGATCTGGATATGCTGGGGACAATGCTCCATACACTTACCGCATCGCACACAATGCTGCGCCTGTTTTTCTTCCTCCAGATAACCATACGTGGAGCGGAAGGAATTTTCATTATGATCGATCCGGTACTGATTATATATAGCAAAGACTTTCGGGATATCCACCCCGGCCGGACAATCCATACAGTATCTGCAGCCGGTACAGGGAATCGTCCCGGACGACCGGTAGATATCCAAGGCCTCCGTAAGCACCTCCCGCTCTCTTTGTGTAAGCGGTTTAAAATCCGTCATCGTCTTCACATTGTCCTGTACCTGCGCCAAATCGGACATACCGCTTAACACGGTCATAACGCCCGGTAAGGATGCAGCAAACCGGACCGCCCAGGACGCCGTACTCAATTCCGGGTTCTCCTTTTTCAGAACTTCCGCCGCCGGCTCTGAAAGGCCGGCCAGGCTTCCCCCCCGCACCGGCTCCATGACCACCACCGGAATCTGATGGCTTTTTAGGATCTCATACTGGGTTTTCGCATCCTGCAGTTCCCAGTCCAGATAGTTCAGCTGGATCTGGGCAAAATCCCATTCGTACCGATCTGTCACCTGTCTTAGCAGAGCGGGCTTATCGTGGAAGGAAAATCCCAGGCGGCGGATCTTTCCCTCTTCTTTTTTCTTTTTCAGGAACTCATAGACATGGAATTTTTCCACGATTTCCAGATGTTCCCTGCAAATATTATGTACCAGGTAAAAGTCAAAATAGTCCACCTGACAGCGTTTTAACTGATCCTCAAAAATCCGTTCCACATCTGATTCGGACTTTAACATCCACGGCGGCATCTTGCTGGCCAGGTGGAAGCTCTCCCTGGGATACCTCTTTAACGCTTTTCCCACAAAGGGCTCCGACAGCCCCTCATGATAAGGATAAGCCGTATCAAAATAATTTACCCCATGCTCATGGGCATAGTCAAACATCTCCAATGCCCTTTTCTCGTCAATCTCCTGCTTTTCCTCACAGATTCTCGGAAGCCTCATGCATCCAAAACCCAGCAGTGAAATTTCCTCTTTGATGCTCTCAAAATATCTGTTTTCCATATATCCCTCTCCTATTCCAATCTTATTGATATTCTAAAATACCATATTTTAACACCACAACTTTTTATAGCTATGAGCACTTGCGGCTGCTTTTTAGCCGCTTATGTGCGATGCATAAAAAATAGTCAGCGAGGCTTTTTCGAGCGCTACTATTTTTTATAGCTATGAGCACTTGCGGCTGCTTTTTAGCCGCTTACGTGCGATGCATGAAAAATAGTCAGCGAGGCTTTTTCGAGCGCTACTATTTTTTATCGCTATGAGCACTTGCGGCTGCTTTTTAGCCGCTTATGTGCGATGCATGAAAAATAGTCAGCGAGGCTTTTTCGAGCGCTACTATTTTTTATTATCATAGCACTTAAACTTTGCTCTAAGTCAAGCATTTTTCCAATTTTACCCTAAAATGTAATAGTTAATTCTTGCATTCTTCTATTGACACCTCCCCTTTCTGTGTGTTATGTTATACATACCAAACGAATGTATGTAAAGGAAGTGAATCCATGGCAAGAAATAAACACCCGGAAGAAACCATCGAACGGATTCTGGACGTGTCTTTCAAGCTGTTTATGGAAAAAGGTTACGAACAGACGACTATACAGGATATCGTGGATGAACTCGGCGATTTGAGCAAAGGCGCTATTTACCATCATTTCAAATCAAAAGAAGATATTATCAACGCCGTGATCTCCAGAAGCACAACGTATGATCTGCTCATCACGGAGATCATTTCCCGGGAAGATTTAAACGGCCTGGAAAAATTAAAACTGATGATCCGCAAATCCCTGGATTCCAAAGAACAGACGGAATTCGCCCAGGCTGTCCCCAATTTATTAAAAAATCCGAAGTTCCTGGCGGAGCAGCTTCATGACTCCGTAGAGATTATCGCACCGGCGCTGGAACCCTTTATCCAGGAGGGAATCGACGACGGCTCCATTCATTCAAAGTATCCCCATGAATTGGCGCAGGCACTGATGATTCTGCTGAATTTATGGCTGAATCCTATGGTTTTCAGCGATTCCAAAGAGGACGTCCGCAACAAATTCCGGTTTCTGAAAGATATGACGGAGAGTCTTGGCATCCCCCTGCTGGATGACGATATGCTGGATCTGCTGACCGTCTATACGGATTATCTTTTATAGAGAAATTTATTCGGAAATATGGGATTGCCCTTCGGGGCATATTCTTTTAAGCCTTTACATACCAAACGTCGGTATCTATATTGTAAGAAAATTATAAGGAAATGATTAAAGGAGGATTTACTCTTGAACAAGAACAGACTTTTTCACCGCGACTTTACGCTGGTGGTGATCGGCCAGATTATCTCTTTATTTGGAAATGCGATCCTGCGTTTCGCGCTTCCCCTCTATCTATTGAATATTACGGGCTCCTCTTCTATCTACGGCACAGTGCTGGCTTTATCCATGATACCGATGATTCTGCTCTCCCCGGTCGGCGGCATCATCGCAGACCGGGTTAACAAACGAAACATCATGGTAATCTTGGATTTTACTACCGCTGCCCTGGTTCTTATCTTCACACTGGCCATGTCGCAGATGAATCTGGTCCTGCTGATGACCATCACCATGATGCTTTTGTGCGGAATCCAGGCCGCCTACCAGCCCGCGGTCCAGGCCAGCATGCCGGCGCTTGCAAGTCCCGAACACCTGCTTTCTGCCAATGCGGTCATCAATCAGGTCAGCTCCCTGGCCGGACTTTTAGGCCCGATCATCGGAGGCATCCTGCTGAGTTCCTTCGGGCTTACCCCGATCCTTGTGCTTGGGATCTTTTGCTTTACCTGTTCCGCGATTATGGAAATCTTTATCCATATCCCTTTTGAGCGGCAGCCCGTCAAAACAAGTATGCTGACCAAGGCGCTCTCCGATTTCCGGGAAAGCGTTTCCTACATCCGCAAGGATAACCCGACCATTTTTAAAGTTATGATGATCGTCGCAGTCTTCAACCTTTTTCTCACTTCCATGCTGATTGTCGGGTTTCCGGTGCTCATTACACAGACTCTGGGATTATCATTAAAGCTGTGCGGTTACGCAGAAGGCGCACTGGCCTTCGGCGGCCTGTGCGGAGGAATTCTGACCGGCATACTCTCCAAAAAACTTCAGGTGTCCAATTCCCATCTGCTCCTGCTGGCCGCCACTATCTTCACATTGCCGGTCGGGATTGCCCTGTTACTTCAAGCACCTGCCATGGTAACCTATCTGATTATCACGGTATGCAGCTTTTTGCTGATGGCAAGCGCCACCATGTTCACCGTGCAGACCCTGTCCTATCTGCAGAGCGTAACCCCGCCCCATCTGATCGGAAAAGTAATCTCTTTCGCCATGACGCTGTCCATGTGCGCACAGCCGGTCGGCCAGGGAATGTACGGTTTCCTGTTTGATCTGCTGAAAGACCAGACCTGGGTGATCCTTTTGGGTACGGTACTGATCTCCGCCGTTGTCACTATCTTATCCGCCAGAGTATTCCGAACTTTGAAAAATTCTTAATTTTCCGGTATCTGCTTGCGGCTTACGTACCATAGGAATCCGGCCGCAAGCACTGCCGTACCTGCTTCCGTGACCGGGTAAGAGATCCACACTCCGGTCATGCCGAAGAAATGGGCCAGCAGACACACCAGCGGTATGATGCCAACGCATCCCCGGATGATCGAGACCGCGAAGGACTGTTTCGGCATCTCTGTGGCGCTGAAATAGGACGCGGCTAATATATTCAGGCCCGCGAACAAAAACGCGGTGAAATAAAGTTTTAATCCTGACACAGCCAGCTGCTTAAGATGCAGATCGTTGTCCCGGTTAAAGATCATAACCAATCCGTCCGCAAATCCAAAAGTCAGCAGATAGATAAGAACGGCGAATCCCAGAGCCGTCATGATCCCCAATCTCAGGATTTTCCCGGCGGCGCGGGTATTTCCCTTTCCGTAGTTTGTGCTGACGATCGGCTGTATTCCCTGGGCGATCCCGGTAAATATCGCGATGACCACCAACGCCAGATTCGCAATGACCCCAAATGCGGCTACTCCGGTATTTCCTTCCAACTGAAGAATGACCATATTAAATACAATAATCACGATGCCGGATGAAACCTCTGTGATCAGAGCCGACATACCCAATGCGCAAATATCCAAAAGTATTCTGCCCCGCATGCGGCAGCGGCAGATATGAAATCCGTTCCTGCGCCGGATCAGATGTACGGACAGAACGCCGATACTGACAACCGGCGCCAGTCCGGTTGCGAACGCAGCGCCGAACATTCCCATTTGAAAAGGAAATATAAAGATATAATCCAGCAGAATGTTCGATAAACTGCCGGCCAGCATTGCGCTCATGGCCAGCCGTGGACCGCCGTCGTTTCGAATAAAGGCAATGAGAATATTATTCATAAGAAAGAAAGGCGCAAAACTCAAAATGGTCTTCAGGTATATTCTGGTCATTTCATAGGTTTTTCCTTCTCCCCCCATCAAAGCGGCAATCGGACCGCTAAACCCCGCGCCTGCCACCGCAAACAAGGTTCCCAGAATCAGCCAGAGCAGGCAAGCGTGGGTAAAGACAGCATTGGCCGCGCCGTCTTTTTTCTGGGCTTTGTGAATCGAGTATTTTGTAGCTGCGCCGACTCCTGTCATCAGGCCCGCTCCGTTTAAAAAGCTGTAGATCGGAATCGCCAGATTCAGCGCCGTCAGGCCGTCCGCTCCCAATCCTCTGGAAATAAAAAAGGTGTCCGCCAGGATATAGCAGGAAAGCCCCAGCATTCCTAATACATTCAGGCTTACATATTTGCCGAAATCCTGGGTAAGGGAATCCGTGTTCTGTTTGATTTTCATATTGTCCTCCCGCCTTTACTCAGCTGTTTCTTTATGAAAGCGAATAAAAGCGCCCGATTTTCCCGCCTTCAAAGGCCTAACGGCAGGAAACCCGAACGCTTATTTTTAATCTCTGAACCCGGCGGCGCAGAGATAAGCTTTTCCTATATTTTTATTGTTCTCTTTATCGATCTTTCCTATGACAGATCTGTTGCGCTACTTCTTACGGGTTCTCTTCTTTACCGTCCGCCCAGAAAGAATATTTGCCCTTTCCCTGGTTCTTAGCCTCATACAGCGCATGATCCGCACATTGATACAAACCGTCGTAGCTTAACGCATCCTCCGGATACAGCGCGATTCCGATACTGCAGGTAACCGGTGCGGGGACCCGCTCCAGCCTATGTATCTGACTGATATGAAACAAAATCGCCTCCGCCTTGTCCGCCGCTGTCTGCCGGCTGTCGATATCCTCCATAAACACCAGAAATTCATCGCCGCCGATCCTACCCAAAACGTCACTGGAACGGAACAGTTTTCTAAGCTGGTCCGACACCTCACACAGCACCCGGTCCCCGTAATAATGCCCGTACTGATCGTTAATATGTTTAAAATTATCCAGATCCAGAATCATAAAGGCATGTGCGGTTCCCACCCTATGCTCCCTGATACACCGAAGAATCCACTCTTCGGCCGCCTTCTTATTCAGCAGCCCGGTCAGGCTGTCCTTAAGCGACCGCTCCAGCAGCTTCATGGTGTTCTTCTTTTCCTGATCAATGTCTGCGATCACGCCCACGGCTTTTAACGGCTTCCCTTCCTCATCATACTGGGTCGTAGCCCGTATCCGGCACCACCGGTATATTCCGCTTATATTTTTGATCCTGAATTCCGCCTCGGAATAGGGTACTCCCGCTGCCGTATCTTGCATGATCTTTACGAAAGCCTGCACATCCGCGTCGTGGATATTGGCGGAAGAAGGGATTTTCCGGCTGATCCGGCTTTTGATCGGCTGATAACCGAACTTTTTCTGCCAGTTCGAAGAAAAATCAAGCGTATCCTTACGGATATCCCATTCGAATATAATATCGGTCGCCTGGTTCATGATCACCTGATGCCGCTCCAGGCTAAGACGCAGCGCCTCCTGCTCCTGCCTTCTCTGGGTAATATCAATCATCATGCAGTAAAAGGTCTGCGTACCGTCATAGGACTTTGCCAGTTTTCCCCTATCCAGGACCCAGCGGACTTTCCCGTTTTTACAGATAACCCGGTATTCCATCTCCACGGTATTCCCCATACTCAACTGACGCTTCAGGCTTTTTATCACCTCTTCCCGATCAGCAGGATAGATAAGATCCAGGAACCGGTCGTTGAAATTTTCCTTAACCTCCTGCCTGGTGTAACCCAGAATCGAAAGAAAGCTCTCACTCATGGATAACAGGGTTAGATGCGCGTCATTGCGGCATCTGTGGACACCGCCGGGTGTATTCTCCGTAAGCTCTTCCAGCTCCTCGTTCCGGGCTTTTAACTCAAGCGCCGTCTGTTCCATCCGCTGCTTCATATTCCGCCGGTCGGTCAGGTTGTTTTTTGATACGAAAAAACGGTTCGGTTCCTGATCCAGATTCGGATCAGAGAGATGGAGATGTATCAGTTTCATGCCCTTCGGCGTATTCCTGCACAGGGCGCTGACCCGGTGGTGCAGATCCGCCATATTCCGGCTTCCGGCGCGGGCTCTTAATTCTCCGTATACCAGACAGTCGCTCTCGTTTAACGGCACAGCCGTATAGTTTGATCCCGATATGACAAAAGAACCGGGATACTCCTGTTTTTCCCGGGCGAAAGCCTGTCTGGCTTCCTGAAGCCCCCTGCACATCTCGTTTTCACCGGTTCCGATCCAGCTGGTATCTTCAGTCATCATAGCCAGGACGTTTTCGTGATCTCTGCGTTCAAAATATAATGTTTGCATTCGTTCAATAAATTCAAGCGCGTTCTGCTCCAGAGACATTCCCTACCTCCTGTGTGCCAGTTCATTTTATTTATAAAAATTGTAACCTTTTATTCCGCACGCTTACTCATGGTTTTCACTACCCGTATCCATGACTGCATCGGCGCAGTGAGAAACTTATCTTTATGATATACGAGATGATTCGTATTTGCAAGCCTCCATTTGCGTATGTGAACCTCCGCCACGGTCCCTCCGCGGATCTTTGACTCTGCCAGCACATCCGGCAGAACGCTGACACCCAGATTGCGTTCCACCGCCCGGATGAGAACCTGGCTGTTCACGCTGGTCCAGGCCGGCTTCGCCGTCAGATTATGGACTCTTAGCATACTGTCAAAGGTATCCCTGATGGCGCTTCCCGGCTCTCTTAACAGCAATGGGTATTCCAGGAATTCTTCCAGCTCTGCTTCCCTTCCCGCCAGCGGGCATACAGTTGCGCATACGGGAATCAGCCGGTAAGAGGAGAACGGTATCCGTATCAGTTCCTCCTGTTCCATCGGTCCCTCGATCAATGCCAGGTCAATTTCATGCTTTAATAATTGTCCGGTAATCTCTCTCGCCTGCGCTACCGATACCTGAACCGGAACCTCCGGACAGACAGCCCGGAATTCTTCCATGATAAGCGGCAGCCAGTGGTATCCGATGGTAATATTGGAACCAATCCGAAGAGTTGCCTGCTCCTCCAGCTTCTGCGCTCCATTTTCTAATTCTTCATACATTTCCAGAACACGGGATGCCTTCTCCAAAAACAGCTTTCCCGTTTCATTCAGATAGATTTTTCTGGAGATCCGGTCAAATAATTCACAGCCCGCTTCCTGTTCTAACTCGCTAATCGCATGAGATACCGCGGGCTGGGTCATATAAAGAGCCTGCGCCGCCCTGGTGATGCTTCCCTGCCTGCACACGGTCTGGAAAATACGCAGATGCCTGATCGTCATCCTCTCCTTCACTCCTTTCTCATTCATTACTATTTAGTTATGGATTATATAAAATAATACCATTTTACTTATGTTATAACAACCCTTATACTGAATAAGAGTTTCGCTTGTGAAACTACGCCTGCGGCGGGCCGTGTAAGCGGCACCTTTCTTTCCGCCGCAGTGCGGTATAGAAGATCCAATGACGGAATCCTTTGATTTGCATGATGTATTAAAATTCAGAAAGGAATACTGGCTTATGAAATCCAATACCTTCAAGAATCTGCCGTGGCTTTTCGGCATTCATTTTTTTATCAGCGCCTTTACCTTTGGCGGCGGTTACGTGGTCATCCCCATGATCCGCAGATATTTTGTAGAAAAAAAGCAGCTCTTCTCCGAAGAAGAACTGCTGGAAATGGCCGCTATCGCCCAGTCTTCCCCCGGAGCCATAGCGGTAAACCTCTCGGTCCTCTCCGGCTACCGGACGCTTGGCCGGCTGGGAGCCGCGGTGAGCTGTATCGCCTCGGTCCTGCCTCCCCTGCTGCTGATCTCCATGATATCCATTGGCTATGACGCCTTTAGCAGCAGCCGCGTGGTCTCTGCTATACTCAAGGGCATGGAGGCCGGCGTAGCCGCCCTGATCGTAGATATGACCATCGATATGTGCCGGACCATCTTCCGGGAGCGCAGGCTGATACTTACCCTGCTGGTTCCCGCCACGTTTCTGGCCAGCAGTGTTTTTCATATCAATGTCTGTCTTCTGATCCCAGGAAGCGCCCTTCTTTGCCTTGCGGAGTGCAAGATCCGGGAACAGGTAAGGAGGCGTGTATCATGACCGGACGGCTTTTATCTTTACTTTATTCCTTCCTGCAAATCGGTTTTTTCAGTATCGGGGGCGGCTATGCCACGATACCGCTTATCCGCCAGCAGGTCATCGACCTGCACGCCTGGCTCACCTTACAGGAATTCACCGATATCATAACGATTTCCCAGATGACCCCCGGCCCGCTGGCCGTGAACACTTCCACTTTTGTAGGAATGCGTATTGCGGGCTTAGGCGGCGCGGTGGCCGCCACCTTCGGCTGTATCATTTCCGGGTATCTCATATCTCTTTTTTTATACCGTTTTTTTAAAAAGCATCGGCAGACCAGCTGGATACAGCCGGTCCTAAGCGGCCTAAAATCAGCCTCCGTAGGTCTGATCGCATCCTGTGCGCTGACCATTGCGTCCCTGGCTTTCCAAAGCGATACCAAAACTTTGGGCCTTCCTCTGAATCTGACCGCTGTAGGGCTGTTCTCGCTCTCCTTTTTTGCCCTGCGGAAATGGAAAATCCATCCCATTTTGTTGATGGCCCTTTGCGGGCTGGCGGGCATATTTCTGTATTAACCTTTATCACAGACTGCGGAATTCCCCGCTTAGGATATTGACCTGATAAGTTCCGATGGTGGTTATCAGCCCTTGTGAGCTGTCCAGATCACCGGAAGGAAGCTGGACCAGCCAAAACCGGTAATTTTTCAGATCCTGGGCGATTCCATCATAGTAAAGGAACGTATTGGTTTCTGCGTCCAGCAGATATCCCGGGAAGTTTTCGTCCCTGCTTTTTACCGCTTTGGGATAATCGGAAAGAAGGGCATTTTTATAAAGTTTCTCCGCGGCGTCCGCCGGGCTCAGCCTGTTTACATACATGTAGGTCGTGTCATATCTGCCCGGTATGAAAAAGTGATACGCCGGTTCGGCGGAAAGATCCACCGGATTCCCCTTCCTCTGATCCAGCCCCTGCGATCCATCCGCGTCATTGTATAGGATCAATGCCAGATATGCCCCTTCTCCTCTCATGAGACGGATCCGGTACCGCATCGTTGTGCTCCCGCCCTCAGGCGGGCTTCCCTGATTGCCGGGTGTTACCGCCAGCTCGGTTGTCTCCAGGGAAAGCAGGCAGTCTTTTTTATCTCCGGCTGTCAGCGCGCACTGATTGAGCTGTACCCGCACGTCCACCCCGTTCACGGCGTAATCCATTCGTTCTGCCTTCAGGGCCAGGAGGGCGATCCAGTAGAGATTATCCGAATCGCTTTCTATCTTGATTATTCCATCCTGGGGAACCATACCGGAAAGGGTGGGATCTTCGCTGAGGAAATTTTTCATCTGCGCAATGGCGCTCTCTTCCATCTCCTCCTGCGTCGGCATCTCTTCCTCGGGCAGAACCGCCTGTTCTATTTCCGGCGTGGTGCAGAACATCTCGATTGGGGCCGTCCGATCCATGGATACCTGACAGAGCGTAACAGTCCCGCCTCTGCTGATCAGGCCGCTGTCCGAGAGACTGCAGTCTTCGTTTAAGATAATATTATAGCGTGGCAGCCCGTTGTTACAAAGCGCCAGCGCCAGGGTCCCGAACTGCACACAGTCCCCATAGGCATAGGTCTCCTGAAAACCCGCGTTTCCCACGGTAATTCCGTCCTTATTAGCCGTCATAAACCATCCGGCCGTGTTCTTATCCCCCATGGTCCATTTTCCCTGTATCACCGCTCCCACCTGGTAATAACTGATTCCGTTGCCGCGGTCCCCGTAGGTGGCGATATACTGATGAACCTGCTGATCCGTAGACTCATAGGTGACGGCGCACACATCATCCGCCAGCCATTGGAATTTCATGTCGTTCTTCACGGTATAGGAAAACTGCTGCTGTTTTCTCGCAAACAGATAAAAACGGGTCCGGTACTCAAAGATCTGTCCGGACTCCTCCTCTCCTTTCAGAACCAGCAGATGTTTGTAATCCGGGGAAAAGCTCACCTTCACCAGAGATTCCCTGGTGAAAAAGGAAGGCAGAATCAGCAGGCCGACTACAAAGGTGGCAAGCACTGCCGTAAGCAGACCTATCCTCACCCCCCTGTTCCACCATAAAAAGCATGTAAACCCCAACAGGCAGAACCCGATTCCAATCGTGATGATCCAGACCGGTATCCAATCCGTCGTAAATTCGTAGCCCCGGGGCCGGACCAGCAGCAGATATACTCCTTGCAGCGCTGCCGCAGCCAGCGTTACCATAAAGCACAGAATCCCGAATACAACATGCGCGCAGGAATGCTCCCGCAATTTATGTTTCTCTGTCATCGTAATCCTTCTTCCTTTCAGAAATAATTACATATGTAATATTTTGATCCATCTTATTTTACCACATTATGTTTAAATATGTTAACGTTTTTTATTTTTTCGTGAAATCATCAATTAATAAAATGTTTTTAATATTTATTGACATCCATCTGCATAAATACTAGAATTTAAACAGACTTACCTTATTTTTGTTACACCAGGAAATAAACCGAACGTAAATTTGAACTAAGAAAGCGAGAGATTTTATGAATAAACCATTGCGCATGATTGTGGTCGGCATGGGGGCCAGGGCTATGATATATGCCAGGGAAGCTTTGCTGCATCCCGATCTTTTCTGCATTGCCGGTGTTGTGGATGTCAATTTAGACCGGATACGCACCGCGCAGCAATTGTTCCGGATCCCGGACTCTCATTGTTTCACTTCCGTGGAAGAACTGACCGCCGTTCCCAGATTCGCAGATGCCGTCATCAATGGCACAATGGACCCCCAGCATGTGGCAACGACCATACCGCTGCTCCGGCATGGATATGATGTCCTTTTGGAAAAACCATTTGCCGTGAATCAAAAGGAAGCGGATCTGCTGCTGCGCTGTGCAGACGAAACAGGCCGTATCGTTATGGTTTGCCATGTGCTGCGCTATGCGCCTTTTTACAGGGAAATTCAGGAAGTGCTCAACAGCGGGGAAATCGGAAAAGTCATACATATTCACATGAATGAGCAAGTCAGCTATTTTCATGAATCTGTGTCTTATGTGCGGGGAAAATACGCCTCGCCCGAGCTGTGCGGCTCCGGTATGCTCTTATCGAAATGCAGCCATGATCTCGACATTATGGCATGGCTCATGAAAGGAAATTTGCCAAAGACGGTTTCCAGCGTTGGTTCCGTCATACAGTTCCTGCCGGAAATGGCGCCGGAGCATGCCGGCACCCACTGTCTGCTCAACTGTCCTGCGGAACGGGACTGCATATACTCCGCCAAAAGGCTGTATATCGAGAATCCCCAGCGCTGGGCAAATAATATCTGGCATGACATTGGTGCCAACTCTCCCACAAAAGCAGAAAAAATAAGGCTTCTCCGCAACATAGACAATCCTTACAGCCGCTGCGTGTACCGCTGCGGGCTAAAAATTGTCGATCATCAGTCCATCCTGATTCAATTCTCCGACGGGGCGACCGGTACTTTCTCTATGAACGGCGGAGCCTCCGCTTCCGCAAGAAATATTCACATCACCGGCACCAAAGGCGAGATTATCGGAAATTTTGAAAGCGAATCTTTTACCGTACACAAGATAGCGCCCGAAAGTCCGGGCGGACGAACCAGCCGGATCATTGACGTATCTAAGGATCAGCATGGCAATCCCCACGGTAACGGAGACCAGGCTATCGTGCAAGATTTCCTCTTTATATTGAAGGGAGAACCATGCTCTTCCTGCTGCACGACCTTAGCGGATTCCATGGTAGGACATAAACTTGTTTTTCTGGCAGAGGCTTCCAGGGAAAAGGGCGGTGAAATCCAAAGATATTAGATACGGTTTCGGGAAATTCCCGGGCCCGGCGGGAAACACGGAAAACAGGCAAACACAGAAAAAAGAAAAGAAGAAAAAAATGACTTCGGAAGGCTCTTCCGAAGTCATTTTCCTTGTCGGCTTAATTAAGCAACGCAGACGTTAACTGCCTGAGGTCCGCGGTTTCCGTTCGTAATATCAAACGTTACGCTCTGTCCTTCTTCCAGGCTCTTGTATCCATCTCCGGCAATACCGGAAAAATGTACGAATACATCTTCTCCGCCGTTATCGTTGGTGATGAAGCCATAACCCTTCTGTGCATTAAACCATTTTACTGTACCTTTGTTCATGAAAGATACCTCCTAAAATAAAATATTTGTATTCCGGGTGAAAAAAAATCACATATTTTTGTAAAGCATCCAATAAATCGATGACTTACAAAAATATGTGAATCTAATCAACCTATCAATACCAAAATTAGAATAGCATATCTGCACAAAAAAGTCAAATAAAAAATCCTACTTTTACCAAAATTTATGGATAAAATTGGGGTGGGGCTATGGTCCGGAGTGGCGGGACCGCAGAGGGGCCTTGGGGGAGGGGCGCAAACGGATCGGGCGCGGTATCGCTTCGGCCAAGCCTAAGAACGGGTAACTCCGAAGTAGGCGAAACCTTTGATTCGCAGGACCCGGGGCAAACTCGCCTAAGGACGGCTCAAACAGTGCCCCGGGTCCTGCCAGGTTTCGTCCTCTTCTGCGTAACCCGTTCTAAGGCTTGGCCTCAAGCGATTCCGCGCCCGATCCGTTTGCGCCCCTCCCCCAAGGCCGCTTACGCGGCCCCGCCACTCCTGCTTTTGGTGCCTGCCCGGAATTCTTTTTCTTTTATTCTGCTTTCTCTGCTTTCTCTACTTTCGGTTTTTTATCTTTTACATCCGCTACGTTGTTATTTCCATTATGATTACCGCAATAGATTCCCTTTTTAATCGGTGCAAATAAAAATCCCAGCACCGAGCCCAAAAGATAGGCGTTCAATAACATCAGCACTTTTTCCGATGTCGACCAGTCTCTTTTTAGAAACATTTTAAATCGGATCAGCATAGCTTCTCCTCCTTTCCTTCTCTATCTCTGATTATCACGCCGGGATACAATTCTTGTCAAGGTTTTCATGTGCGATATTTTTCCCGATATTTTCAAAGCAATTTTTAAAGGAAAGAAGCGGGTACAAGCTTCAAATCCGGTTATGGCAGATTGCAGATCATGATGTATTCCTGATCATTTTCATCCATGATTTCAAAGCCAACTTTTTTGTACATTGAGACAGCATAATTGTCTTTCTGAACCGCAAGGGAGGTTGCTGCGTAACCCTGTTTTCTTAAAAGAAGAAGCATCTCTTTCATTAGTTCGGTGCCAATGCCCTTTCCCCTGTACTGGGGATAGACGGAAACCGCAAATTCAGGGACAGAGTCACCCACATGGCCGAAGGCCTGAATGCAGCGGACCCAGCAAGCGCCTACAACATAGCCGCCAACCTCTGCCACCAGGCAATGATCATCTTTTTTTGAGCCGAACCGGTCAATATAAACCCATATGGATGCGTCTTGGATCACTGTTCTCGGCAAAGGATTTTTTAGATCTCTTTGATAGATCGCCTCATATACGAAATCTGTCAAAAGCATAATTTCTTCATTTTTTATGGGTCTAATCTTCATATTAATTCTTTACCACCGCTCTTCGCATCAATAGCCAGCTAAGTCCGCTGAAGACGGCCGTGACCGCCAGTGCCGACAGCATACAAATATAGGGGCTTCCAAACTGCAGTCCGGTCGCGAACATAAGTACCCGGAGTATAGACAGAAAGATCACGCCGCCGAGCACCGTATCCACGATAGGAAGCAGTACAAAACACAGTACCGGCAATCCTACCGATATCAGAAGTTTCCAATGTTTATCCATCCGATAATAGGCGATCGTTATAAAATATCCCACCATCATAAAGGCAAAACAGCAGCAGAAAAGCAGCAGCAGATTCTCCAACACAACAAGGACCGGCGAAATGGAAGCCATGCGTTCCGTATACAATATCTCGTACAGAGTCCCTAACTGGATGTCACGATAGCCTATCCCCAGCTTGGCGACATTGCTTAAGACTACCAGAGCCACTGCCATAATCGCGCATACCGCACAGGTAGAGAGCAGCTTACCCGCAAATATGGTTTTCCGGGAAACCCCGTTTTGCAGAAACATCCCAAAGTTTTCCTTAAATGTATTCAAGCCAATAACAAAAAGAAAAATAAACGCGGAAATTTCCAGGCCGTTGGTGGTTCCCTGTAAACCAGGTATAAATAACATCAGAATCAGGATCAAAAGAATACCGCAAAATATAATCAGCGCTCTCGTAATATCCTGAAACTGGTATTTGACAGAAATTTTGATATTCATGTTCTCCCCTCCTAATCGTTCGTCATCTGAATAAATAATTTCTGGAGATCCAGCTTTGACACTTCCAGTCCCGCCGGCACTTCCTCTTTTTTGACACTGCCCAGCAGGTAAGCGGACTTAAGGCCGCCTAAAGTATCTTCACCCAGAAGCTTGCGACCCGCGGTATACCGGTCCACCAGCGCCGCGTTTCCGGATACCGTATATCCCTTCGACAGCAGCTCCTCCGTCGTCTCATCCCGTATAATTCTGCCATTCTTAATAATAATGATCTGTTCGATTACATTCGCCACCTCTTCGATCAGATGGGTGGAGATCACTATCGTACTGGGAGAATCACTGTACTTCTCAATCAAAAGCTTGTAAAACAGCTGGCGGTGATTGGCGTCCAGCCCCAGGACCGGCTCATCAAACAGTACATAGGGCGTATTTACCGCCATCGCAATGCAGATCTTAAAGATGGACTGATATCCCGTAGATAAATCATGGATTTTCTTTTTCGTCGGAAGCTGAAACAGCGACGCTGTTTTTTCCGCATAACCCTTGTCAAAATCCGGATAAAACTCCGCGCTCCATTGAAAGGCTTCCTTCACTTTCATTCCGGGCGGATAATAGCTCTGCTCGCTCATCAGATAGATTTTTCTCAAAACCCGGTCGTTCTCCACAGACGGTTCCCCGTCTACCAGGACTTCGCCCTCGTCCGCGAAAATCCGATTGGTAATCACATTCAATAACGTGGACTTTCCCGCTCCGTTCCTTCCGAGCAATCCATAAATCTTATTTTTCTGAAAGCAGATATTCACATGATCCAGGGCGGTAACATCGCCAAAGCGTTTGCTCACCTGTTTTATTTCTATTCCGCTCATCCCTCAAACCCTCTTTCTATTAAATTTACTATGTCCTGCGGTGACAGCTGCAATCTTTTTGCCTCATCCACCATAGTCCGGATATACCGGTCATAAAACTGCTCTTTTCTCTTCTCTCTCAATACCTGCACTGCCCCTTTGGATACAAACATCCCGACTCCTCTTTTCTTATACACAATTCCTTCCTCCACCAGTAGATTAATCCCCTTTAACGCGGTTGCTGGGTTGATCTGATAGGTAACAGAAAATTCCGTTATGGAAGGTATCTGACTTTCTTCGGGGAATGCCTGAGATAGAATGGCGTCCTCTATTCCTTCCGCTATCTGAATAAAGATCGGCCTCTCCTCTTCAAATTCTAACTTCATAAGATACCCCCTTTGGTCTTTCAGTTAGTTAGTTGAGTAATTAACTAATACAATAATAAACGATTACTTCTTATTTGTCAATAGAGATTTTGGGATTTTTTGAAAGGGGCCGGGGAGAGAGGGGCGGGGCGTGTTCTTTTGAAACCGGAGGGCGGCTCTCGCGGGGGCAAATCACTTCGGCCGGGCCTAAGAACGGCTAACTCCGAAGGCGGGAGAACCTCTTATTGGCAGGGCCCGGAACAAACTCGCCAAAGGACGGCTCGGACAGTGTTCCGGGCCCTGCGAGGTTCTCCCACCTTCTGCGTAAGTCGTTCTAAGGCCCGGCCTCAAGTGATTTGCCCCCGCGAGAGCCGCCCTCCGGTTTCAAAAGAACACGCCCCGCCCCTCTCTCCCCTACTTTACAAAAAGCGTTTTTCCAGTTTCTAAGAGAGAAATAAAAGTTGTATTTTGCTGGAGAATCCTTTGTTAAAATCTACTTTCCATCTATCTATATATTTCATAAGAGCCAACACATAGAGTAGGTGTTGAAAAAGGTACTGGCAAAGTCCCCGGTCATTAAGAACAATCCGCTGAATTTCCGGCGCAGGAGGGAAATAAAATAAGCGGCAGCTTCCACATTCAAGAGATACTGCCGCTTGAAATATCTGAATTGGGCAGAACCCGTCTTATCCACATATGTTATGGTGGCACTTGTTAAAATATGGTATTATCAAAATGATTAAACTTGTACTTTTGAGCGGTAATCAAAGGCCGTTTCATATTTTACGGCAGAGCAATAAACCAAAATTGAGGCGCCTTTAACGGATAAATCGAAATCAAAGCTTGGAATTTGAAGGAGGAATAGTAATGGATGGAAAAATAATTGGTTTTATAATTTGGTCTGCATTGGGTTTGCTATTTATCATATTAGCTGTTTACAGTTTATTTACGAAAAAACCAATGCGTTTTTGGGCGAATGCCGATGTCTTTGAGGTGACAGATATTAAAGCCTACAACAGAGCAATATCGAAATTATTTTCTTTATATGGCGTCGTGATTATTATACTTGGCTTGCCGCTTCTTTCCGGGCAAAATTCAGCATGGATATTATTATCCATTGTTGGACTAATGATCGCTAGTATTTTGTTAATGATCATATATACAAATCGAATAGAAAAGAAATATAGAAAAAGATAACTTCCTGTTTGTCCGGCCGATCTTTTGCTCCCAAGCACTGCCATACCACGCTCTTAAATTACTCCCCTACAGCACCAGCAACTCACACTTTTAGTAAAGCAGGGAGGAATACTGTGAGCGGGGCGTTCCGTGTCGGAGGCGTGGTCCGGGCGGAGGCGGAATTTCCCGGGAGACAGGGACAAGGAACCGGGCGGCGTATCGCTTGAGGGCGGACCCTGGCAGATCTTGTGGAGAAGGATTCGGAACCCTGCGGGTCCGGGGCACTGTCTGAGCCGAATGGCGAGTTTGCCCCGGACCCGCGAATAAAGGGTTCCGAATCCTTCGTAACTAGATCTGCCTGGGCCCGCCCGATGCGATACGCCGCCCGGTTCCTTGTCCCTGTCTCCCGGGAAATTCCGCCTCCGCCCGGACCATGCCCCCGTCACGGAATGCCCCGCTCACAGTATTCCTCCCGGCCCTCCCCAAAGTCTCATTCAACAAGTGCTTCCGCAATAATCTCCGCGCATTTTTCGTATCCCAGGTCCGAACTGTTCAGGCACAGATCGTAAGTTTCCATCCGCCCCCACTCCGTTGGGGCGAAGGAGTTGTAGTAGCTCTTACGTTTCATGTCTTTTCGTTTTATGTAGGATTCTATATTTTTCATGTCGATGTGATCGACTTCGTGGGCCCTTTTGATCCGGTCCTCCATGTTCGTCGCGTAAATGAAGACCCGAAGCGGTTTCCCGGTCTCCATCAGCGCCAGATCGGCGCACCGGCCGATGAAGACGGCCGGGTGCTTCTCCGATAACCTGCGGATGGTTTCGCATTCCGCCTGGAAGATCTCATAGGGTTCCATTACTTTTCCAAAATTCCGCGCATTTCCGGATGTCAGGACGGCCAGATTGTACAGCAGGCTGTCTGTCCGGATCTCATCTTTTTCCTTTAAGACTCCCGGGTTCAGGCCGTATTTTTCAGCGGCCAGAAGAACCAGTTCATAGTCATAATAGGGCATATCCAGTTTTTGGGACAGCAGCTTTCCGATCTCTCTGCCGCCGCTGGCGTATTGTCTGCCTATAGTGACGCTTCTGTTTAACATGTTGCTCCTTCCTTTCCTTCATGCAGTATGCGGCAAAATTTATGCGATCGCTTCCTCGAACTGGGAGTTGTAGAGTTCTGCGTAGAAACCGTTCTTCGCCAGCAGTTCTTCGTGGCTGCCCTGCTCGATGATATCGCCGTCCTTCATAACCAGGATCAGATCTGCGTCCTTGATGGTGGAAAGCCTGTGGGCAATGACAAAACTGGTCCGGCCTCTCATCAGGTTATTCATAGCCTTCTGAATCCGGGCTTCGGTTCTGGTATCTACGGAACTGGTGGCCTCATCCAGGATCAGTATCTTATTGTCCGCCAGTATGGCACGGGCAATGGTTAAGAGCTGTTTTTGTCCCTGGGAGACGTTATCCGCCTCTTCATTTAACTCCATCTGATAGCCTCCGGGGAGTGTCTGGATGAAATGATGGGCATGGGCCGCTTTAGCCGCAGCGATGACTTCCTCGTCTGTGGCGTCCAGCCTGCCGTAACGGATATTTTCCATGATGGTCCCCTTAAACAGCCAGGTGTCCTGGAGTACCATTCCGAAACTCTCTCTTAATTCACTGCGGTTGAAATCACGGATATCATGGCCGTCTACCTTGATACTGCCGCCGCTGACATCATAGAAACGCATCAGAAGCTTCACCATGGTCGTCTTGCCTGCCCCGGTAGGGCCTACGATGGCCACCGTCTGCCCGGGTTCTACCTCGCAGCTGAAATCATTGATGATGATTTTATCGGGATTGTAACCGAAATGGACGTGTTCAAATGAAACCTTGCCCTGTATATTTTGTACGGATACCGGGTTCTCCACATTGTCAATTTCTTCTTCCTCGTTCAGGAATTCGAAGACACGCTCCGACGCAGCCGCTGTGGACTGCAGCATGTTGGATACCTGCGCCAGCTGCGAGATCGGCTGCGTAAAGTTGCGGACATACTGGATAAATGCCTGGATGTCGCCGACTTCAATCACCCGTTTCACCGCCAGAATACTTCCGCTGACTGCCACCGCCACATATCCCAGGTTCCCGACGAACATCATGATCGGCTGCATCATGCCGGACAGAAACTGGGATTTCCAGGCTGACTGGAACAGTACGTCATTGGTCTGATCGAACTCTTCAATGGCGGCTTCTTCCCGGTTGAAAGCTTTGACGATGTTATGGCCGCTGAAGACCTCTTCCACCTGTCCGTTAACCTTACCCAGATATTTTTGCTGGGTGATAAAATATTTCTGGGACATTTTCACCACGACTGCGATCAGCAACACGGAGATCGGAAGGATGACCAGCGCGATCAGCGTCATCAGCGGGCTTATGCTTAACATCATGATCAGCACGCCGATGATCATGGTAACGGAGGTGATCAGCTGGGTAACGCTCTGGTTCAGACTCATTCCCAGCGTATCCACATCATTGGTAATTCTCGAGAGGACTTCTCCCACCGTCTTGGATTCAAAATATTTCATGGGCATCCGGTTGATCTTTTCCGAAATCTCCTTACGGAACCGGAAACAGAGCTTCTGGGATATACCGGTCATGATCCAGCCCTGAATGAAGGAGAACAGGGAACTGATCAGATACAGGCCCAGCATAATCAGCAGAATCTGCCCTATCTTGGTAAAATCGATGCCTCCCGAACCGGATATCTTCCCCACCAGTCCGTTAAAAATCTCGGTGATTGCCTTACTTAACACCTTCGGGCCGGCGATGTTAAAAGCGGTGCTGCCTATGGCAAATATCAGCACAAAGACAATTCCCACTTTGTAGCTGCTCATATATTTTAATAATTTTACGATAGTTCCTTTAAAATCCTTTGCCTTTTCGCCCGGCACCATTCCATGTCTGGGTCCCATAGGCCTTGAACTGGTGTTGTTGTCTTTTTTACTCATGATGCGCGGCCTCCTTTCAGTTCTTTCTCCGAAAGCTGCGATTTCGCGATTTCCTGATAGGTCTCGCAGTTTTCCAGTAGTTCTTCATGATTCCCCATTCCCACGATCCTGCCTTCATCCAGCACGATAATCTGGTCCGCATGGAGAATGGTGCTGATCCGCTGGGCCACGATAATGACGGTCGCATCCTGAACCTTCTCATTCAGGGCCTTACGCAGAACCACGTCGGTCTTATAGTCCAGCGCGGAAAAGCTGTCGTCAAACAGAAATACCTTCGGATTCTTCGCGATCGCCCTGGCGATCGACAGCCTCTGCTTCTGGCCGCCGGACACATTCGTCCCGCCTTCGGATATACGGCTCTTGTATTGTTCCGGTTTGGAGTCTATGAATTCCACCGCCTGCGCGATCCCGGCCGCCTCTACCATGGCCTCGTCCGATATCGTGTCCTCTCCGGCGAATTTTATATTGGATTCAATATTTCCGGAGAACAGCATCCCCTTTTGGGGAACGAAGCCCAGAAGCTCTCTTAACTTATGCTGGGACAGATCCCGGATATCCACGCCGTCCAGCGTGATCCGCCCTCCCGTAACATCGTAAAATCTCGGGATCAGGTGGATCAGCGTAGACTTCCCACAGCCGGTACTGCCTATGATCGCCGTCGTTTTACCGGGTTCTGCCGTGAAGGTTAAGTGGTGAAGGGTATTTTCCTGGGCTCCGGGATAGTGGAACGATACGTCTTCGAAAGACAATACGCCCCGGCATACGGACAGCTTATCATCCGCGTTTTTCTCCTTATCCTGTATCGAACATGGGGTCTGCATGACCTCGTCGATCCGGCCTGCCGCAACTCCTGCCCGGGGCAGCATAACGGACATCATGGTAATCATCAGGAAGGACATGATGATCTGCATCGTATACGTGATAAACGCCATCATATCACCGACCTGCAGATTTCCCAGATCGATTCCCTTCGCCCCCATCCAGACGATCAGGACAGTGGTGCAGTTCATCACCAGCATCATAGCGGGCATCATAAAAGTCATGATCCGGTTGGTAAACAGCTGGGTGGACATCAAGTCTTTGTTGGCCTTCTCAAACCGTTTTTCTTCATAACGTTCCCGGCTGAACGCCCGGATCACCGGAAGTCCGGTAAGAATCTCCCTGGACACCAGGTTCAGTTTATCCACAAGCAGCTGCATCTTTTTGAATTTCGGCATAGCGGCGGACATAAGGGCCGCAACCAGAAGTATACTGGCCCCCACCGAGACGCCGATGATCCATCCCATCCCCGTTCTCGTTCCGGCCACTTTTATAATCCCGCCGATTCCAAGAATAGGGGCGTATATGACGAAACGAAGCATCATAACCGTCGTCATCTGCACTTGCTGGATATCATTGGTGCTTCTGGTAATCAGGGAAGCCGTGGAAAAATGATCCAGCTCATTCCCTGAGAAACTAACCACTTTCTGAAATATCCGGCTGCGCAGATTCCGGCCGATCTTCGCCGCGGAATAAGACCCCAGCATACCGGCCAGTATAGCCGCCGCCACCATCACCAGCGTATACAAAAGCATGATGCCTCCGGATTTCAGCAGATAATGGGTCTGATAGGCCCCCATATCGATCCCCAGCGCTTCGTATTCGGATTTCACGAACAAAATAGCCTTTTGGGTGATCATGGACTCCTGCAGATCCCCCATCTGGCTTAACGCCTGATCCTTCATTTTCAAGACCTGGTCTTTCGTCATTTTCCCGGAAGCCATCATACCCTTTAGGGACTGCATGGTCATCTTCCCGGATTCCTCCATGGACGAGATCAGCATCATGGGAGCGCCCAGCATCTCATCTAACTGTTCCAGCGTCTCTTTCTTTTTGGTGTTTAACACATAATTGCCGTCCGCGTCCTGGTCATAACTGGCCGACAATGTCTGTATCTGCGCATCATCCAGAAAACAGCTCAGGTTCTCAAAGGTCTCCGGCCTCATTTTCTCCGGGGCCACATATTCAATGCCCCCCTGCTGTATTCCAACATCTACAATATTGGACGTATATTGGGGCAATGCCAGGTCACAGTACGCCTGAATAACCAATAAGGCTATAATCAGTACCACCATGCCTTTTACATCGCGCAGGTATTTGAATAATTTTGTCATCGTCTCTCTCCTTTCGTCCTGCTGTCTAACTCATCATCAATAATATCCGCTAACTCGTTCCATAATACAATCAGCTGACGGATATCCTCCTCTTTCATACGGTTTACTACGCTTTTTAAAAAATCATCCATGGTATCCACGGCATCCTGATGTTTCTGCCGTCCCGCTTCCGTCAGGAAAACATACGTATTTCTCCTGTCTCTTCTGTCCACCTCTCTGCTGATTAATCCCCGCTCTTCCAGTGTATGCAGCATCCTGGAAACTGCTGAGGACGCAATCTTCATATTTTTGGCCAGATCCGATACGCAGATCTTACTTCCCTTATCCTGTATAAGCGTATAGCGGTATATGACTTCCAAAGCCAGGAATTCTCCCTGAGAAATATCCGGGAACAGCGCACCGAGCCTCACTCGTCTCATTCTACCGGCAGCTTTTAACAGCTCTTCGGTTACCCCTCCTCGGTCCATTTCCTCATTCCTTTCCGTATCTTACTAAATATTTAACATAGTTATGTATTTACATTGTAAAATTTTAACTCTGCTATCTACTAAAGTCAATGTCTAAAATAGTCAAAGAAATTTTTATAACAGTCATGTCTTTCGTCAATTTATATGTAATCGATACCACAAACATGATTGACACGAAATCTGATCTATATTATGATATTTTATAGTTAGATTTCATAAAAATACCGTTCAATAAATCCAAACACTCTCCCCGGCTGCATCGTATACCTGCGGCCATCTGATTGTAAAAAAGAAATGGAGCCGGCAATGCTGGAAAAAATCAACCGTCAGTATGGCATTATCCGAAAATTAAAGCTGTTAAACCTTTACGATTCCCTCGATATCCTTCCCCACGGAGAACTAACCATCCTGGATATTCTCTGGAAAGCATCCGAGACCCATCCGGGACAATATATTACCGTATCCGACATCGCCAAGCAGCTGGACGTCACGCTCCCCGCCATATCCCGCACTCTCCGCAAATTGGAAATGAAGGGCTGTATCCAGCGGCTGACCGACCGCCAGGACCGCAGAATCACCTATGTAGTAATCACAGAAGACGGCCATACTGCCCTAAGCGACAGTATCGAAATCATAACAGCCTTTATGAACCGGGTTTTTGCCCATTTTAAACCGGAGGAAATAGAAGAATATTTCTATCTGTCCAAGAAACTGCTGGATTCCATTACGGAAGAAGAAAAACTACTAAAAAGAATACCTTGAAATTAATGCAAAGCCTACTCAAATCATAAGGCGAGAACCATTTTCAAACGCTCCCCCGCCCTTTCCCCAATAGCTTATTTTAAAGCAGGAGCGGTCTGCCGCAAAGGCTGGCTGGCCGGGAGGGACAAAAAAGATCCGGCCGCAAAATCGCTTGAGGCCGGACCTTAGAACGGGTAACTCCGAAGAGGACGAAACCTCTGATTCGCAGGACCCGGGGCGGTTCTTCCTCGGGTTTGGGTATGCACGCTGCTTAAGGCTGGGGTGCGTGTCGGTGTCCCTGGGATGCTCCGGGCAGCCGGATTCCTTTGTGTCTCCCCGGGAGCGCATAGGGCGACTGAGCTCCCGCTTAGTGGAATCGGAAAGCCGGGTTCAGGATGACCGGCGGACTTCACGTCCGACGGGCAAGAGCCTCTGAACCGGGAACACATCACGTGTTCCTGGTGAATAGGCTCGGTTCCTGAACCCGGCTTTTCGATTTCACTTAGCGGGTGCCAGCGCAAGCCCTCCGCGCTCCCGAGGAGACACAAAGGAATCCGGCTGCCCGGAGCATCCCAGGGACACCGACACGCACCCCAGTCTTAAGCAGCGGGCATACCCAAACCCGAGGAAGAACCGCCCCGGGTCCTGCGAATCAGAGGTTTCGTCCTCTTCGAAAGTTACCCGTTCTTAGGTCCGGCCGATGCGATTTTGCGGCCGGATCTTTTTTGTCCCTCCCGGCCAGCCAGCCTTTGCGGCAGACCGCTCCGGCCCTTAGCAAATAACCCTACTGGCAGAAAATCCCCCCCATATCATGCTGGCAGATCAGTTTCACTCCGTTCTCGCCCAGCACTTCGATGGCTCTTTCATTGTCCGTTACCCGCAGGATCATATAGGCATAGCCCTCTTTCCTGGAGGTAAAGGCATAGGTATATTCCAGATTGATCTCATTCTCCGCCAGCAGATCCAGGATTCTGGCAAGGCTGCCGGGTTTATCCGGCATCTCCACCGCCAGTACCGGCGTGATAGAAAATACATAATCCGCTTCTTTCAGGACACAGGCGGTTTTGTAGGAATCATCCACGATAATTCTCAATATTCCGAAATCTTTGGCGTCCGCCACACACAGCGCGTGCATATTGATCCCGTGCTGCTCCAGCAGTTTGGCGAATTCCGTCAGCTGTCCGGGCTTATTTTCCAGAAATACAGATATTTGTTTCGCTGTCATAAGTTTCTCCTCCTAATGGATTAGTATAGATTCCGCTTATCGATCACGCGGACAGCCTTTCCTTCACTTCTGGTGATACTCTTAGGTGTGACCAGCTTCACAACGGCATAGATGCCCAGCATTGCCTTTAACGCACCGTTCAGTTCTTTTTCCCTTACCGTAATCTTGGACAGCTCGTCGGAGAACATCTCAGGGGTCATCTCCACCAGCACTTCCAGCTTGTCGCTGTTGTTTTCACGGGTAACGATAATCTGGTAGTTGGCCGGATATCCCTTGTTCAGCAATACGGTCTCGATCTGGGACGGGAATACGTTGACGCCCTTGACGATCAGCATATCGTCGCTTCTGCCCATTGGTTTGGACATGCGCACGTGGGTTCTGCCGCAGGAACATTTCTCCCGGTTCAGCACGCAGATGTCTCTGGTGCGGTAGCGCAGAAGCGGGAACGCCTGCTTGGTGATGCTGGTGAACACCAGCTCTCCCTTTTCGCCGTCAGGCAGTACCTCTCCCGTCACCGGATCGATGATCTCCGCGATGAAGTGGTCTTCATTGACATGCATACCGCCCTGGGCGCTGCACTCGAAGGATACGCCGGGGCCTGAGATCTCGGTCAGGCCGTAGATATCATAGGCTTTGATATGTAATTTATTCTGGATATCCTGGCGCATCTCCTCGCTCCAGGCTTCCGCTCCGAAGATACCGGCTTTTAGCTTGATCTGATCCTGCAGGCCCCGCTCGTAGATGCTCTCCGCCAGATAAGCGGCATAGGAAGGCGTACAGCACAGAATCGTGGAGCCCAGATCACACATGAACTGGATCTGGCGGTCCGTATTTCCGGAAGACATGGGCAGGGTCAGGGACCCCACCTTGTGGGAACCTCCGTTTAAGCCGGGGCCTCCGGTAAATAATCCATAGCCATAGCACACATGGACAACATCGTCCTTGGTCCCGCCGGCCGCGACGATGGCACGGGCGCAGCAGTCATCCCACAGGTCCAGGTCGTGCTGGGTGTAAAAAGCCACCACCCGGCGCCCTGTCGTTCCGCTGGTGGACTGTATTCTCACACAGTCGGACAGCGGCACGGCCAGCAGGCCGTAAGGGTAAGCTTCCCTCAAGTCGTCTTTGGTCAGGAAAGGCAGTTTATTCAGGTCTTCTGTGGATCTGATATCCTCCGGCACCACTCCCTTCTTCTCCATCAGATTGCGGTAATACGGTACATTGTCATATACATGTTTCACTTGCTTTACAAGCCGCTCATCCTGCCAGGCCTTGATCTGGTCCCGGGATGCGCATTCAACTTCCGGCTGATAATAATTAGGCATTGAAGTGTATCCTCTCTTTTCTTAAGTTTTCCATTAATCCACTATGATCAAATCGTGATTCTCCAGCAGCTGGGTCGCTTCTTCGATATCATCGGTGTGGAACACCATCACCGGCGCCTGGTTTTCACGGATCACGAAAGAATAGATATAGTTTATACTGATGTTTCCATCGGCGAGAATCTTTAACATGGCGTTTAAACTGCCTTTTTTATCTTCCAGCTCCACCGCCAGCACATCTCCCACCCGTACGACGAAGCCTCTGGCAGTCAGGGCCGCCTTGGCTTCCTCCGGCTCATCCACAATTAACCGGAGGATACCGAATTCAGGGGTATCAAAAGATGAGATGGCCCGGATATTAATATCCGCATCCAGAAGTGCGTTTGTGACATTCATCAGGCTTCCGGAACGGTTTTCTACAAAAACGGATAACTGTTTTAACATGTTCGAACCTCCTATTTTGTGTAACCTATTTCAAAAGCTTGCAGGTTGACCTGGATGGTTTTCGGGGGAACCGTTTTTTCGATCACCCTGCACCACTGCTCTTTGCTGAAATCCATATGCTGGGCCGCCACTCCAAGTACGATCAGATTAAACGTTTTGGTGTTGCCCAGTTTCCTGGCCTCCGCCATCGCGTCGATCGAATACAGCTTATATTCTTTTTCCAGATTTTCCAGTATGTGTTCCGGATATTGCGCGCTTCCGATCACGACGGGCATCGGATCGATCCGCTGGTCGTTGACGATCAGCACGCCGTCTTTTTTGAGGAAATGGGCATACCGCATGGCTTCCAGCCGCTCAAAGGAGATCAGGACATCCGCACAGCCCTCTTCCACGATGGGTTCCGAAACCTGGTCCCCATAGCGGACAAAGGTAACAACGCTGCCGCCCCGCTGCGCCATTCCATGTACCTCGGATAATTTTACATCATATCCCGCGTCCATGGCCAGACCGCCCAGGATTCTGCTGGTCAGCAGGGTTCCCTGACCGCCGACGCCTACTATCATGATATTTCTTGTCTCCATTATCTTTCACCTGCCTTCTCAATTGCTCCGAATTTACACAGGGATTCACACAGACCGCAGCCGGTACACATGGTATCGTCAATCTTTATGATCCCGTCTTCCCTTCTGGTCATCGCAGGACATCCGGGTTTCATGCACATACCGCATTTCTTGCATTTATCTTCGTCTACCGCGTAATACGGTTTTTTCTCTTTGCTCAACAGGACGCAGGGAGATTTCGTGATAATAACGGAAATTTCATCCTTCGCCGTCTCCTCTTTGATCACCCGCTCCAGCTCCTCGATATCAAACGCATTGACCACTACCACATTGGGTACGCCGATGGCGCGGCACAGGCCCGGGATATCGATGGCGTAGGTGGGATCTCCCATCAGGGTTTTACCGGTCGCCGCGTGATCCTGATGCCCGGTCATTCCGGTGGTGGAATTGTCCAGGATCATGACCGTACCGCTGGCCTGGTTATAGACCATGTTCATCAGGGAGTTGACGCCGGTATGAAGGAAGGTGGAATCGCCGATCACAGCCACCCAGTCTTTTACATACTCTTTTCCCCTGGCTTTTTCCATGCCGTGCAGGGTGGATATGCTGGCGCCCATGCAGACCGTGGTCTCCACCACGCCCAGAGGCGGCGCGGACCCTAGCGTATAACAGCCGATGTCTCCGGCTCCATGGATTTTCAGTTTCTTCAGCACATGGTAGACGCTGCGGTGCGGACATCCGGGACAGAGGATCGGAGGCCGAACCGGGATCTGAGCGGGATCTTTTAAACCGAGATCCTGTTTTAAGATTGCTTTTCGAAGCAGGTTGGCGCTGTATTCACCCTGAACGGTGAAGATCTCTTTTCCGATCAGCGGAATTCCCCAGGAACGCATCTGTTCTTCTATGACGGGTTCCAGTTCCTCCACCACATACAGAGTGTCCACTTTGGAAGCAAAATCTTCCAGCAATTTTCTCGGGAGCGGATTGACGATTCCCAGTTTACAGATCGAAGCTTTTGGAAGCACTTCTTTTACATACTGATAAGCGATACCGCTGGTGACGACGCCGATGCGGGTATCTCCCATTTCCACCCGGTTGACCGGGAAAGAACAGCCGTCCTCCGCCAGCTTTTTATTCCTGGCTTCCACTACCGGATGACGGAATTTCGCATTGCCGGGAACCATGACATATTTCGCCGGATTTTTCTCGTATGCTTTATCCTCAGGCACCTGGCGGTCACACAGCTCCACCAGGCCCTGGGAATGGGATAATCTGGTGGTGACCCTTACGATCACCGGAGTGTCATATGTTTCACTGAGCTCATATGCAAATTTTACAAAATCTTTGGCTTCCCGGCTGTCGGAAGGCTCCAGTACCGGTACCTGCGCAGCTCTGGCCACCATACGGGTGTCCTGCTCATTCTGGGAGCTGTAGAGTCCCGGGTCATCCGCCACTACCATGACCATTCCGCCGTTCACGCCGCAGTAGGAGGCTGTATAGAGGGGGTCACTGGCCACATTAAGCCCTACGTGCTTCATACAGGCAAGGGAGCGCACACCGCTGATGGATGCGCCGATAGCCACTTCCGTCGCCACCTTTTCATTGGGCGCCCATTCGGAATAGACCTCCCCTTTATATTTCGCTATGTATTCACTGATCTCCGTACTGGGAGTTCCGGGATAAGCGGAGGACACCTTCACTCCCGCCTCATAGGCTCCCCGGGCGATTGCCTCGTTTCCCAGCATTATCTTTGTTTCTGCCATATCTTATAGTCCATCCTTTCTTAGATCTGTAACTCGCTTCGCTTTTCCTTCGAATCGCTGCAGGCTCTGAGGCGCCATAAGCCGTATCGTGGCGTCCAGACCCAGAATATCCCGCAGGCCCTGACGGATTCTGGTCTCCAGAGCGCTCAACATGGAATATTTGTCCAGCAGACGGTCGTCCACCAGTTCCACGGAGATCGTCATCACATCCAGATGATTCTTCCTCTCCACCAGGATCTCATAATGCGGCCCGATCTCTTCGATCTTCAGCAGCACTTCCTCGATCTGGCCCGGGAATACATTTACGCCTCTGATAACCAGCATATCATCCGAACGTCCCGACAGATTTTCCATCCGGCAGGTGGTTCTTCCGCATTTACACGGCTCGTAGAACAGCCTGGAGATATCTTTCGTCCGATAGCGCAAAAGAGGCAGCGCTTCCCGGCCCAGACAGGTGATAACCAATTCCCCCTTCTCTCCCGCAGGCAATACCTCGCCTGTATTGGGATCAATGATTTCGGGAATAAACCAGTCCTCATTGATGTGCATGCCGCACAGATATTCACACTCTCCGGAAACCCCCGGCCCGCATAGCTCGCTCATCCCATAGTTCTGCGTACAAAGGAAATCTTCTCCCCACATCTTCTTCATCTCGGCGCGCATGGCCTCTGTCATGCCTTCTCCGCCGAACAGGCCGATCTTTAAGTTCAGGTCGCGAATCGGATCGATCCCGTTTAATTTGGCCACTTCACCAATTCGAAGCGCATAGGATGGCGTCGCCACCAGAAGGGTCGTGCCCATATCCTGCATGAACATCAGCTGCTTCTTCGTATTTCCCGTAGAAGTCGGCATCACACAGGCGCCTATATTTTCCAAACCCATATGTAATCCAAGCGCTCCGGTAAACATCCCGTAGCCAAAGCAGATCTGCGCGATATCATCACCGGTGGCGCCGCCCAGACAGGCGATCCTGGATACATTATTTGTCCACATATGCAGATCGTTCTTTGTGTAACCGACAATGGTCGGCTTGCCTGTAGTCCCTGAGGATGCATGCACCCGCTGAAGTTGACTGGACGGCACCGCGAACATCCCGGTGGGATAATTCTCCCGGAAATCGCTCTTGTTGGTGAACGGCAGCTTCTGAAGGTCTTTTAATGTTTTTACATCCTCCGGCTTCACGCCGGCCTCTTCCATTTTCTTCCGATAAGAAGGCACCCGCTCGTAAATATAGGACACGGTACTTTGCAGCCTGGCCAGCTGGATCTCTTCTATCTCGGCTCTGGGAAGTGTTTCTTCTTTTGCCCAAATCATGTCATTTCCCCCATTGTTCAATAGTATAAATAGCATTATATCATCTATTTCTCAAATTTGCACGTGTTTTATTTTAGGGCTTTAACGCTTTACTGGGGGAATGTCGTGGAGTAACGAACCGGGAATTCCGCGACCGTCCGCAAAAGCCTATTATGGTTTGATGTAGGAATATCCTTCCTCCTGTTTTTTTGCCAGTTCCACTACACCGGCAGGTACCACCGTTGCAAAGGGACACAGGACGGTATTTTGGGCAGCAAATTTTTTGAGCGCGTTGTTGCAGACGGCAAATATAACTTTCTTCGTATGCAGCTCTTCCATCCTTGCATAGCGGTTCGCTTCCTTTGCTTCCTGCCGGAACAGTCCGGTGACCGCTATCCCGTTTGCTACTATTTCAATTTCAAAGGCGGTATTGTTTTCCGCTCCATAATTCAGCATATTCGTAACATTGTCCAATACCATATTCCATTTTTCCGACTCATCGATGTGATATATCACTTTCATAGTAGATCTCCTCTCATTTTATTGTTATCCTTCCTATTATCCGTTTACCTTTCTATTATACTATATTTTACTCCTCCTGCTCGAAGTTTTTACCGTTCCAGTGATAGAGAACCGCCTCGTCTTCTCCAGACTGCTGGTTATACCAATTTACAGCAAAGCTTCCTGGAGCCGGCTGATCCAGCAATACGGACGCTTCTCTTTCGTCATGGCGTTCGATGTAGCTAAGTAGGGATAGGCGGCCGCCGGTGTCTATACTGTATAGATTATACTCGTTTCCTCCGCTCCACACCCAGCTTCCAAGAGTAAATTCCGGGTTTTTGTCTCCGTTATAGTCGGCCGTCACAAGGGTCACCGGGCCGTAAAAGCACAGTTCCGGCTGGGACAGCTGTACCGGCATCTGATCCAGGACGCGGCCGTCCTTAAGCGTGCGCAGTTCAAACTTTCCCACATAGTTCTCTCCGTCCTGAAAATAACCGCCGTACATAAAGTCCGGATCGTCGGATCTCCATAATTTTCCATCTGTCATTACCAGTTCCACGTCGACACTGCTTTTGTCCGCAAGGGTAACGGGCGTAATTCCCATGGAGTAAGGAAATGTAATCCCGCCGGTGTCCGCACCGCCTGTCATTTCTTCACCGTTATCCTGTGCGCCATCAAAAAATCCTTCCGGCAGCTTGTCATCGCCCTCGTAGTCCCACCGGGACAGCCAGCCGTAGGAAGCGCGGTAGCTGTCCTCGTCAATTACCAGATAGACGTTGCCGCTGTTGGCGTACCGGTGCCTCACCCCGTCCGTTGTGGTTATATAAAAACTCAATTCTCCTCCGGCCAGCTCTTCCGGTTCCCTCACATACCGGCCGCGTGAGTCCTTCATAAGCTTTACTATCTCCGGATATTCTTCCGGAGCAAATACACGGTATTGCTTTTCTTCGTCTGCCGGCATAACCACCAGCTCGATTTTAGTGATGTCTTCCGAGCTTAAATTTTTTGCCCATTTCATGGATTCCCGGGCAGCAGGACTGCATATCAATCCGGCAGATACGATAATCAGCACCACCGCCGATCCAAGGATCCCCCAGAAAGCCGGCCTGTGATAATTTAACACATTGCGGATTCGGCTTTTTATATCATTTTCACCGAAAGCCAGAGGGCCTCCGTTTAAGGCCCTTCGTCCGGAGGCCAACGCTAACAGGGACGAGGCGTATTCCTTTCGGATCTGGTTCCCCATGTCGTGCAGGACCCGTTCATCGCAGGATAATTCCATATCCTTTTCCATCAACAGAAATGATACCCAGACCAGCGGATTAAACCAATGAATGCACAGGATCAGATAAGCCAGCGGTTTGATCAGGTAATCAAACCGCTTGATATGGACCTGTTCGTGGCATATAATGTAGCTTCGCTCCGATTCTTCCAATCCGATTGGTATATATATGGCCGGACGGAGAATTCCCATTACAAAAGGCGTCTGCACATGCTTCCCTTCATAGATATTTATTTTCCGTCTTGTAAGTATCCCCTGGATTTCGTCCTTTTTGTATAGACAGGCTGTTCTTCGCAGCTTCCTCATCTTGCCCAGGGACCGGATGCTGTAAGCCAGCATTCCGATTATTCCCGACAGCCAGATCACTGCGGCCGCCATCATACCCAGCTGAGGTAGTGTTTTGTCAGCCGGGCGGACAGGCGTCTGCAAGGCCTGTCCGGAATTATCCGCTGTATTAGGGTTTGGATTTTCCGGCATGGCAGGCTCCTGATACACAGTCACTTCCGGAATTGCCGCATTTCCGGAAGGCAGCAAACTGAACATTCCTTCTATAGATAATGGGCAGACCAGACGGAACAGCACCGCGCACCAAAGTATGTAGGAAAATATTTTTGGCGCCCTTTTTAACAGCATTCGTACTGCCAGAATGATAAGAATGACGTAACTTGCGGTTATACTCATGTTTAAGATTGTAAGAAAGAGTTTTTCCATCTTGTTTTCCCCCATATCCCCGAAATTTGTCCGGCCTGGTCTAATATCAATAGACCATTCTTTTCTATAGTCTATCACGAATAGACCGTTACTACAACAAAAAAAGAGTTTCGCTTGCGAAACTCTCCGCCTGCGGCGGGCCGCGTAAGCGGCATCTTCCTTTCCGCCGCAGTGCGATCCCCTCGAGGTCTTTTTATTCCATAGGCGCACTTTCCTCGTGTGGAATAAAATGAGCCATAGATTTCGATTCAAAAGTCAAAATCTATGGCTCGCCGCATAACTTACTTTAGCCTTCTAAGGGACCCACTGTACACTGCACTGATCCAGATAAAGATCCGCATCGATGACGTCCACCGTGTTGACAGCGAAATAACCGTCTTGCAGCCGGCCTGTCCAGTCCGCCTCCACATCCCCTTCTATTAAAGTCCATCCTTGTGAACTGACTTCCCCGGTAACCGTTGGATAGTGCGCACCATCCTGGTCAATCAGGTTCAATTGTACTTTGGCATGCCCCGAACCTTCCGATAATTTCACATAAGCTTTCAGGTGATAGGTTCCCTTTCCCTTCTGCTCCAACTGGTCTTTTATTTTCTGCTGGGTTCCGTGCCACTCAGCCGTCCTCTCCGATATGATTAGACAACGCTCTCCTGCGAACGGATTTAACCTGTCTGTGTTCAGTTTGACACTGCCCAGTTTCATCCACGAACCTATATTATCTTCAAAATCATTCTCCGACAGCAATTCTTCCGGTTCCTGATAGTATACCGCAAATTCACTGATAGTCGGACCTACAGCGGCCTCATCGATCCAAAGTCTGATTTTCGAGGCTGAGACAGTTTCAACCGCTATTGTTTTTGAAGCGTTTTGGGTCTGCTCCCTGTACAGGGAAATCCATCCGTTTCCATCCCAATACTGAATCGTATAATCTCTGATCCGTCCTTTGTAACTGCCTTCATCTATGACGACCCGGTTAAACGTTCTCTCTTTTGTGAAATCCACCTGCAGCCACCAGTATTCCTGGCCTTCATCGGAGGCCCATCTGGTATTCTCATCCCCGTCGACGGCCCGCTCCGCCGCGTAGAGCTGGTTATTCTGGTAACAGTTACTTGAAAATGCCGTCTGACATAGGGCGAAATTATCTGTAAAATCCGGCGGTTCCGAGTTTGTTAAACCTTCTATGCCAGCGTTAGACGCGATCTCAAGCGCATACTCCGGCCATTGTCCGGGGATAAGTTCTTTATTTCCTCCCACTGTACAGTAAGGAGAATTATTAAACACACTCAGTCCGGAAGAATAGTAGTTGAACCGGCACATATTACGGAATGTCTGGATCTCCGATGCGCCTCCCATGTTATTACTCATATACCAATGGGTCCCTCTTCCCCCTTCTTCACTGCTGATCACGTTATATTCCACCAGATAATCTTCGGTTCCATTATCCAGGTAAATGTACGCATATTCATTGTCCTGGCCCGACAGATAATTATAACGTATCACAGAGCCTTCCTGCTGCCCCAGGGTATAGATTCCCCCGCCGTCCAGGTTGGTCTTCATATAGTTAGCGATCCGGTTATAGGTTACCTGATTATATCCCGTCAGATCCGTTCTGACATTACCTTCCTCGGAGCTTCCCCAGCCCCAGCCGAGTGAGATTGCCGTATAAGGCAGGTCTTCCAATGTATTGTGATCGATAACCGTGCCATATGTATATCCAACCATGATGCCGACCGCACTGGTGAGATCCTCTCCGATCCTGGTAATATGGTTATAGCTGACGGTGTTATCCCTGACGACACAGCGCTCATCTTCCGGATGATGATCGCTCTGGCCGATCTCATTGAGACCGCTTCCGCCCCAGTTTATGTCGCCGATCATGATTCCATTGCCGCCGATTCCGGTTAAAGTATTTTGCGTAATCAGATTTTCCCGGCTGCCCAGATCAAACGCTATTCCTCCATTACCCAAATTGGTAAAGGTACACGCCCGGACCGTTACCCCATGCGCCCAGTCAAACTCCAGAGCCGCAGTCCCCTTTTCATCATAGCTTTCTGCGTTTGAGCCGAGATGTTCGCAGACCCCCGCCTGGTGATCCGGCCATCCTTCTGCCCGAAGCGGCGCCAGATTCGTCGTACCGGTGAACGTAATTCCTTCAAACACCAGATTCTGTACCGGCTGTTCTATGTCTCCCCGCGCCTCAATTAGATGTTCGAGGATTGGCATTTCCACACAAAGTGATTCCATATCCTCTCCGTCTTTTGGAATATAATAAAGATAACCGGTGTCCCTTTGCAAATACCACTCCCCCGGCTCGTCCAGAAGCTCATATGCGTTTTCGATCACAGCCGGCTCTGTCATACCGATCCCCCATTGCGCCAGTCTTCTGGTGCTGTCCCAGAATGGCTGCTTCATATATATTTTACCATCCCGAATCTGCGCAACGGTCCCTTTTTGATTCGTCCACTTCACAAGCTGGGAGATCTCGATATCCGGGATATTTCCCCAAGCCCCCATTTCACTGAACCTGCCACTCTCCGGACAGATAAATCCGCAGGAAGCGTCCATCTGAAATCCGTCCGGATTGACTTCTCTCGCCCGGACAGCCTTTTGACCATTTACAAACAAATCTCTGGTGTAATGGTCCGTACCGGTTTGAGCCCGATAGATTCCCCCGGCCTCATCATAGAGTTCCCATCCTTCTATCGGAACCGCGCCTGTCAAAACCGCAGGTTTATCCCCCTCAAGGCCTTTGTATGTGATCCTGTGGCCGTTTTTCCCGGAATCATCCTGCGTAAGCGTAAAAGGAACCGCCAGACGGTAGGTGCCGTGCACACAGACGGTAATGTCTGCTGTCTGCTCCATCCCCCTTACGGTATCCCTGGCTTTTTCCAGCGTCTGAAACGCCTGTTCCAAAGACTCCCCGTTATTTTCATCGGAACCGTTTAACTGGTCAACATATAATGTACAACCGGAAGCGTCCGTCTCCGCCGCGAGACAGACTCCCCCCGAAAAACCCATGAATCCCACCAGACAGATTACTCCCGCCAATACTTTCCCAACTCCCATAGTAAGCTCTCCTTTCTAGGAAATCCGCTCCTCCAAAGTTATATCTGTTGTACTGCTGGAAACGACTCTTGAAACACGATATCTTTCCGCCTGTCTTCGGGACTGACTGACAGCTTTGTAATTTTTCCCCCGCGGTACTCTGCTTCCACCGTCGTAGCCGCATCTGCATAGAGCCGAAAGCTCACATCCCATTTCTTTGGAAAAGCGGGCAGCAGATAGATCTGATCCCCTTCTGTCTGCAGCACCATCTTCTGCAGCTGATTCAGTATATTTGCCCCGTGATCCACATCCGGCACCGCGTCATAGACCGGCCCCCACATTCCCGGAAACCGGCAGCCAGGATTCTGTAATGCACAGTTGTGCGTCAGGATGTCTTCCGCTTCCCGGGTCAGTCCAAGTATGGCGGCCACTACTCCCAAATATTGCCAGCCGGAATAACTGGGTTCATCCGGCGTCTCGCCGATACGGAAACATTTGCGCAGCCCGAATTCCTCTGTCCGCGTTCTGTATGTACGAACCGCCAGTTCCCGGTCTGCTTTTCCAATTCCAAACAAACGGAAAGGAAAACAGGCGTACAGCTCCGGAATTTCCACGTTATACCGCTTATCCTGGTACCCTTGAGCAGGCATTAGCAGACGCTCCTTGTCCTTTCCGCCGACCGGAAGCGGAGGTATTTTCTCCCGGTAATCCTTAAAATAAGAACCGTCTCCTGTTTTCTCCGGCCCCAGTTCCAACAGGCGGTCCAGCACTGCGTGAAGCCCTGCGGCCACCGGCAGCGGATTGATGGTATCCCGGTAGGTCTCCACGGAATTGAGAGGACCGATCTGCATTACACCATCGGATTTTTTCGGAAATCTGGTTTCTATATAGCGGAGCAGATCCTTTATATACGTCACGGCCTCTTCTCTTAGGAAAACCTCGTCCTTTGTAAACTGATAATAGTCCAGCATCAGCATACTTAATTCCAGACCGGGGGAAATATCGACCGCTCCGCCCCATCGGTTGACCGCATATCCCTGCGGAATCCCTTCCCGGTCCTTCCCATAAATACCCATGGATTGCAGGCCAAAGCTCATCGTCATCTCCGTATTGTGCTGGCCTTCCGCCTGATAGTAGCGATCCGCCCGATAACGGTTCAGTCTCCAGAATCTGCGGTAGTAAGAGAATAATCTGCGGACCGGCTCTGTCTCCCCTCTGGCCAGCATGGAGTGATACGGGTGCCGGACATTCTGCCAAAGCTGCTCCTGACACCAGCTTCTCTCATCCGGATTATATTCCTCATCGATCTCATGCGGCTGGGCGGTAAACACACGCCCAAAATTTTCCCGGCAGTAATGATTTCTCTCGCCAGGGCAAAGCTGAAAGAGCATCCCATTATAATAAATCGGAAATTCTCCGCCGCTGCAGCAGGCGGTCATATATTTTGTAAACACATAGGCTTTCGTTACATTGGATGTAAGACCACAGTTGTATTCCGCCGTCTCCTTTTTAACCGCTTCCAGTTCCTCCACCACCGGGCAGGAAACCGGATCGTCATGCTCCACAAAGATATAACTTTTCTGCCAGTACTCCCTCCACCAGGCTTTCACTTCTTCCAACGCCAGGTATGGATCCCGGATGTTTTGCCATTCCCCACACAGTTCATCTGCAAAGTTCTCACCCGAAAGCGTGCTTCCTGTGGCGATTCTCAGATCCAGAGAGCGGACCTGCCCATTTACCAGGGTACAGGCATCCCTGCGCTTGGCCCCTGCCAAACCCATCAGACCGCCGAATACCCGGCCGCTGATCGAATCCGGAATCAGTTCCATGGAAGCATCTGTAAATCCCTGCTGTTTTGCGGTCTCCCTCACGACGGTCTTTCCGTTTTTATGGCAAAAGTAGATCCGTCCGTCCCGGTATTCTACGGTATCCGGCTCTTCCCATACACCGCACGGGCCAATGTATTCACCCGTTGGCACAGCCGGCCGGGTTCTCCAGGTGCGGTATATTGCCCGAACTTCTGCCGGCTGTTCGAATTTTCCCAATATGTACAAGGTGTCTCTTTGCCTGCCCGCGAATATCTGTATTGCGGCGTTTTCTCCGCGAATCTCGATCAGGCCGTCCGTCAGCTTTAATTCCTGTTCAAAGCGCCCGGAGGTAAAGGGATTCGGCGTACAGGTAATCTGCACCATTCCCAGTTTTACATTTCTATCATATTCCGTCAGTGCGTCGTTTCTCGCCAGGTAGAGGCAGATCTGCCCATCCTGGTTTACCCAGACACTGGCGCCCAGATTGCCGTTGCCAAGCGGCATCGCGCTCCGGTCCGTCTCCCCTAACTCATGATAGGTTACGTTACACAGATCCATTTGTCTTAGTATATCCATACTGCTCTCCATTTGCCCGTTATTTTATACACAAAGTGCGATGTCCATTACCCCTTTACCGCTCCCTCCGTCAGTCCCTGTTCCACATGTTCCTGCATAAGCAGATACATGATAATAATAGGAACCGCCGTGATAACGATGGCCGCGCACAGCCCTGCATAATCCGTACTGTAGGCTCCCGTAAAATTCAAGAGTCCCAAAGGCAGCGTCTTCATGCTGTTTTCTTTGATCAGTACCATTGCCACCATCAGTTCATTCCAAGTACTGATAAAACTCATGATCCCCATCGTCACAAAGATCGGTTTCGAGATCGGCACCAGCATTTTCAGATAAAACCGTCCCATCCCGCATCCATCCATTATGGCCGCCTCCTCAATCTCAGAGGAAAAGCTTCCAAGGTAATTAGACATTATGAAGGTGGTGGAGGGAAGTCCACCCGCTATATATACGCCCAGCAAAAACAGGTAGTTATCCGACATGTGAAAGCTCACCGCCATCTTGGTAATCGGGATCAGGATGGACTGGATCGGAATCATCATTCCCAGAGCGAAAAAGCCGGCCATAAAGCGGCTGATTTTCAACTGAAACCGGGCAATTACAAAGGCTGCCATGGAACCCAGCAGTAAATGAAAGAACATTGTAACTCCCGTGATGAAGACACTGTTCAGAAAATAGGTCTGCATCCTGGCCTGTCCCCAGGCTTTGATATAATTTCCGAACTGGAGGGCCTTCGGAAAACCGAAAGGATTTGAAAAAATTTCCTGGTTGTCCTTTAAGGACGCCAATATCGTATAGATCAAGGGATATATAAAAATCAGGCTGACCGCCGCCATACAGATGATAAATATACACCGGCCGGTTTTTTGGGATATTTTCTTTTTTCTTTCCATATTTACTCCTCCCCCCAGAGCGTGTTTGAACTGGAGGTTATCAAACACGTTCTAGTATTCAATACTTTCTTTCTTCAATAGTTTATTCGTGATCAAGGTCAGGGCCACGGCAAATAGAAAGATAAACGTCGCAATGGCGCTGCCAAGTCCAAATGATCCGTTCTTAAAGGACGTGGTATACATATAGGTGGTAAGCACCTCGCTTGAGTACATCGGTCCGCCGCCGGTCATGACATAGACAATATCACATACTTTTATGGAGCCGATGATCAACAGTACCAGATTCGTTTTGATGGCGCTCCACATAAGAGGGATAATCACGTATCGGAGCCGCTGCACAGACCCAGCGCCGTCGATGACGCTTTGTTCCAGCACGGAACCGGGGATATTTACAAGAGCCGCCAGCATCAGAATCATGACATAGCCGACTCCCTGCCATGCGCCTACCACAGCGATGGCCGACATGACGGTGCCGGGTTCCCCAAGCCATATATGAGTAAATTGGGAAAGTCCTACAGAATCAAGAAGTGTATTTAACAGGCCGTTTCCCGGAGATAAAATAAATTTCCACAATAGGGCAATCGCCGTAGCAGAAAGCACGACCGGCATGAAAAACGCCGCTTTATAAAATCTGGTGCCCCGGCGGCCTTTGGAGAGAAAGATCGCTAACAGCAGTCCGACCGGAATCTGAATCACGATGTTGATTCCCATGTATAAAAGATTATTCAGCAGAGCTTTGTAGAAAATACTGTCTGTAAACATATAATGATAGTTTTGAAGTCCGACAAATTCCGGCGGTACCGTCGCATATCCCGACCATTCAAAAAAAGACAGATAGAGGGATTGAAGAATCGGATACAACATAAATACAGCATAGATCAAACACCCTGGAGCCAGAAAACAAAGGGCTGTCTTCAGCGACTTGGCTTTCTTCATATTATAATTACCCCCTTCTTTCACCGGGCATCTGGTATACGGATATGCGGACTGATCCGCCGTCCGTTCAGACACCCGGTGACGGCTGCTTATTAGCGCGCTGCTTCTTCCGCCAGTTGTTTACACGCATCTTCCGGCGTGATGAGTTTTCCTAATATTGCCTGGCTAAAGTTCTCGATCTTACGTATCACGGCGCTGTTCGTCTCAAATCCGGTAAAATCTCCTGCAAACTGATCCGCCCCGGAGATCGCCTCTTGAACGATAGGCATAAGAGCGCCTGTCTTCTCCGGATCTAACTCGGTCTTAACGGAAGGGATATTTCCGGATTCTTCACCGATCTTTTTCGCTGTCTCAGGAGCTGTGATCTTCTTCAGCAGTTCGATCACAAGTTCTTTTTTCTGTCCTTCCAGATCTGCCCGGACTGCGAATGCATCGCTGACCCCGCCAAACCACTGTCCGTCAAACTCTTCTGCTCCTTCCATATTCGGGAACGGGAAGAAACCGACTTTTCCTTTGATCGTATCCGGAGTGTCCGGACCGTCTGTCTCACCGATAGCCCACGCGCCGTTGAACTGCATACCGGAATTGCCGCTGGCAAAATTCGCCACTTCCTGCGCGTAATCAATACCGATCATATTCGGATCAAATGCGCCTGCGTCTACCAGTTCCAACATTTTTTCAAATACGCGGAGGAAGGATTCATCATCGTATTTTAATGAACCGTCTGTAACCTTCGACGCCTGGTCGATTCCATACATTTTATAATACAGGTTCGAAAACAGATGCTCACACCGCCAGGTATCTTTACCGCCAATCTCCCAGGGAGTCACACCGATCGCCTTTAATTTATCAATAACCTGAAGCAGTTCGTCCCAGGTTTTGGGCGGTTCTGCATTAGCTTTTTCAAAAAGTTCCGTATTGTAATAGAATCCAAGACCAAAACTGCACAGCGGAACAGCCCAGTATCCGGGTGCTGCTTCGTATTGGAACTGTTCCAGGGTTCCGGAACCGAAACTGTCTTTCCAGGCGGAATCCTTGTTCAGCTCTTCTTCCAGATTCATCCACAGGCCGGCCTGGATGCCTTCCAGATTCGTCATTCCGGCCCAAACCGGGAAAATATCCGGCATGTTATTGGACGCCGCATCTGTCTTCAATTTTGGATTCAGCTGCTCGCTGGGCATAAACTCTTCGGTGATCGTCACATTGGGATGATCGTTTTTAAACTCAGTCAGCACTTCTTCAAACACTTTATTCATGGAATGCCCTTCTACGTATACGCTTGCCACCCGGATATTGACGGGCTCTTCTGAGCTTAGGTTCTCCGAGCCATTTTCATCAGCATCCTGGCCGTTAGCACCGGCTGCAGTACTTTGTGCCCCCTCTTTCGTACTTGCATCCTGTTTCGACTGGCATCCGATCATACTTAAAACTATGGATATACTCAATAAAATCGCTGCTGCTTTTTGGAAATGTTTTTTCATTTTTCTTCCCCTTTCTCTTTTAGAGCTAATCGTTTCGCGCTTGTTTTTTTTAAAAGAGTTTCGCAAGCGAAACTCTCCATCTGCAGCGGATCTGACACGGTATCAGCCTTTCCGCCGCAGCGCACTGCCTCTCACAGGTATTTTACAGACTATTTACAGAGCCGGTAAGGTTCAGACTGGTTTTCAACCGGTCTACCTGTGGGTAATTTTCCATATTTCCTTTTATTCTCTGTACTATTCTCTCTGCCGCCACCTGACCGATATTCCCCAGGGGCTGGCTTACCGTACTGATCTTCGGGGTCATAATCCCGGCAAACTCCATGTGGTCATAGGCGATGAAGGATAACTGCTCCGGAATCCTTATCCCCTTTTCATTGATGGCCTGCAAGGCGCCGATCGCCATATAATAGTTTCCGGCCACTACGGCCGTCGGCGGATTGGCGAGTTCCATCAGTTCCATAAAACAACGGTATCCGCTTTCAATATCATAATTTCCATAACGGATCAGCTCCGGTACCACTTCCACGAAATAATCCTCGCAAGCCCGGCAGTAGCCTTTCATCCTCTCTCTGGATGTATACATCTGTTCGGGTCCCGTGATCATGCCGATCCTCCTGTGGCTGCGCTTGATCAGTTCCTCCACCGCCGTGTATACACCACCCATGTTATCGGTCAGGATCGCATCGCAAGGAATCCCCTCTACCATATTATCCACCATCACAATCGGGACGTTCTGTTCTTTGATAAACCGGACAATTTCTTCTTCATTCTCCTCCGGGAACAGGATGATGCCGTCAACGTGGCGCATCAAAAGGACGTCCAGCTGTTTTTTCTCAAGCTTTTTATTCTCCTGATAGTCTGCGATAATGGTGCTGTACCCGTGCTGAAGCAGGGTATACTGGATCTTTGAAATAATACTCGTGATAAAGCTGCTCTGTATCGTCGCGGCGAGAACACCAATGGTATAGGTCTTATTGGTCTTCAGACTCCTGGCTACTTCATTGATTTTATAGTCAAGCTCTTCGATCGCTTTCTGAATCCGCTCCCGGTTCTCTTCGTAGACATTGCCGCCGTTTATGTACTTTGATACAGTAGCTACGGATACGCCCGCTCTCTCCGCCACCATTTTGATTGTTGCCGCCAAATTTTCACCTCCTTTGCTTATCGCTAATCGTTTCGTTCTTTTATATTATCACAAAGTGAATTGTTTTGCAAGGAAAATATTTGATGATTGTTGCCGTGAACTATATGAATCTAGTCCGCATAATCTTATAGAAAAAGAGTTTCGCTTGTGAACCTCTTCGCCTGCAGCGGTCCGGGTAAACGGCATCTTCCTTTTCGCCGCAGGGCGATCCCCCGGAGGGCTTTTATTCCATAGGCACACTTACCTATGGAATAAAAAAAGAGATCCCCGGCATCAACATCCAGGATGTTACTGACCGGTGATCTCTCTATTCCTATATCAACTACGCCAAACACGAATTAACGAATATTTCTTAGCAATCGCAGTTCCCCGTATTCAGACAGACGGATTCCGGTTTGGCAAACGGGTCGAAACAGCGGGCAGTATTTCTGCAGGACTCCATACCCGCCGCATATCCACTTGCATATCCGGCCTGGTATCCATCCCTATACCCCTGCGCATAACTATCATCACGAACCGGACCGCAGGGCCGGCACTCCGGATGGCACGGCGGCATCGGGCGGTTCTCGGGACGGCACGGCGGCATCGGGCGGTTCTCGGGACGGCACGGCGGCATCGGGCGGTTCTCGGGACGGCACGGCGGCATCGGGCGGTTCTCGGGACGGCAGCCGCAGGACGGCCGATCCTGGGGCCGGCACTCCGCCATGGGACGGGCTTCCCGGCAGACCGGCACCTCCTTGCACACTTTTACCTCTTTACATACCTGCACCTTTTTACAGGCCGTTGATTCGCCGCATCCGCAGTCAGGACGGACCCCGCTGCATCTATTCTCAACACGCACTCCGGCACATCCTCTGTCCGGACGTGTGTTATTACATGTACAATCGTTTCTCACTTGTTTGCATCCGCAGTCACGACGCGCTTCCTTACAGCCACAGTCCGGCCGCACAGGTTCACAGCCGCATCCGGGAAGGGTTGTTCCTTGATTTCCACACATATCCATACACTCCTTATTCATTATATAGTGTATAATATGTGAAAATCCTGATTTGGTGCGCAGCCATCTTATATATTGAAATCTTCCGATTTAAAATTACTGTAATATCTGCCTTTCACCGCTGTGAATTTTAACACACAGTAATCGGGATCCTCCACCCCGCCGGGATAATACATCGTATCCCCTTCCTGCCAGATCATTTCCTTGCTTTCCCGGTCCGTCAATATCTCCATCGTGCCGGTCAGCATGACTCCACGGAAAAATCTTCTGTCACAGGTATAGATACAGGCCTGCGGTTTTTTTAGAAACTCACCGACACGTCTGGATGAGGTGTTGGTTGTCAAATAAAACGTTTTGATCCCCTCTCTCTTTCTCGGCGTGTACATGGCCTTGACATTCGGGAAGCCTTCTTCATCCACGGAACCAACATATACTACCTTTTGTTTATCCATCAGATTACCAATTGTCTGCTCCGGATTTCTCATCATCTCTTTTCTTCTCCTTTCAGAATTTGTTATTTATTAAGCGCCGCCAGATATACTTCCGCTGCAAATTTTTTCGCATGATCCAAATCCTGGTCATCCGGATGGGTCGAAGCCAGGTCGAAATTTTCAATACTCTGTTTTATTTTTAAATCCTCCGGATTCCGTTTCTGAATTTCTTCGTAGCGCTGCCTGACGGATATCTGCATCTTTCCCTGGCAAAAAAACGCGCCCATATACCGGTTGTCCACTGGAAGCAAAGCTCTGACCTTTTGTTCGATCCGGGCGAAATAGGCGGCGTCCTGTCCAAAGCCCGCCGTTGCGAACAAAGCCACCTTTCTGTGATGGATTCCTCTGAGCAGCTCCGTCATTTCTTCCGGGCAGCCGCCCTTGTCAACCCAGAATCCGGCGAAGATAAGCTCGTCCTCATCGATTTCATTCTCCTCATCCGTAAAACCCGCCGCTAATTCCCGGGGAACGGCCGCTGCCGGAAGACCGTCGGCTATCGCCTGTGCTAACTGTGCCGTATTACCGGTATGGCTGCAATAAATCACTTTTACTTTCATATGTATCCATCCTTTCTATCCGGTTAACTGATTTGATCTTCTTCCTCCTTACAAGCTTCTATATGTTTATCGTATCACTTATGTCAATAGCTGCAAGCACGGCACCCGGTAAAACCAAACAGGTGAAAAACGGTTCTCCGCTCTTCACCTGCATTCATTTTTTAAATATTCAGTTCCTGTATCCGGCCGCGCCTGCCCGGTTTGTCATCTACATCTGTTTTGCGATCTGCTCCTCGGGCATCCAGAAACCCTGTTCGGCTACCGATATGCAGTTCTCAGCGATCCGCTCTCTCAGCCAGTTGATATCGTTGCGCAGCACTTTGGCCGGGTTCCCGGCTATGATACTGTTGGAGGTGGTGTACTCTTTGTTCAAAAGAGAGGCCGCCCCTACCACGCAGTTGTCCGGAACTTTTGTCCCTTTCAGGCAGATTACCCGATAGCCGATCCAGACATGCCGTCCAATGATAATGTCTTTGGAAAAGTTAAATCTCCTGCCCTGCAGATCCACAATGGAATGACTGTCCCCGGTCCGAAAATGAATCTCGCTGGCAAACATGCATTCCTCGCCGATCTGGATCTTCGTCGCCTCCAGCGCCGCCAGATGCGTTCTGCCTTCTATGCTGGTATGATAACCGATCCGTATCTCATTCCTGTCATCTTCCATATAAAACTCCGTCTGATTAGCTGACACCCGATCGGAAATATAGAGCACATTATGATCGCCGATGATGCGGATCGTACAGTTCTTTAATATACAAAGGTCCCCGATGATGATCGTATTATTGCGTCCACGTATGTCCAGCTTCACGCCTTTCAGATAGGATGCCCCTATATCCAGCGTGTTATTGGTGCCTGCCCTCAAACGATTTCTCCCCGCGACCGTATTATACATGTGCAGAATTGGTTTGAGTTTTCCGGTGTTCCGTAGTAATAATTCCTTTGCATCCATGGGATACACCCCCCGGTTATTGATGTATTTACCATATCTATCATAACATATATCTTTTTCTTAAACAATATGTCAACTTTTGTCAAATTGAACGGAGTTCGAATAGATAATTTAGCCAATTTTTACAATTTGTGTCTGTTAATTGGGGAAGAGCATGCCGGGCATATCATTGTGACTGCTGCCATCAGACTTGCTGCTATTCTTTTCATATTTGTTCTCCTTTCAGACTGGGGGAAAATTATGTATGTGAATCCATTCTATATTATAACCTGACAGGCCTTTGAACATACATAATTCTCCGGCCGGCGTCTCTTGTCCACTCTCTGTTCAGACCCTTCCGGTCCTCCTGTTCTCCTTTTTCCGCAAATTTATTATACAAATTTGGCTTTCAGGATTATAATAAAGCAATAACTAACGTTTCCATCCGGAACGACGTAAGAGGAGGCATTTATCTATGCACAAAATTTATACGAAGGTGACCGATCAGACCGGCTTTTTCGAGGGGCTGGACCCTGTGGAGCTGGCCAGGAATTACGGTACGCCGCTTTATATCTATAATGAAAGAATCCTGCGCAGCCGCTGCCGCAGTCTTAAAAATCTGGTTACGTATCCCCGTTTTGTGGTGGATTATTCCGCCAAAGCCAACAGTAATCCTGCGCTGCTGCAGATTATCCGATCCGAGGGGCTTGAAGCGGATGCCATGTCCCCGGGAGAAATCTATATGGAAAAACTGGCCGGATTTACGTCCGATGAGATTTTCTATATATGCAATAACGTGTCCGAGGAAGAAATGCGCTATGCCATCGACGAGGGCGTTACTGTCAGCGTGGATTCCTTAAGCCAGCTGGAGCAGTTCGGCCGGCTCTGCCCGGGAGGCCGGGTGGCAGTCCGGTTTAATCCGGGTGTCGGCGCCGGTCATCACAGCAAAGTGGTCACCGCAGGCAAAAAGACCAAATTCGGCGTGGACCCCTCCTGTGTGCCCCAGGTAAAACAGCTGCTGGATCAATATCATCTGACGCTTACAGGTATCAACCAGCACATCGGTTCGCTATTTATGACCGATCAGGCCTTTTTGGACAGCCTGCCCTCCCTTTTCTCCATCGCGAGGCAGTTTCCGGGTCTTTCCTTCATCGACCTGGGAGGCGGCTTCGGCATCCCCTATAAAAAAGGCCAGGGAGAACAGCCTTTGGATCTGTCTTCTCTGGGCCTCCGTCTTGACCAGGCCTTATATGATTTTGCCAAAGAATACGGCAGCCAGGTCACTTTCCGCATCGAGCCGGGCCGCTATATCAGCGCGGAGTGTTCCGTTTTATTAGGCCAGGTACATGCGGTAAAATATAACCATTCCCACAAATATGTTGGCTGTGACATCGGTTTTAACGTGCTGGCCCGCCCGGTCCTCTATGATTCCTACCACGAGGTGGAAATCTATCGGGAAAGTAATGTCCCTTCCACCAGGCAGGAAGAAGTCACGATCGTCGGCAATATTTGCGAGAGCGGGGATATCCTGGCCGCCGGCCGGACACTTCCGGAAATCTTCCGGCATGACATTCTGGGCATCCAGGATGCCGGGGCCTATGGCTACACAATGTCCTCAAATTATAACAACCGGCTGCGCCCCGCGGAGATCCTGATCCGGGAATCCGGCCAGGTTCAGCTGATCCGTGAGCGTGATACCCTTGAGGATCTATCGAGGCACGTGCTTTTGCTTGACCTTTAAAAGCAGCCGGATATCGCTCGCAAGCATCCCGGCCAAAACCAGGAATCCCAGATATCCCATACAGGGATAGATCAGGTTCACCAGCCTGGCAAAGGGCAGGCTTCCCCCAAAAAAGGCGGCCACAGCCAGAATCAGGACGGTCCACCGGAACCCATTGCTTTTATCATCCGGGTAGACCCGGCTGCCGGAAGACCAGAGCATCGGTACCGCCGTGGTATAGATCCCCGCGAACATCATCAGCGTAAACACGGCGGATGCGCCCCGAAACCACTGTCCGGCGATCACCAGGGCCGGTATGTTTCTGCCGCAGACCAGATTGATGGAGCCCAGCATTCCGAAGTTCAGAATCATGGCCGCCATCATAAAAGACAGGCTGCTTCCCGCCGCGCAGTATCTGCTGGTTTTGCGGTCCGGGAGTTTTTGACCGATCCCGGTCAGAAACGGAAGAATCGTCATGATATTGAAGCTGGCATAACTAAGGCCTGAGAGCCACCAGGTCCCGGCGGCTCTGGTCAACGGTAATCCCGACATTTTTTCATACATCTGCGGGATGGACACCGGCTTTTGAATCAGGCAGGCGATCCCCATGCATACGACGCAGATGATGATCACCGGCCCTATTTTCCCGATGATATCCACCAGACGGTCCAGTCCCAGTAATACCGTAAACAAGGTTAGTCCCAGCATCAAAAAGCGGCCGGTCCACACCGGCAGTCCGTAATTTTCTTCCAGCAGCGCCCCTGCTCCGGAGAGCATCACCACATATAGCAGGAACAGAAAAATAGGGGTAAGCCATTCAAAAATACCGCCCAGAATTCTGCCGCAGTACCGGCGGTAGATCTGGTTTGTATTTTCCAGATTCCATATCTGAACATCCCGCAATACGGTCCGAAATGCCCAGAATAACAGAAGACAGGCCAGCGCGCCGGCGCCCAGGCTTCCAACCGGTCCGTAGGCGCTGAAAAATTGCAGCACCTCCTGGCCGCTGGCAAATCCGGAGCCGATCAAAAACGCGATCAGGGCTCCGCTATATTTGATTATGATTTTAAAATAACCGTTTCTTTTCCTCATACTCCATACTATTCCCGGAGTATATAAGATATTACTGCCTTCGCGCAGTCCTTACATCCACTCCCTCAGAGCTTAGAATTATGCCGCCCGTCAGCAGAAGCAGAAACCATGGGAAGAGACGGATAAAGCCTGCTTGGGCAGCCAGTCCGAACAGCGGCGGCAGCAGTGTGCTTCCGATATAGCCAAATGCCATCTGCGTTCCCATCATGGCCTGGGATGTCTCTTTGCCAAAGCGCGCCGGTGTCTCATGAAGCAGTCCCGGGAATACAGGCGCACAACCCAGTCCGAATAAAACAAAGCCGGGCATCGATACTGCTGCAGGCAGAGGCAGCAAAAGGAGTAAACAGCCTGCCAGACAGACACCCAGTCCCAGGCGCACCAGGCTTCTATTCTGAAACCTGACCGCCAGAAAGCCGCACAGGAACCTGCCCAGCGTGATGCCCAAATAAAACAGGGAGATCCAGCGGGCTGCCGTACCGGCGGAGATTCCTTTCACTTTCACCAGATAGCTGCTGCCCCACAGTCCCGCAGTCAATTCCGCCCCACAATAACAGAAAAAAGCCAGCCAGGCCAGAACCGCTCCGGGCAGCTTCAAAACCCGGATCTTTTCTCCCGTGGGCTTCTCATCCCCGCCCACCATATCCTTGTTCTCAAACTTTTTCCACAGGAACATCGTCCAGAACAAAATAAGGACCAGCGCGAACTGTATCCCAAAGATCGTCCGGTATCCTTTTCTCCACCCGTTCTCTTCCTGTAAAAATACGGAAATGATCATAGGTCCTGACATCGCTCCCAGCCCCCAAAAACAGTGGAGCCAGTTCATATGGCTTACTTTATAGTGCAGCGCAACAAAATTATTGAGCGCCGCGTCCACCGCTCCCGCGCCCAGTCCCAGAGGGACAGCCGGTATACACAACCACAGAAAGGAAGGCGCCAGCGAAAAGCCCAGAAGTGCCACTGCCGTCATCAAAACACTGACGAACGTAACCATGCCGGTTCCAAATCTGCGGATACAGACCCCGCTTAAAAAACTGGACAGGATCGTCCCTCCGGTAACGATCATGGAGAGCATTCCCGCTCCGGAAAGCGGGACCTGCAGCTCCTGGTTCATCACCGGCCAGGCCGATCCCAGCAGCGAATCCGGCAGCCCCAGGCTGATAAACGCCAGATAAATGATAATCAGTAAAATTGTCGCCATAGATACTCCTTATTATGTGTTAATCTCATACCTAGCGTTCAAAATAAGTGTCAATTCCATCCGCGATACCCGCTGCGATGTCCTGTTGATACTCCTCCTGGGCCATCTTACGGTCCTCCTCCGGATTCGTCATAAATCCCATTTCCACGATGGTGACCGGTATCTGGCACCAGTTGATCCCGCTCATGGTATCTGTCTTGGATACCCCTCTGTTTTTCGCTCCGGTAGCCGCACACATCTGATCCAGCACATTTTTGGACAATCTCAGGCTGTCCTCATACAGAGAACCGACGTAAGGATTATCGCTGGTGGGACACATAGTGAGAGCGCCGTGGACCCCCGAATCCTCCGACCCGTTGGCATGAATCCGGATAAAGATCTCCGCTCCCGATTCGTTGGCCAGATCCGCCCGCTCCTTATTGCTCAGGTTCACGTCGTTGGTATCCCGGATCATCACGATCTGGTATCCCCTGCTCTCCAGTTCATCCCTGAGCTTTCTGGATACCTGGAGGGTCAGCTCATATTCTTTCAGTCCCGTGGCCGCACCGGATGTGCCGGACGCTACCTTGGGCTTCGTCTGGGACGCCCCGGGACCGATCGGTTCCTGCTCGCTATTCCCCTTAGCCTGATGTCCTGCATCAATGGCTATGATATGGCCGTCTGACGTGTCTTCCGGCTCTTCCAGCCCGCCGGCTTCTTCCGGCAGGTTGGCGTCTGCGTCCGCATCTGCATCCGGTATATCATCCGCTTGGGCATCGTCCCCGCTGGTTGCAGGTTCGGATGACTCTGTAGGTTCGGTTGACTCGATCGGTGCTGCAGACGGTTCAGGCGTTTCCGGCGGCTGTTGTGTCTCTGCCGCTTCTTCTGTGGCATTTGTTGGAGTTGGCTGTGCATCAGCGGCCGTTTCTTTTTGGGAGCAGCCTGCGAGCGCAGCCGCCGTGAGCATGATAAGCAAAACGCTTCCGATTCTCCTTCTCCGTATCTTTTTCATATGCGAAATTCATCCTTTCTTCAAATGGGGACATGTCCATTCTGGTTTGGGACATGTCCATTTCGGTCCGGGACATGTCCATTTCAATTTGGACATGTCCCAAACCAGAATGGACATGTCCCAAAACCGGCAAACCGGCAAGCCGGGCTTATTTTAGCAGGCGGTACCGGTTGAGGCACTGGTAGAATTCCTGGGGCCGGGGAAGGACCGCGTGACCGGCGGGATAATTGGGCGGGACAATGGATTGAATGCCATTTTTATCAATCAGGCTGTAGAGATGCTCCACAACCTGCCGCACCGTACGGTTTCCGCCCAGAAGCTGCTGTATCGCGATCCGCATCATATAACCCAAAGCGGCGGTCTGGCCATTGTCGGTGAGCTGTTCCAGATAACGCAGGTCTATGGTCTCGTGATTGATCATCACATAGTCCCGGCCGCCTGTCTTGATCTTTATATCGTCTCTTCGCCCCCTGGCATCTCTCTCATGCTGTCCGCTGCCGCCGGCTCTTAGGCGGCGTTCAAATAGCAGCTGCGGGAAAGGTTCCTCCTGCTGCCGTACCTGGGCGTTTTCCATGCGGCACAGCTCTCTTGCCCTGGCCGTCACGTCCTTTACCCGATAGTGATCCAGCTGGAGAACTGTGTCCGCCACAGACAGATAGTCCCCGGAACTGCCGATCACGATCACCGTAGATATCCCCGCATCCTCATACAGGCTCCGAATCCGCCGGATAAACGGGGTGATCGGTTCCTTGTCGTCCGTAACCAATTTCGCCATCAGCGCATCCCGGATCATAAAATTGGTGGCGGACGTATCTTCATCGATCAGCAAGGTTTTGGCGCCCGCCTCGATACCTTCTATGACATTGGCTGCCTGGGAAGTGCTTCCGCTGGCATTTTCCGTTATAAAATCATCGGTATTCTGTCCTCCCGGCAGATGACTGATGAACGGAGAAATATTGCAGTGATGAATACATCTTCCATCCTCCGCCCGTATCTTAAGCGCTGTGGCATCCGTGACAACATATTCCCGGCCGTCCCCCGGAATATGCGGGTAGACGCCGGCCTCCAGCGCCCGTAACAGCGTGGATTTCCCGTGATACCCTCCGCCGGTAATCACCGTAATTCCCCGCGGAATCCCCATTCCCTGAATCCTGCCATGGTATGGGAGATTCATCTCCACCCGCAGGCTTTCCGGCGAGGTAAATGGAATCCCGTCCTTCATGGGAAGATCGGAAACCCCGCTTAACCGGGGCAGAATGGAGCCGTCCGCCACAAATGCCACCAGCTTCTTTAGCTGCAGCTCTTTGGCAATGGCCTGCTGATCTACCGCCAGTTCCATCCTGCGCTCTAACTCTTCCTGTCGCAGACGGGCATAATAAAAAGTTCTTTCGGCTATCTGGGGCAGCAGCCCGAACAGTATTTTCTCCATTTCATCCGATAAAATCGTCCGTCCCCTGGCCGGAAATCCAACTTCGATCCGCGCCTCCAGCTTATCCCCTATGGCCACTGCCGTGCGCTCTAACATCTCCTGTCCCGGGCGGCAGGTAGTGATAGTCCCGCTCTTACCGGACCCCATTCCCCTTTGTTCCGCGGCACGGATGTTGCGGTTCAGCAGCCGCAGCAGATAGTCCTCCAGCGCGACTTTTTTGCATTTTTCATCATACAGACGGGACGGGAACTGATGGAACTTACGCTCCACCACAAACCGAACCCTGGAAGGAGTGGCAAAGGGGTCCCCCTGTACGTGGTCTATAAAAAGCTGATATTCGCCAAAATTATAGCCGCCCGCCAAATCCTTATAAAATCCATAGCTCTTATGATCGATCCGTTTTAGTATCTGTCTCAATTCATCTGATGATTTTATCATTGCCATTTCCGTTCATAGCTCCTTATCTGTCATAATCTCTGTACTTGATGCCTTTGTACAATACAGTACCACACTCCAGCAAAATTGCAAAGATCACAATCAGCAAAAAGAAATTCGTCATCAAATTCCAGATCATAACCCCAAGGTCCGGATTCATCTCCGGAAAAGCTTCCTGCAGCTGGGGAATAAACTGGGGATTCCAGATCTTGAACTGTGTGAAAATAAAGATACTTAACAGCAGGGAAATTCCATTTCCGATGAGAACCACCACCGTTAATCGCATGGTATATCTGCCTTCGACCAGCTTGACGATCTCAGCTACAGCCGAACAGGCAAACCAAATGTAAAACAGCGGCATAGCCCTCTTCAGGACACTGAGCTGAAAAATCGGGATCCTGGTCATCACGCCGTCCCGGTACACAACTGCCCCTATAAACTGCGGTATAAACACCATAATTACTAAAAGTATCATCAAAAAGATCAGACTGGCAATCGGCTCCCCCTTGGAAATTCTGGCATTTTTATCCGGCACCGGCGGCAGAAAATCCATCCCCTCCTGAAAGCTGAAAATATTCCCCGGAACGCCTGCCCGCTCCATAATGGCAAAGATCAGGGTAACCATGGCAAAGGCGGTAACCGCGCTTCCAAAGATTGCCTCCAGCATCTCCCATACCGCCATAAACCACAATTGTCCGGTTCCTGCGAATCCGACGTCCAAACCGGAGGTCATCCGGCTGATCAATACCGCTGCCGGTCCGGCGATCACCGCAATGAGCAGCACAATCTTGAGAATCCAGATATATCTTGGATATAACTCAGGCCCGATCAGGTATCGCTTCTTTTCCCCGTATTTGGCCGCCAGTTCCGCAGGGGTGCCCAGTTCCATCAGCACAATCTCGACGTCTTTCTTTTCCAAAGTCCTGCCCTTTGTCCGCTCCTCGATCATATCCCAGATCAAAGTACGCAGCTCCTTTAAAATATCCTTTTTATTTCTGCCGGGCAGAAACCGGTTCACCTGGTAAATATATCGTTCTATCATGTCCTCTGTATACTTTTTGATATCCATTTAGCAATCCTCCCCACTCACCAGCACGTTCAAATAGCTCTGCATGTTTTTCCAGTAATTCTTCAATTCCTCAAATATCTCTTTTCCAAAATCCGTTAACACATAATACTTTCTTGGCTTAGCCCCCTGGGTCTCCCATTCGCTTTTTAAAATTTGCTGTTTTTCCAGCCTGCGCAGCAGCGGATACAGCGTATTCGCTTCCACGCCGAATTCGTTCTGTTTCAATTCCTGAATCAGGGAGTACCCGTATTTCGGCGACTGCAGCCTGCTCAGGACGCTCAGAACAACGGTGCCTCTGCGCATCTCGACCGCAAATCCGTTCAGAATTTCCTGGCGTTCATTCATATGCTCTCTCCTATCAGATTTTCATCCTGGTATCAAATCTTTCAAATGCAAAATATTGTTAAATCCATTATACTGTGTGTCATACACTATTGTCAATAGAAGAATATTTTTTGAAGGGTCCGGGAGTAGAACAAAACGGCGGCGGGAGGGGCGGCCTATTCGCGGGGCGATACCGCTTCGGCCGGACCTAAGAACGGATAACTACGAAGGCAGGAGAACCTCTTATTAGCAGGGCCTGGAACAAACTCGCCAAAAGGCGGCTCGGACAGTGTTCCAGGCCCTGCGAGGTTCTCCTGCCTTCTGCGTAACCCGTTCTAAGGACCGGCCTCAAGCCGTATCGCCCCGCGAATAGGCCGCCCCTCCCGCCGCCGTTTTGTTCTACTCCCTGCTTTATCAAATGTCGGCTTGCTATGTGCAAACGGTATGGTTTTACAGTCGGATTTGTACTGCTATTGAGGTTTGTTACTGAGGAAATTATTATTTATAAGTATGTCGTCTGGAAACGTCGTCTCGTTTTATCTATTGATTAGAATTTTGGGGTATCGCTTTTTATGTTGTTTGACAATTTTAAAGTTCGATCTTAGAATAAAGGGAGATTGTAGTTAGGAGGGGACTTAATTGTATGTATGAAAGAATGCTGGATAAGCAAGTAGAGCCAAGCGTGGATGAGATGGCCGCATATTGCGCCGGAAATGCGGAATTGTTTGTTTTGCTGAATGAATGGTTATCTGAAACATACGGAACTGTGCAGAAGGTTACTTTTCCCTACGGGAATCGTTATGGTTGGGGAATCGCGCATAGAATAAAACAGAAGCTGATCTGTAATATATTTGCAGAGAAGGATGCTTTCACCGTGATGATGCGCTTGTCAAATAAACAATTTGCATCTGTATATGGTTCGGTGCAGAATTATACCCGGGAACAGATCGATCATAGGTATCCCTGCAGCGACGGGGGCTGGATTCATTATCGTGTCACAGAGAAAGAACATTGGGAAGATATCCGTAAGCTGTTAACGGTCAAATGTTCCAATGGGAAATAATTTAAATTAGTGAGACAGTACGACTTTTTTTATATGAGAAGGAGCGTGCAAAAGCAGGGCCATCCCCGAAGCTGCCCGGAGATTGTTTTGTTTTTGCACGCTCTGATTTTTAGATATATATACCGGTTACCAGGATTTTTCCAGTTTTAGGTTCCAGTCAATCTGGTAGGGGTTATCTTTTTGTTCCAATAGCTTTTCGTATATGGCACGCCTCTCGTAGCTGGCGGAGCCTTCTTCGTCCATATCGTCTTCCTGCCAGTATTGGTAGCCGTACAGGTAGCTTTGCGCCATGTCCTCCCAGGAATCATAGGTATCCTGAAGGATCTGGGATATTTCCAGGGACTTATCCAGAGCCTCCTCTTTCGTATAAAAATCTACGATGTAAAACTGTCCCAGCAGTTGATTCGCCCGGCAATAATCCCAGGCGTCGATTGCGTGCTCCCCATATGTATCGTATGCCTCCAAAATGGAATACACATAAGCCTGATCCGCTTCCTCGAAGCTTTCTTCGATCAGCGCCTTCTGGTCCTCCGCACTCAGGTCCATCACGCCGTTTTCCTGAAGATAAGCAATGTCTGATGCGAACTGGGCCCGGTGTCCTTCTCCGATCAGCCAGTCCAGCTGCTCATCCGCGGATGCACGGTCCGTGATATCCCACCATTCCTCCAGGGAAGCCAGCAGCAGTTTCTTACTGCCCTCCACTTTATTCATGCCGCCGATCGCGTTTAGATTCCCGTTATTCGCCTTCGTCAATACGGCGTAGGTCGCGTTGATCCACCGGACCGTATCCGGAAGCGGTTCTTCCTGCTTTTTTGCCCCGCAGCCGGTTATTATCGTTAAGATCAGCAGAACCGCGGTCATGATTTGAATCTTCTTTTTCATTGTTTAAACTCCTTTTTTGTTTTGGTCCCGTATATTATAGCATAACTCAGGGCTTGATTGCCCATTTTATTACAGAATCCTCTTTCTGTTCAAATATCCGGTAAGCTTCCATCGCGTTGTCAAGAGAGGTGCGGTGGGTAATCAGGCAGCGGGTATCCAGTTTCCCGCAGGCGATCAGACGCATGATTTCTTCACAGTGGGAAGCGTCCACTCCCCCTGTTTTAAAGACCAGATTTTTCCCGTACATGTCCGGGAGCGGTAAGGTCTGGGCCTGCTCGTACATGGCGATCACGCAGACAACTGCGTTTGGACGTGCGATCTGCCAGGCCATCCGGAAGCTTTCCTGGGAACCCGCCGCCTCCAGCACGGCATCCGCCCCTCTTCCCCCAGTCAGCTCCAGGATTCTCTGCCTTACGTCCGTATCCCCGGGATTCAGGGTTACGTCCGCCAGGCCTTCCCGCCGCACCAGCTCAAGCCGGCTGTCATCCACATCGATAGATATGACCGCGGACGGGCCGTATAATCCGGCACACATTAACGTACACAGTCCTGTAGGCCCGGCTCCGATCACCGCCACCGTATCGGCCGGTTTGATCTCTGCCAACTCCGCGCCCCAGTAACCGGTAGAGAGGATATCGCCGGTAAATAAAGCCTGCTCGTCACTTACGCCCTCCGGTATCAGGGTCAGCCCTTGATCCGCATGAGGGATACGCACATATTCCGCCTGGCCTCCGTCGATCCGACAGCCCAGCGCCCAGCCCCCGTCCGGGTCCGTGCAGTTGTTCACATACCCGCGTTTACAGTAGAAACACTCCCCGCAGAAGGTTTCCACATTTACCGCCACCCGGTCTCCCGCTTTAAACCTTCTGACCAGGTTCCCTGTCTGTATTACCTCGCCGACAAACTCATGACCGAGGATTGTATTCTCTACCGCCCTTGGAACCGCTCCGTGCTTAATATGGATGTCACTGGAGCAGATGGTCGTCAGGGTAACCCGGATAATCGCATCCTTATCATTTTGAATCACCGGCATGGGCCGCTCTTCCAAAGCCACTCGTCCGTTTCCTTTATAGACAACCGCTAGCATCTTACTGTCCTCCTCCTTGCTGATCCGTCGTCTCTCTTACAATCAACGTCCCTTCAAAGACGACACGGTCATCGACCGGATCCTGATCCAGCTTCCGGATCAGGATTTCAGCCGCCCGCTGTCCCAGCAGCCTTGTCGGCTGCGCGATCGTGGTCATGGACGGCTCCATCAGTTCACTCAGGGAAATATTGTCATACCCGATGATATTGATATCCCGGGGCACCTGAATCCCCAGCCTTTTGAATTCTTTCAGGCAGCCGATCCCCAGCAGGTCGATAGCCGTCATGATGCTGTCCGGCCGCACCTCCAAACCGGCATAATAGTGGGCCGCCTTCGCCCCTGCTTTTATGTAATCCTGTTCCGCCTCCGTCTGGGTGCGGAACGCATATTCCTCATAGAATGGAAGGCCGCAGTCTCTTAATCCCTGCAGATACCCCTGGTATCTGGCCTCCGTAACACTGATGCTCACCGCGTTTCGCACATAGCCGATCTTTTTCTTTCCCAACTCATACAGATAGTGTACCGCGTTTCTCGTACTGGCGAATCCATCCGTGAAGACATAGGAAATACCCGGAATATCACGGGCGGTTTCGTCCATGAATACTACCGGGCGTTCTTCGGATACACTTTTCAAATAGTCCACCATCTTCGGGTTCATGTCATACGTATTGTAAATGATTCCGTCCACATTCCGTTTCAGCAGTTCTTCTATATATTCGGATTCTGTTGTGGTATGGCGCTCCGTATTACACACCAGTACCACATATCCGTATTTTAACGCCACATCCTCCACGCCCCGGAACATTTCCCCATAAAAAACGTTCGTATATTCCGGAACCAGCATGGCGATCGTCTTCGTCCGTCCGGTTCGGATTCCCTTTGCAAAATAGCTGGGCGAATAATTTAGCTTTCGGATCGCCCGCTCCACTGCAGTTCTCGTCTGCTCTTTTACCTTGGGATCCTTATTGATTACCCTGGAAACCGTGGATTTTGACACCCCGGCTTCCTTCGCCACATCAAAAATTGTCGCCATTTTCCCGTCTGTTCCCTTCCCTGTGTTTTTCTCTTCCCCGCATCAATGAATCAGATTCAACAGCAGGACAAACATCATAATCACAGCCAATACAATTATCACAATTCTGGCGGCCAGACGGCGCCTTCTCCCATAACTTTCCATCACAGCGGAATCTTCCCCGTCCAAGTCTTCCTCATCCTGTTTATCCTGAGCAGCCAGGAAAGAATCCTTCAGCACTTCTTTTGCGTTCTCCAACTGATCGTTTGATACAAAAATATCTTCCCCATATACGGAATAGCCCATGGAGACCCTTAAAAAGCTTCCCAATTCCCGATCTCTGCGGTAACAGGCAATCTGTTCGTTTTTCAGCAGCTCTTCCACCATCCCCGCCTCTACCTGATTGGAAACCGTTAATAATTTTGAAAAATTCCCGATTGTTTGATTTTCTTTTTCGGCCATCTTCGTTATCCCTTCTGTCTTCAGATCCGTGAACCTTCTCCCTTCGGTCCCTTTTCCTATTTTTGTCCATTATAACATAATATGGCAGAACTCAAAACATCAATTTCAACTGTTCGTACGAAGGTGTCTTCCCGTATGCTTCCACGATATCCTTCATGCGGTACAGCAAGCCGTATTTTTCACATTCCTGTCTGAATATTCCCGCCAGGGCCTTGCTGTTTTGGCTTTCACACAAGTATTGGTCCGCATATACCTGCCTGTATCTGCGGCTCAGCCCCGGGTACAGACGGTCCAGCTGCCCAAAGTAATACTCTCTTTGATTTTCCCTTAAGGTAACGCCGAACAGGCCGTACACAAACCGGGCCCGATGTTTGGCGGCCAGCCTCACAATATTTTTGACATTCTCCGGCGTATCGGTCAAAAACGGCAATAAGGGTGTCATCAAGACACCCGTAAAGATTCCCGCCCGGCTCAACTGCTCCATCGCTTCGAACCGCCTAGAGCTGACGCAGACGCCCGGTTCGATTTCAGCCGCCAGCGCATCATCCGCCGCCGTTATGGTAAATTTCACGATAACCGGCTGTTCCCAGCCGATCTGCTCAAACAAGTCCTGGTCCCTGACGGCCAGACTGCTCTTGGTATCCAGGGACACTCCGAATCCATAATCCCGGATCAGTTTCAGCGCTCCCCTTGTAAGAGAGCACTCCTTCTCGAAGGGGTTATAGGTGTCCGACATGGCTCCGATCCCGATTACCCCTTTCTTCCTCTTGCTTTTCAACTCTGTCTCAAGAATTTCCAGAGCCTTTGCCTTCCTTCTGACCCGGTCAAAGTCTTCTATCCGGTAACAGCTGCTGCGGCTGTCACAGTAGATACAGCCGTGGCAGCAGCCTTTGTAGAGATTCATATTATAATCGATACCAAACCATCCATAGTTCTTAGGGGCCGCCCTCTGTAAAATGGACTTGGCCGGTATCTCGTCCGGTAAAGGTAAACCCATCCGCTCACTCCTGTCTTTTCGGTCAGCCTCCGAAGTCCGTTACCGGACCGCGATATACACGCAGATTTTCGGCTCCCTGCCTTCTTCGACCGGGTAGTATTCCTCAAAATCACCGGTAAAGGTGCGCTTAAGCGGCAGCTTCCATATCTCGCCCCAGAGCTGCCCCACCGCTTCCACTTCGTCCCCGTAAATCTCGAATCTGGCGTACCGGCCGGCCGGGATGACCTTTAGTACAAATGGTTCTGCGATCACATCCGGAACGGCCTTTACCTCACAGCCGACCGTAATCGAATACAAGCCCGCATCCTGGTTTTCATAATCCGAATACAGCCCGATCGCCCGGTCATTGCTCTTATCCTGAATCTGTCCGTAACAGCCCTGTCCGTAGAGCTGCTGCCAAAGTCCTCCGATCACTTCCTGCATCCGCGGGTCCTGATTCGAAGTCCTTCCCTCTAATCCGATCACTTTTTTCTCTTCCAGTGTAACGATATCATATTCCATGTTTGTTGTCCTCTCTTTCTTTGATACAGACAGTATAACAAGGTAAATATGACATCAGTCTGTCATATATTATAAATCTGCATTATTTTTTTTAGCCTTCGGCAGAACTCCCTGCGGACACCTGCGGGGTTTAATACCTCCAGATACGGTCCGTATGCCAGAAAGTAACCATACATCCAATCATTTTCAACCATCTCAAAAGAAACCAGGAAGCTTCCGTCCTCCAACCGTTTCCGCTGCGTACTGCTGAATTCGTCATAAACCCGGTAGGCCATCTCCGGAGCGATTCTTACCTCAACCTGAACACGCTTTCCATAAGCTTCCCTCTTCCCGGAATCCTCAAAATCCGGCGGTGTCTTTGGGATAAAAGTTTCCGTTTGGACGTCTACGTGTTCCATACGGGAAAGTTTAAAAAAGCGGAAATCCTGTCTCAGGCGGCAAAAGGCCAGTAGATACCAGTCCGCTCCCTTAAATACCAGCTTTACCGGTTCCACGATCCTTCGGTCGCACTCCCCATTCATACCGGAATAATCAAACTCCACGATCTGTTCGGAAAAGATCGCCTGCTTTATCTGCTCAAACCGGCCGCTGACGGAATTTTCCGGATTCCACCAGGAGAAATCGATCTGAACCCAGTCTGTGCGCTCCTTTCCGAACAAAGCCGCCAATCTTGACAAGACCGGCTGTACCCCGTCGATCTTGATTGCGTTCATGCTTTGAAGGGATGTGAGGATCTGCTTTTGTTCCTCTTCAGACAACACCGATTTATTCAGGACAAAGTCTTCCATCAGGCGGATTCCGCCATTTTTTCCCTTGCTGGTATAGATCGGGATGCCTGCCTGGGCCAGCGTGTCCACATCCCGGTATATCGTCCTGGTGGAGACCTCGAACCGCTGGGCCAGCTCTGAGGCTGTCATATTCTTCCTTTCCAGAAGCAGATATACCATTTCAAATAGCCGGCTGATCTGCATGGTGTTTTCCCCCTTTGACTTTCTGGCTTTAGTATATCATATAATGAGGCTTTACTGCAAAGGGGGGCCGGGAAGAGAGGAAAGCGGCAGCGGACGGACGGCGGGGGCACCGCTCATGGGGGATAATCGCATCGGCCGGGCCTAAGAACGGATAACTCCGATGGAGGGAGAACCTCTTATTGGCAGGACCTGGTACAAACTCGCCACAAAACGGCTCGGACAGTGTTCCAGGCCCTGCGAGGTTCTCCCTCCATCTGTGTAACCCGTTCTAAGGCCCGGCCTCAAGCGATTATCCCCCATGAGCGGTGCCCCCGCCGTCCGTCCGCTGCCGCTTTCCTCTCTTCCCTTTGTTGTTGCAGGCTGAGTTTCATGGTCGGTCAGGTTTGGTTTGAGTGATTTTTTATGTAGGTTTGGCTATGATTTCGGTTTTTGTTTTGGTTTTTGTTTTGGTTTTGGCTTCGGTTTTCTAGTATTTTATGGTGTTTTTATGTATAGTATATTTGACTTTTAATCATTTATATGTTACTATCTTTGTGTACACAACTCACATGTAAGCACGTAAGACTAGCATGTAAGACAAATTCTTTGTGTATAGATAATTATCGAAGTATTTGACTTTTAAACTTTTACTTTTACATTTACTTTATTGTAAATTAAAAGGTTGTATTGCGATTTATAATTGAGTACCAGAATTATTTTTTGCTTAAGCCGAAGGAGTAGGATTTGTGTTGTTTGGTCTTTCGGTTATGTTTTGGAAAAGTTATGGGAAAGGATGTGATGCCATGCCCAAAAACCTGCGTATTAAGTCGGCGAGAGCCGCTCTTGATCTGTCTCAGAAGGATCTGGCCGAGGCCGTGGGTGTCACTAGGCAAACGATTAACGCTATTGAAAAAGGTGACTATAATCCGACGATCAATCTTTGTATCCGCATCTGTAAAACTCTTGGCAAAACGTTGGATGAATTGTTTTGGGAGGAGTAAGGACGTTTTTATGGCGGAGTTCATGCGCCACTGGAGGAAAAATGAAGAGAATATTGAATAAGGATTTTGATGAACGACAGTTGAAAATACGTGGAGCGGTGTATCTTCATACCCTGATTGTGATGGTTCTTCTTATTTTGGTAAATGCATTTTTGCGAATGAATGGCGTGGTATGGGCTGATGAGCTTTATCAGGCTTTGCTTCTGATCATGGTGCCGGTTACGGTTGGTTCCGTAGAGCTGATTTGTAAGGACGCCTATATCGGGGTCCGGCGCTCTTATGGGGCAATGATTTTGTTATTGGGCTTGTGCGGCATTGTTGGATTCTTTCCCCCACTTTTCTCGATTCTGTCCGGTAAGGATGGATTTGTGGTGAATGGAGCCTTTACTTCTGATGGACAGAGAATGATGGTGAGTTTTTGCTGCCTGATTATATCTTCTGTGTTTGTTGCAAGATATTTTTATGAACGGCATCAGCAGGGAGAGTGACGTGTTGTCTGGCTGACTGTGGTTTTGGTTTATAAGATATTATAGAGAAACGGCAGTCCCGGGTCGTGTCCTGACGGACATCGGCGGGGCCGCCGTTTTTTTATGTAGTTTAACCTTTTTTTATTTTGTATGCTGTTTTATTTAGGCTTTCTGCTCTTTGGGCAGCAGCACGTTTAGCAGAATAGCGACCAGGGCAGCCGGGACAATTCCTGAACCGCCGAATATAAGCCGGATCGGTTCCGGCAGATAGGTCAATACGGCCGCGTTAGCGCCCAGACCATATCCCAGGCCCAGCGCTACGGAAACTATGGTTATGCTCCTGGCTGTGACTTCTTCCTTGGTAATCAGCTGTATACCGCTGACCACGATGGACGCAAACATCATAACCGCCGCGCCTCCCAGCACGCTCTGGGGCATAATGGAGACCACTGCCGCAAGTTTGGGAAACAGTCCGCAGGCTACCAGGAAGATACCGCCGGTAGCGATCGCAAAGCGGTTTACGATCTTCGTCATTCCCACCAAGCCTACATTCTGGCTGAAGGAAGTATTCGGCAGCACCCCGAATACCGCGGCGAAAGAAGATCCCAGGCCATCGCACATGACTCCGCCGGAAAGTTCCCGGTCCGACGCTTCCCGGCCCATGCCGCCGACGGTAATCCCGGAGATATCGCCCACCGTCTCTACAGCCGTTACGATAAACATAATGCCGATCGGAATGATGGCTCTTATGTCAAATACCAGCTTCACCGGCAGCAGTTTCGGCACGGCGATCCATGCCGCGTCTCTTACCTTGTCCCAGTTCAGCACCCAGGATTTCACAAGCGTTGCGCTTTCTCCCGTAGCGGCATCCAGATAGGTAAAGGTATTAGGAAGAAGAAATCCCATAATGGCAGCCACAACATATCCGATAATAATTCCGATCAGGATCGACGATACGCTGGCGAATCCTTTTACATAATGCTTCAGGATCACGATGCTGATCAGAACCACCGCACCCAGGAACAGATTTTCCAGGGAACCGTAATCCTTCGCGCTGCTGCCGCCGCCGAACGACCCGATCCCCACACCGATCAGGGAAAGCCCGATGGCCAGCACCACCGTACCGGTTACCACCGACGGGAAGAATTTCCGCAGCGGTTTTAAAAAGAATCCCAGTACCGTCTCAAACAGACCGCCCAAGAGCGATGCTCCCAGGATCGCCCCGTAAGCGATAACGCCGCCGCCCATGACCTGCGCCACGCTCTGACACACACCGATGAACCCTGAGCTGGTACCCATGACGATCGGCAGCTTCCCGCCTACCGGCCCGATGGCAAATAACTGCACCAGGGTAACCAGCCCCGCCACCAGCATGGCGTTCTGCAGGATAGCCACCTGATCCGGCGACCCCGCCGCTATACCGCAGGCTCCCGTGATCAGCAGAATCGGCGTCAGATTCCCCGCGAACATCGCCAGCACATGCTGAAGCCCCAGCGGAATCGCCGTTTTAAGCGGCAGCTTTCCGTCCAGGTCATAAGGGGTTGAATAGTTTTTCTCTTGTTTCATCACATATCCCTCCTTCTCATTCGATATGGTTCCCGCCATATCCTTATATTAGAACTATATCTGTTCGTTCCCGCGATGTCAATCTATATGTAGGCTCCGGTCTGCTCTTGCACGAAATGTTTCTTTCTTTTCTCTTTAGAATATCTGCTTGAATTTCTAAGAAATATCTTTAGAATATCTGTCTGAATTTCTAAGAAATATCTTTAGAAATCAATACTATAATTTACCTAGATTTACCAGGGTTTCCGAAACCGACCAACAAAAAATGAGGCTGATTCGATGATAAAATCAAGATCCAAACAAATGATTCCTTATCTTCTGCTGACACTTCTGGCGCTTGCGCTGGTTCTGCTGATCTGGCCCGCCAACAGTAACTATGGTTCTAAAATGGATTGGTTAAGCCAGCACAGCGTTTTTCCCGAATATTTCAGGCAACTATTTTACCGGACCGGCAATCTCTTACCTGATTTCGCGCCGGAACTCGGCGGCGGCCAGAATATCTATTACTTTGCCTATTACGGTCTTTTGAACCCTTTATTCCTGCCGTCCTATCTCATGCCCTCCGTACCCATGACGGACTACGTCGCCGGTATGGCAGTTCTGTGTGTAACCGCCAGCGTCTGCCTTTTTTATTATTGGCTTAGAAGTCATGCATGTGCCGCGCTTCCCCGCCTGACTATATCCGTACTGTTTTTGTGCGCTTCCCCGCTGCTTTTCCATTCCCACCGCCACATTATGTTCATGGATTATATGCCTTTTCTTCTCCTGGCTTTGATTGGAACCGACCGATACTTCCGGACCGGGAAACGGGCCCTGGTCTGCTTAAGCGTCTTCTTGTGCATCATGATCAGCTACTTTTTCAGCGTTGGCTGTATCGGCGCTGTTCTGTTCTATGCCCTTTATTTAAGCTATGGGCGGCATCCCCGCCTCTTCAGCAGAGAGACCTTTTCTCCCCTGTTACATATCCTGTCTGCTATCCTGACCGCCGTTCTGATGGCAGGCGTGCTTCTCCTGCCGGTGGCCTATGTAATTCTGAACGGCCGGAGCGGCTCCGGTTCTCTCTCCATTCTAAGCCTGCTTTGTCCGAAACTATCCATAGACTGGCTCGTGTACAGCGCATACGGCACAGGGCTTACCTGTTTTTCCCTGGCAGCGCTGCTTGCCGCCTGCCTCAGTAAAAACCGGCCTCTGCGCCTTCTCGCCGTGCTGCTGGTCACTTTACAGATTATTCCCGTCTTCGTATACCTGTTAAACGGAACTCTATACCTGCGTGCCAAAGCCCTGATACCTTTTGTCCCTCTCTACCTTTTGCCCGCTCTTCATTTCCTGCTGTACCTAAAAAGCAAACTGCGCCGGCAGTCCGCCCTGTGTTATCTCCTGATCCTGACTTCCTGTGCCACCGCTCTCATCGTCAATCATACGGAGACCTGGGCCGGCCAATCTCTCACAGATTCCCTGCACCTAACGGAAAAGGAAAAACTCCTCCGCGCCCTCCCCGACTCAGGACCCTACCGCACTGACGACCTGGACGGAAACGTTCTGACCATGAACCAGACCTTCGGTCTTAAGGCCCGGAGGACCTCCATCTACTCGTCCACCTCCAACAAAGACTACTCCCACTTTCTGTCGGAATATCTGGGAAATGCAAAGCCCTCCAGAACCAGCCTCATAAACGCCGCCACGCCCAACATATTCCTCCAGTCCCTGCTTGGAGTGCGCTATCTGCTAAGCGCGGATTCGGTTCCTGCCGGTTTCCTTCCCCTTCAGACCGAAGGCTCCACCACGCTGTACGAAAACGTAAACGCCCGCCCCCTGGCTTACGCATCCTGCCGCCTTTTCTCAGAAACCAGCTACGACGGCCTGCGTTTTCCCTACACGCTCCAGCCCCTGTTCGAAGGAATCATCACCCGCCGGGCCGCCCAGGACGTTCCCTCCGTCACCGAATCCTGGCTCACTCCCCTCGCCCTCCCCTCCGTCACCGCGCCCAAAAACCTCCGTATCACCCAAGACGCCGGCAGCCTTCATATCGAAGCCGCCGCTGACGCCACCGCCGTCATACCACTGGACACTCCCCTCGCCGGCCAGATACTCATCCTGGAATTCCAGGTCGACGACACCCTCAATCCCCCCACCAACGATACCACCGTCACCATCAACGGCATCCAGAACAAACTCTCCAAAAAAACCGCCTCCTACCCAAACCATAACTATCAGTTCCGCTACGTCATCTCCTCCGACGCCCCCATAACCCGCCTGGATCTCTCCTTCAGTCCCGGCGTTTACACGCTCTCCTCCATCCAGGCCTACACCGTAAGCACAGCCGCCTTCCAGGACGCCGTAACCTCCGTCATCCCCCTTGTCCCGGATACCGCCATCCAATCCGGCTCCGCTCCCCGCACCACCTCCGCTCCCCGCACCTTCGTTCCCCTATCCTCATCCGTCGCCGCCGGCTCTCCTCCCATCCTCCAGGGAACCATCAATCTGCCCGCCAGCGGCTACCTGGCCACCACCCTTCCCTACGACCGGGGCTATACCGTCACCGTAGACGGACAGCCGCAGCCCTACGAAAAAGTAAACAAAGCCTTCCTGGGCTTCCCCCTGTCCGAAGGCCTCCACACCATCACCATCACCTACCAGGCCCCCTTCAAACTTCCCGGCCTGATCTGCTCTCTTCTGGGGGGACTCCTCTTTCTCTACCTGCTTTGGCCTTGGCGGGGGATTGCCCCGGGAGGAAGGAAGCGGGCGGACGCAGAGGGGGGAAACTCGGGGGCGGAAGCCGCGGATACGGACTGGGCGGGGACTTCTTGTCCGCGGGAAGGCTGTGTCCAATCGTATAAGTTGCGCTAACTCCGAAAGAGAAAAAGCCCCCATTACATTTTCTGTCACAAACTCGCCAAAAAACGGCTCAAACAGTGTGACAGAAAACGGGGCTTTTTCTCTTTCTTCGTAAGCGCAACTAATACGATTGGCCAATGCCTTCCCGCGGACAAGAAGTCCCCACCCAGCCCGTATCCGCGGCTTCCGCCCCCGAGTTTCCCCCCTCTGCGTCCGCCCGCTTCCTTCCCCCCTACACTTGCAATAAAATATTGCTGTTGATCGGGTCTAATTTGTGTGGGATACCAATAAGCGAGGAACCCATAGCTCACAGATCCTATTCTTTTAGGCTACCGCCTGCTGGTTATACCGGTATCCCCGGAGGCTTTGGCCTGTCGTCTTAGAATACCTTATTAATAAAAAGAAAAAGCACCGTTTTCTGTCACGGCTCTTCCGCGGGTCCGGAGGCGGCCGCTGTTCAGCGCCGGGGTTAGGGGCGGTATCCGGGGAGACACAAAAGACCCCGGCCGCCAAAAGCCTCCCCGGATACCGCCTCTAACCCCGGCGCTGAACAGCGGCCGCATTCGGACCCGCGGAAGAGCCGTGACAGAAAACGGTGCTTTTTCTCCCCTCTAACAAGGCCCCAGCAGCTACCTAAGCAGCGATACCTTCTTGACGCATCCGTTGGCCCCGCTGCTCTTGATTTTGAGGCCGTCTATATCACCGATGAATTTGGAGAAATTTTTGTAGCCGTAGTTTTTGACGTTGAACTGGGGGAAACGGCTGACCAGCCATTGGTTCAGCTGGCTCATGTTTACTTCGGGCTCCCCTTTCTCCTGCATATATTGGAGGAGTTCCTTGCGTACATGGTCAATATTGGCTTTGTTGTCTTTTAAGTATACATAGATGGATTTCTTGATCTCCGTCTGCTCGAAGCAGTCGAACGTGGTAAGGAATTTAGATAATTTGGTATAGCCGTAGTTGCGGACGTCGAAATCAGGATGCCGCTTCAGGATACGGTTGCCCAGCTCTCCCATGTCGATGCCGCGGGCCTCGTCGCCGTTTTCGTTGATGATGTTGATCATGGCCTGTTTGATGGTTTCCAAGTCGGTCATGTCGGCTACATCTTTCTGGCTCCGGCTGTCCGGCGGGGCTGCTTCGGCGGATTTCGTTTTTGCCGGATTCAGGGTGATTTCTTCCTCTTCGGTTTCTGCGTCTTCTGTCAGGATGTCCAGGTATTTGAAGATGTTGCAGGCGACCCGGAAGGGCAGGGGAGTTTTCTTTTCCCCCATTCCGATCACCATCATACCGGATTCCCGCAGGCGGACCGCCAGACGGGTAAAGTCACTGTCACTGGATACAATGCAGAATCCCTCTACTTTTGAGGAATAGAGAATGTCCATCGCGTCGATGATCATCGCGGAATCGGTCGCGTTTTTTCCAACGGTGTAGCTGTATTGCTGTATGGGGGTGATGGAATTTTCCAGCAATACATTTTTCCAGCTGGACGAGGATGTGCTCGTCCAGTCTCCGTATATTCGCTTATAGGTTACTATTCCGTAGTTTGATATCTCATCCATGATATATTTGATATATTTGGACGATACATTGTCCGAATCGATCAAAACGGCAAATCTTTTTTCCTCAGTCACTGTTCTTTCTTCCTTTCCTTGGTTTAGGCATGGGAAATATTCGTATATTTGGCGATCTCGTCGCTTATGGTACACAGATCTTCGATATTGAGATCATGCACATTTTCATGGCCGGTAATACGCGCGAAGGTCTTAAGCTCCGCAGTGGAGACATTCAGGAAATTCGCCACTCTCTGGGCGGCCGCATCGATTTTTAACCTGGAGCGCAGTTCCGGGTCCTGGGTGGCGACGCCAACCGGACATTTTCCGGTACCGCAGATCCGGTATTGCTGGCAGGCTGCTGCAATAAGTCCGGCTGAAGCCATCGCTACCGCGTCCGCGCCCATGGCCAGAGCTTTGGCTACGTCGGAGGATACCCGAAGGCCGCCGGTGATCACCAGATCGATCTCCAGGTCGTGCTCCATCAGATATTTTTTGGCCCGGTGCAGCGCGTAGACCGTAGGCACGCTGGTGGCGTCCCGTACCAGCTTCGGACTGGCTCCCGTGGCGCCTCCCCTCCCGTCGATCGTGATGAAATCCGGCTGCGCATATGCGATGTATTCCAGGTCCTTCTCAATCCGCCCGGCGGCGATCTTGATGCCGATGGGACGGCCGTCTGAAGTCTCTCTTAACTGGTCTACCAGTTTTTTCAGATCCTCTTTGGATTGGATCATCTCGAACTTAGAGGGGCTGATTACGTCCTGACCCAAAGGTTTATTGCGGATGTCGGCGATCTCCTGCGTCACCTTGTCTCCGGGCAGATGGCCGCCCATGCCTGGCTTCGTCCCCTGTCCGATCTTAATCTCTATGGCGTCGGAGGTTCTTAAGTTCTCTGTGGTCACACTGTACATATTGGGCACGTATTCGAATATGTATTTATAAGCCGAGGCTTTCTCCGCAGGAAGCACACCGCCCTCGCCGCTGCACATGGCGGTCTTTGCCATAGCGGAACCACGGGCCAGCGCGACTTTGGTTTCCGCCGAAAGGGCCCCGAAGGACATGTGGGATATGTAGATAGGGCTTTCTAAAACCATCGGTTTTTTCGCATGTTTTCCGATGACAGTGGTCGTGGTCACCGGCGCATGTTCATCCAAAGGGAAAGGATTTAACTGGGCTCCCATGATCAGGATCTCATCCCAGGAAGGCATCGGCATCCTCGTTCCCATCGCTTCTATGATGGACCGGCCGGTGACGGCCATCTCATGGATATCGTCCATGTGGCGCGCTGTTTCATCCATTCTGGCGTATTCCGATGGATAAGACAGGGGATTTTCCGGCTCCTGCGGCTGCGCATCCTGTGCTTCTTCCACTTGTGTAAACGTGGACGCCGGCCGGTGACAGACCGGACACATCTTAAAATCAGAAAATGGAATTCCCATTGCCTCCTCATCGTAAATATACCCACATACCCTGCACTTATACTTTGCCATTTGCCTTCTCCTTTTCTTTTTTGTATTTTCCTTGTATAATAATAGTAATTATTCTTATTATATAGCAAATAAAAATTAGTGTAAAGAAATATTTCGGAGTCCTCCCGCACATCGCATTCCATCCGGCGATTAGCCGGAGAAGAATCGCAGAAACCAGGATTTAAGACCGACTGTTCAGTCTCATATATAAAAGTGGATAGGGGTTGCCCTGCTCGTCTTGCTCTGTTCTTTTATAAACCCGGAACCCTATGTGTTCATAAAAACCGCGGGCTAGGGGATTCTGCTCATTAACAGCCACCTCATTGATTCCATAATTGTCAATTCCATACCGAATCAGCTTTTTCCCCAAACCTTTTCCTCTTTCATCGGGCAGAAGAAACAACATTTCAAGTCTATGTCCTTCTATTCCCATAAATGCAGCGGGCAGTCTGCTTTCGTTCTCCGCAACGATTAAATGAGCTATCCCTTTTAATGCCTGCGGGACATATCCCTTAATCTCTTCGATTTCGTCATCGGTCAAAAATAAATGGGTAGCCTTTACAGAGCTCTGCCACACCTCCAACAGCTGTTCTATCAGCAATGGATTTCTCTCTTTTATTTCCATTATTGTCATCTTTGTCCCTCCCTGCCGCCTGCTTGTTTTCTATATTACACTTGGCCCGCTTCTTCCTTCCGCCGGACAAAATAATGGGAAATAGTCATAGCGCCTGTAGTTTATTCTAACATATACATCTCTAATTTTCTACTCTAATCCGCCGGCCGCACCGGAAGCTTTCGGCACCTGAACTCCCGCACGGTAATCCATAAAAAGTGCCCAAAAACGCCGGCTCCCTATATCGTATATTTTTCACAAACTTAAAAATCCTCCAGGTCCTTCCCTGGTTTTTCTCCAATAATCATGTTATAATCCAAATATACCAACGTGTAGTTTGCTCAGCACAACGTAAATCCGGTTGCGGCGCCCTGCACGTTTTTTATAGTCAAGAAAGGCGTTGATCACATGTTTCAGGTAAACGACACAGTTTCTTACGGAACACACGGCGTATGTCAAATCACGGAAATCGGGGAAAAGAATCTGACCGGGAAACCCATGGAATATTATATTCTGAAGCCGGTATATAACGAAAACTCTACTCTATACATCCCGGTTCACAACGAAAATTTAACCGGCAAAATGCGCAGAATCCTGTCTGTCCGGGAAATCACGGAGATGATCCGGCAGATGCCCTTCCAGCAGGAGGATTGGATCGAGAATGAAAATCTGCGCAAGGCCAGATACAAGGAGCTTCTCGACGCCGGAGACCGCACAGAGCTCCTGAAAATGCTGCGAACCTTATACCTGCACCGGGAGGAACAGCTTTCCAAAGGCAAAAAGCTTCACAATACCGATGAACGTTTTTTCCGGGAAGCCGAAAAACTGCTTTTTGATGAAATCGCCCTGGTACTACACATAAAGCCGAGCCAGGTACTGCCCTTTATTCAGGAACAGATTCAGGCCGCTGACACTGACAATAGCCAACACGAAGTAAACACGTAAAGCATATATGTCTAAACGACGTTTTCTCCTTATATCCGCTTCCACAACAGCATATTATTTTCAAATTCCACATCAAGTCTGCCCGTATCTTTTAACCACGCGAGATAGGAGCGAACGGTGCTGCCCACAAGGACATACTGTTCAAAATTCATTGTTAACGCATAATCTGCAAACAATCTTTGCAGGATAATTTCAAAGCAAAGCGGTTCTGAACAAATATCAATCATCTTTTCAGCGATTTGATATACTTTATCGATATTGTACTGCGCTAATTCGGAAATGTTTGCAGTGGCTGCCGCATGAGCAGGAATAAACATTTTCGCGGTGAGCGACTTTACCATTTCAAGCGTTTGTATGTAAGCCGCAACATCATAAATAAATCCAATCTGGTATTTATCCAGCGTTTCCCGGCTTGACAGGCAATCGGCAAGATAGATTACGTTATCAGGAGTCCGAAAGCCCACCATATCAAAAAAATGCCCCGGCAGATTGATCATTTCAAATTTGTCCGGCACAACATCTTTTGTCAAATATTCCGCGTCACTTTCCTGCGCCATAAGAAATTTATGTTTTAGGTCTTTGCACGGATAACCGCCATATAAAAATGACGGTTCCAAAATAGGGTGTCTTGTAAAATTGCACTCAATACCCGGAGCGTAAATTTTACATCCGGTCTGCCCTTGCAGATACTTATTGCCGCCGATATGGTCTGCGTTAGAATGGGTATTATAAATTGCTGTTAAATGCCAGCCGTTTGCATCCAATATCTGACGGATTTTGCGTCCTGCATCCTTGTCATTGCCGCTGTCAATCAGGCAAACGTCTGTGTCGTTCAGTTTCACAAGCCCTATTTTGGCAGGACTTTGAATATAATAGCTCATTTCTGAAACCTGTATCAATTCGTACATAATGTGGCTACCTCCGTTCGTCTTTCTTTCACTATTATTTTACGCCTATTTAGAACAAGCTACAATATTCAAAAAGGAACCCGTCCGGCCGGATGGATTCCTTTTTGATTGCACCGCGTAACATCGTTAAGCGAAAGCGACGGAAGAACCGGGATAAGACACCGTTCCAGCTTCGCCCTTCTTCCTTAAACCACACCAAACTACAGCGGATAAATATTCAGCCTCTTAATCTTCCCTTCCCGGTCGACTTCCGATATATATGCCATAACCGGCACGACGTGCTCCTGGTAAATGATAAAGTACCAGACGATATCGTTTCCCTTGTAGCGCACGCTGCGGATAGTAAAAGGTCCCCCATTAAACCCGAATTTGTGATGGAACATCATCTCGATAGCCATTTTCCCTTCCAGATGGAGGGTATCCATTCCCGCCTTGTTCACGGATGAGTCGTGGAGCACGCCGTATTCGTTGAACAGATCGGCCAGCGCCACGCAGTCTCCCTTTTTCATACATTCAATATACTGCTCTAATATTTTCATTCGGAACCCCTCCTTTTATATCTGTTCGGAACGCAGAAGCGCGTCTATTCCACCGTCTACAAAGAGAATCACTCCATTGATCCCGCTGGCCTCCTGTGAAGCCAGGAATACGATGCCGTTGGCGATCTCTTCCGCATCCAGGAATTCCCTTCTGCCGTACCTTGTGGGGATCGGAATCAAAAGCGCCGCATCCATCTGGGATTCCGTCATGTTCTGGGTCATCGGCGTAGTCGTATTTCCGGGCGCTACCGCGTTAATCCGCAGTCCGTCTACCGCCCAGGAGGGAGAAACCCTGCGCACCCATCGGGCCAGCGCACGTTTTGAGGAACTGTAGCAGGAAGGAGTCAACGTGTCCGGGATTTCCCCTATGTACTCCATCGTCCGCTCTTCATCCATAACATCTGCCAGCATATCGACCCAATCTTCCCTCACGGTCATATTCGTAATCGAGTTGGAGGATGTCACCACACAGCAGCCGTTCTTCTTTTTGAGAAGCGGCCGCAACCCTTCCGCGATCTGTACGCTGGCATAAAAATTCAAGGCAAAAATCACCTTCGGTTTCGCCGTAGGACCTACCCCTGCATTGCAGATCAATCCGTCAATTCCATCCGGATATTTCAGTATAACAGCTTCAATGGCGTCCTGTCTGCCCTCCTTTGTGGACAAATCAGCCAGATAGTCGCCTCCTTTTAAGTCAATGTTGTACACTTCATGCCCCTGATCCTGCAATTTCTTCCTGGTTGCAGCGCCGATCCCGGTGGTGCCTCCTGTAATTACATAAATACCCATGCATTCCCCTTCCTTTCTTCTCCCCATCGCTTAAAAGATTGTTAAAAATTTAATAATAGGAATTATTACTGTTTTACTCTTTTATGCTATCACGGATGGTAAATGTTGTCAATTTAATTAAAATCTTAACATTATGATTAAAAATTTCACACACCGGTTACGCAGCTCCGGTTATTCTGGCAACAGCGGCGAACAGAAAACAAAACAGCATTCCAAAAGCCGTGGGGATCAGGAAGGCGGCTGCGGTCCATTTGAGGCTCCCGGTCTCCTTATGAATCGTCAGACATGCCGTCGAACAGGGCCAGTGCATCAGGCAGAACAGCATCGTGCACACGGCGGTAACCCAGGTCCAGCCGTTTTGCACCAGTAATCTTCGCAGTTCCCCCAGATCATTTAATTCCAGAAGGCTGCCGGTTGCCATATAAGACATGATAATAATCGGAACCACGATTTCATTGGCCGGAAATCCCAGGATAAAAGCGAGAAGGATCACCCCGTCCAGACCCAGAAGCCTGGCAAAGGGGTTCAAAAACCCGGATGTACAGGCCAGCAGGCTCCTCCCATCCACCTGGACATTTGCCATAATCCAGATGACCAGTCCGGCAGGCGCGGCTACCAGCACCGCCCTTCCAAGCACGAACAGGGTCCGGTCAAAGATCGATCTGACGATCACCTTCCCGATCTGCGGCTTCCGGTAAGGCGGCAGCTCCAGCGCGAAGGAGGAAGGCACCCCTTTTAAAATCGTCCTGGACAATAAGGAGGATACCAGAAATGTCATCAGGATTCCAAACAGGATCACCAGTGTCAACAGGATGGCGGAGGCCGCCGATGTCGCCGCGCCGGACCAGGTTCCGATCAAAAACATGCTGATGATGGCGATCAGCGTGGGAAATCTGCCGTTACACGGAACAAAGTTATTCGTCAGGATCGCGATCAGCCGTTCCCTGGGAGAATCGATAATGCGGCATCCCGTAATCCCGGCCGCGTTGCAGCCGAATCCCATACACATGGTAAGCGCCTGTTTTCCGCAGGCGCAGGCCCTGTGAAAGCAATGATCCAGATTAAAAGCCACTCTGGGCAGGTATCCGAAATCCTCCAATAACGTAAACAGCGGGAAAAAGATCGCCATGGGAGGCAGCATAACCGAGACCACCCAGGCCAAAACCCGGTAAACGCCGAAGATCAGCGGTTCATACAGCCACGCCGGTACCTGAATCCATACGCAAAACGCAAGCAGCTGATCCTGTATCCGGAACAACAGATCCGCCAGCAGGCCGGAAGGGACATTGGCCCCCACGATCGTGATCCAGAACACAGCGCATAAAAGCAGCAGCATGATCGGTATTCCCGTGAGCCGGCTGGTGAGAATCTTATCAAGCTTTCGTTCCCGTTCCCTGTATTTTACATTTTCGATCAAAACCACATCCCGGCACAGTTGTTCCGCAGTCTGCACCAAACGCGTCATTTCCTCCTCCGCGTCATTATTGAGCAGATCTTCCCGATTGATTTCCGGCCGCAGCGGATCGTGCTCCATAAGATACTCCGGCAATGTCTGTACGCTCTTAAGCAGTTCTGTCAGTCCCTCTTTGCTCCTGGCGCTGGTTCCGACCACCGGTATGCCCAGTCTTTGTTCCAGCAGCCGTAAGTTTAACCTGATCTTTTTCTTTCTGGCCTCATCCAGCAGATTCACGCAGACGATGACCTTCTCCGTAAATGACAGAGTTTGTAATACCAGAATCAGATTCCGTTCCAGGCAGGTGGCGTCGCAGACTACGATCACCGCCTCCGCCTCTCCGGAGCAGATGTATTCCCCGGCCAGCTCCTCCTCCGCCGAATGAGGGGACAAGGAGTACGTACCCGGCAGATCCACAATTCTGTATGTTTTTCCTTCATATGTACAGTGGCCATAAGCCACCGCCACCGTCTTCCCCGGCCAATTACCCGTGTGCTGGTTCATTCCGGTCAGTGCATTGAATACTGTGCTTTTTCCTACGTTAGGGTTTCCGGCCAAAGCGATATTCCATTCTTCTTTTTTATTTTCCATAGGTTACTCCTTTGCGCATTCCCAGACCAGGATACCGGAGGAATCCTCCGTCCGAAGCGCTATCACGGCTCCCCGGATCTCATAGGCCGCCGGGTCGCCGCTGGGGCTTTTCTGCCTGCAGGATATTTTAGTCCCTGCGACCACGCCCAGATCAAAAAGCCTGCGGCGCATCGCCCCCTTATTGATAATTCCCGCAACGACGGCCGACTGTCCTTCATTCAGATCACACAATGATTTTCCTTTTGCCATATGACCAACTCCTGTATACACTCCTATTTCCCGCTCTTACTAAAATTTAGTTCAGGGAAACTTTGTTTCTTGCTATATGATATTCATCTGCCCCGCAAGTGTTACAGCATTCTTACCGCACAGATAAAAATCTCCGCCCTTTTTCCGGGGCATATCCTGACATGCCGGTACATAAACTGAAAAAGAGGAAATGCCTGCGCCGGCCATTGCCGCCCGCTGCGAAGCATTCCGTACGAAATAACCTATACAAAATAACCTATACAGAACAGGAAGTGACCTCATGCAGGATGACCAATTTTATACAAGCAAAGGCTACGAGGCCAGAAACCCGGGTGAACTGTCCCCGGCTATGGAGGACTATCTGGAAATGATCTGCCGCCATATCCGGGAAGGAAATATCATGCGCATCAATGTGCTGGCTTCTCTGCTGCACGTCACGCCCCCTTCCGCCTCCAAGATGGTCAACAAGCTCAAAGACATGGGCTACGTGTCCTTTCAGCCTTACGGCTATATCCAGTTAACAGAAAAAGGCGGACAAAAAGGCCGGTTTCTCCTTGAACGCCATGATATACTTCACCGGCTGTTCTGCCTGATCAACCATTCCGAAAATGAACTGGAAACCGTCGAATTGATCGAGCATTACATTAATGAGGATACGATTTATAATATCCGCGCGTTTTTAGATTCTCTTCCCGGATAGCGGGGCCTCTTTTTCATCTCCCGCTTTAAAATATACGATCCAAAACCTTAGATCCCTCTTGACAGTTTCCTTTTAGGGTAGTATCATGAACATTGTTCAAGTTGAAGTTGAGGAGATGAATTACGTATGAACAAAAATGTAACTTCCAAAGAACATATCCTGTCCGTTACACAGGAAATAGCCAAGAATGAGGGGCTGGCAAACATCAGTATCCGAAAAGTGGCCGAGCGGTGTAATATCGCCATTGGTTCCATTTACAACTACTATCCCACCAAATCGGCCCTGATCATAGCTGTCATCGAAAACTTCTGGTGCGGTCTGTTTCACCGGGATATCTGTACCTGGTCCGAAAAAATACGCTTTACGGAAAGTTTCGAGGATATTTATCACAAATTTTATACATATCTTCAGGAGTTCCGCCATAACTTTTTACAGCAGATCGCCTCTCTCACGGTCGCAGAGAAAGAAGCCGGCCGGAAAGCCGAAGCCGAAACGTTCCAACACATCCAAAAAGGCTTTCTAGCCCTGCTGGAGCGGGATACCCAGATCCGGGAAGATATCTGGGATGAAAAGTTCACGAAGGAAGACTTCTCCCTTTTCCTGTTCGCCAATATGATGTGCATGCTGCGTAACGACCAGACCGATTGTACCTTTTTGATCGAACTGCTGAACCGGCTGCTTTATACCTGAGTCTCTCTCCCACAAGCCGTAACGGCAGCGGTTCCGTGCGTGCGTTTCGTACCGGAAATTGACAGACCTGTTTTTGTTTTTCAAATTGAACATCGTTCATACATTTACAAAAGATTCTCGTAACTAATTAAGAAAAGAAACCCCTGATTTTCTAAACGCTTATTACTGTTTAAAAGAAAGGATGTTAACTATGCAGGCAATTATGGAAACTTTATTCGATATCGTATATTTATCCACCGTCATCACGCTGGGAATCCTGATGATCCGGCGCGCCGGTTCCAACATGCAGACCAGACTATTCGGGATCATGGCCGTTGTATTAGGATGCGGCGACGCTTTTCATCTGATCCCCAGGGCCTACGCGCTCTGCACCGATGGGCTGGCCGCCCACGCTGCCTCACTGGGGATCGGAAAGCTCATCACCTCCATTACTATGACCGTCTTCTATGTTCTGCTGTATCATGTCTGGAGGAAACGCTATGAGATCACCGGACGCACCTCTTTGACTGCAGCCATCTATATCCTGGCCGCCCTGCGTATCCTGCTGTGTCTGTTCCCCCAGAACGGCTGGCTTGAGGCTGCTCCTCCGCTCTCCTGGGGAATCTGGCGCAACATCCCCTTCGCTCTGATCGGCCTTGTCATCATCGTCCTGTTTTATCAGGAAGCCCGCCGTCACCGGGACAAAGACTTCCGTTTCATGTGGCTGGCCATCACCATCAGCTTTTTGATGTATATCCCGGTGGTGCTGTTCGCCGACACCATCCCGCCCGTTGGAGCCCTCATGATTCCCAAGACGATCGCCTACGTGTGGGTGGTCTGGATGGGATTTAAGGCTTCCCGGTCACCAAAATAATTAAAACCGTTCACCTTTTAGTTGTAAAAGTCCACGAGATTTTTTATAATACTCTTTAAGATGTTAATTCAACGACAGGATAAAGGAGTATTATATGGACAAGAAAAATTTATTGAGAAGCAAGTATTTTCTGTATGCAACCGAATTTTTCGCCGGTATGTCGGTTATGGCGATTGAGTTGGGTGCCAGCCGTCTGCTGGCACCCTATTTCAGTTCCTCCCAGATCGTCTGGACCGTGATCATCGGTACGATCATGATCGCCATGGCCCTTGGCAATATATGGGGAGGCCGGATGGCGGATAAGAATCCGGACCCGGGACGGCTGTTCGGCCGTCTCCTGATCGCCGCGATCTGGATCGCCGCGATACCCTTTGCCGGCAAATATGTCATAGCCGGAATTTCCCTGGCGGTAGCCATGGTGGTGGAAAAGAACTTCCTGGTCTGGGCTTCCCTGATCTGCTGCCTGGTGATCTTTGTATTTCCGCTGATGCTGCTGGGAACCGTCACCCCGTCTCTGGTAAAATACACGATGGAAGATCTGGAGAATAACGGGGAAATCGTCGGAAGATTAGGCGCGTTAAATACGATAGGAAGTATCATCGGCACCTTTTTGCCTACCTTTGTCACCATTCCCGCCGTGGGAACCGCGGCCACATTCATTATATTTTCATCCGTTCTGGCGCTGCTGGGCATCCTTTATTTCCTCACCGTGAAAAAAAAGCTGGTCAAATGCGTGGTCAGCGTCCTGCTGATCGGAATTTTCAGCCTCTCCTCCGTCCAATACAGCTTCGCTTTTTGGGAAAAGGACTTAAGCTACGAGGGGGAATCGATCTATAATTATCTGCAGGTGAAGGAGGACGACTCCAGCATCATCCTTTCCACCAATGTTCTGGCCGGTGTGCAGTCGATCAAGATGAAAAATGCGGATCTGACCGGCATGTATTATGATTATGCCATGGCCGCCCCCTATATGGCCGGAATCGGGAACCAGCCGGGCGCCGACATTCTGATTCTGGGTCTTGGAACCGGCACATACGCGTCCTTATGTACCAAATATCTGCCTGATGCCAATATTGAAGGTGTGGAGATCGATGAGAAGATTGTAAAGCTGGCGGACACTTATTTTGATCTGCCGGAAAGCGTGGACGTCAGCGTTTATGATGGACGGGCTTATCTGTCCACAGAGAAAAAATATGATGTCATTATGGTGGATGCCTATCAGGATATTACGATTCCGTTCCAGATGTCTTCCGTGGAATTTTTTACCATGGTGAAGGAACATCTGAACGAAGATGGTGTGATGGTGGTCAATATGAATATGCACTCCTCTAAGGAGGGCTCTATCAATGAATATCTCTGCGATACCATCGCCTCGGTTTTTCCGCAGGTTTACACGGCCGTTCTGGAACGGGGCACCAATATAGAACTTTTTGCATCCGGAAATCCGGATATGCTGGCGGTCTTCGACCAGGACCGGGCATCGATCGCCGATCCGTCTCTCGCGGCTATGATGGAGCAGGTCAGCGGCAGACTTACGCCGGAAAAGGGCGGGAACCGGATTCTGACCGATGACAAGGCTCCCGTAGAGCTTCTGGGCATGAAGGTGATCGACGAACTGATCGCCGATGAGCTTCAGTATTATAAAGAAATTATAAAATCCGGAGACTGGGAGGCGCTTTAAATCATGAAAAAATCCTCTGCTGTCCTTCTCGCGGTATGGTTGCTGTTCTCGCTGACCGCCTGCGGCAGTACGCCGGCCTCCACAAAACCGGCTGATTCGCCGGCGCCTGCCCGATCTTCCGCCGAATCGGACGGGACAGAAGGCAGAACTTCGCTGGAATCGGAAGCGGAAACCCTGGCCAGTACGCTCCCCGGTATTGACCGGGCCGGAAATGAGATCGCCATTCCCAAAGAAACCAATAAAATCGTATCCCTCACTCCAGCCGTCACCGGACTGCTCTGTGATCTGGGGCTTTCCGGCCGCATCGTCTGCGTGGACCCGGATTCTCGGGAAACCATTAAGGATCTGGATGCGGATATCGCCGTCTGCGATCCGCTGTCGCCGGATATACCAAAGCTGCTCTCTCTTGCGCCGGATATCGTTTTTACCGACACCCCGATGGCGCCCTCCGGACAGAATCTGTATCAGGCCGCTGTGGAAGCCGGTATCTGCGTAGCGGAAATCCCTCCTTCCCACACGCTGGGGAATATCGAGGATGATATCCAGTTTGTCGCCGACTGTGTTGGAAAAACGATGGAAGGTGAAACCATAGTTGCGGATATGGAAATCGATATTCAGAAGACAGCGTCCATCGGCCGGACCATCTCAGACCCGAAAACCGTGCTGTTTGAGTTCTCCGGACTTCCCTCGATCCAAAGCTTTGGAACCGGCGTTTATCTCAATGAAATGCTGGAGATCATCGGCGCCAAAAATGTTCTGGCCCAAGAGATCGGCTGGGTATCCCTGGAAGAAGAGCAGGCCCTGGAAGCAAATCCCGATGTGATTCTAACCGCTTGCGCAGGCCAGGATGCCGATGCCGTGGAAGAGATTCTGAACCGGCCCGGCTGGGAAAATATTACCGCGGTTCAGAACCTGGAGGTCCACGCAATCGACCGGTCCGGCTGTCTTATCCCGAACCAGCATATCATCGGTACTTTGCATGAAATGGCTGCGGCTGTGTATCCGCAGGATTATCATGATAACTAGCACTTGTGCTTTTCTTCCATAGGCGCCTTTGCTATGGAATAAAATAAATCTTAAATAGGAGCTTACTTTTCTTCCAGTTGGAACGTAAGCAGCACCGGATTGTGATCCGAATAGCGGAACCCGGCGTCTATATTCTCCACCGCCGTGCACGTCACATTATCGGATAATATGAATCCATCCAGAACCGTGACAAAGTTTTCCCCTTTTACATAGGGGCGGTCGGCATTCCGGCATGTGGGAACCAGATCCTCCGTAATCTCCGGAAGCTCCAGACGCAGCCCCTCTCCCAGCATTTCTTTTGGAAAGGCCTCCGCCCAGCCGGGGGTCTCCTGCTTGGATTGGAAGATCTCGGCGGAGTTCCCATACAGATCCTGATTAAAATCTCCCGCACAGACGACGTAATTTCCCTTCTCATATTCCTGCTGCATATCTCCCGACAGCATCCGGATCTGGTCTTCCCGGATCGTTCCGTCCTTCGTATAGGCGGACAGATGGATGTTATACAGGCATAATTCCCGGCCGTTCTCCACCGGAATTCTGCTCACCACGTAACACCGGTCCAGATCCACAAATTTCATCGGGCTGGTATCGATCGGCAGGCTTCTTCTCATGGCGCTCTCGATCCGGTATCTGGAAAATGTGGCCAGGCCGGCCACGGATTTCCCATGGGGTTCCAGAATCGGATAAAACAGATAAGCGGAATCGAAATTCAGGGCGAAATCCACGGCCATATCCGGGAACCATTCTTTGAGCATCTCATACTGATTCACATGATAACTTCTGGTGGCGTCAAGATCCACTTCCTGAAAAAATGCGAAGTCCGGGTCCAGCTCTTTGATCCAACCGGCCGCCCCGTCCGTATTCTCGATCACCGCGTCTTTACTGAACGCCCGGGATTCGCTCCCTCCATCCATAAAAAAGCTGTAATCTGTGGAATACGCTCCGAATCCAATGTTAAACGTGGTTATCTTATAGGGTGTCTGCGTCTGTGCCACGGCATCCACATTATTCTCAGGCTCCACGGCTAAATGGTCTTCAATCCTGTGGTAACTGGCAAATACATAGATCACATATCCCAGTACAACCAGGATAAATACCCCCAAAACCGCCAGGATACTTTTTAATATTACCCTCTTCTTTTTCATAGAACATCCTCCCGTGTCATAATCTTATTTTTCTGTAATCTTTATTCTGTAATCTTTGTCGCTCTTATTTCTGTTTCTTATTCCGCTCATTAAATTCTTCTTACCTTTTCCCTTATCACCAGTTTAGACTTTTCCGTCTCATTCGTAAAGAATCTTTTAGATTTTCCTTCTTTTTTCTTTATAAATATCTTCTGCAAATCTGAAGATTTGTTGGATAAAATTTCCTATATATCTTCCGGGCATAGGTACCCATGCAAAAAAGAAGGGGGCTTTGATATGAATATCATAATACTGACCGGGAAATTCGGGATGGGACACTATATGGCGGCCAGCGCCATCGCTGAACACTGGAAGCTTATACAGCCAAATGCAGATATTGAGGTCATCGACTGGTTCCAATATGTATTCCCGCGTCTTTCCCGGCCCGGATACCGGCTGTTTAGCTGGATCGTCCGGCATGCGCAAAAATATTATAATGACAGATACTGCCGCCTGGAAAACCAAAACACGGACTTCAAACCCCAGGTACCATCTCTGATGTTCTGGCGTTTCCGTCATCTCCTCCGGGAAAAACAGCCGGATCTGATCGTAGCCACCCTCCCGCTCTGCTCTCAGACTGTCTGTTATTATCGGGAGAAAACAGGCAATCCGGTCCCCCTCATTACCTGTGTGACTGATATCACCGCCCATTCCGAATGGATTCACCAGGAAACCGACGCCTATATGGTCGGTTCCGAGCTCGTGAGGCAGGGACTGATCAAAAAGGGCGTTCCCTTCGGCAGGATCACAGTCACCGGCATTCCGGTCCGCCCCAGGTTCGACGATCCTGGTATGCCCTCTTCCGATTACCAACTTAAGGCAGGATCTCCCCTCGCGGAAACTGCTAAAAAGAAGCTGCTGATTATGGGCGGCGGGTTAGGCATGCTTCCCACGACTCCCGGTTTCTATCAATATTTGGAGTCACAGTCCAACCGGCTGGAGACCACGATTATCACCGGCAGAAACAAGCGCCTCCGGCGGCAACTGAGCGCCGCTTATCCTTCCCTGCGGGTTCTTGGTTATGTAAATGATATTCCGGCTTATATGAAGGAAGCCGACGCCATCGTCACAAAACCGGGCGGAATCACAACATTCGAGGCCATTCACAGCGAAACCCCTATTTTTGCCTGGAATCCGGCTCTGCGCCAGGAGATCTATAATGGGGATTTCTTGGAGGTGATGCGTATCGGCACTGTGATCCGGGAAAACACAGTGGAAGGGATACGAAACGTCTGCAGTTTTCTGTCTGATGACCGGAAAATGCAGATCCTGCGCAAAAATATGCGCGTCTTAAAAGCCTATTACGCCCAGAATTCTATACTGGACGTGGCAAAGAAGGCTCTGGATCACGCATCCTTGCAGGCTCTCTATCAATTAAGAAAGGACAATTATCTATATGAAGCAGTTGGCTATAACCTTTGACGACGGACCGGACCCGCGTTACACCGGACTTCTGCTGGATCTGTTGAAGGAACATCAAATACCGGCCACTTTTTTCGTGGTGGCTACCAACGCAAAAAACAATCCCGATCTGATCCACAGGATGCTGGCGGAACATCATCAGGTGGCAATGCATTCCTACAGCCACCGTCATGCGTGGCTTAGTTCTTATCCCTATTTGAAAAAAGATTTTCAGTACAGCTTTGAAATTATGAAGGAACTTGGCTGCCGGCCATGCTGCTACCGGCCTCCCTGGGGGGCCCGCAATCCTTTTACCGGGTATTTCTTAAAACAGTACGGTCTGCGGCTGGTGCTCTGGGATGTCATGGTGCAGGACTGGCAGGCAAAAGCCACGGTTCAGCGCACCAAAGACCGGATTCTGGCGCGGGTCTTTGACGGCGCCGTTCTGTGCCTGCACGACGCAGGCGAAAAGACCGGGGGCTCCAAAGGGGCGCCCCTTCGCACCATCGAAGCGCTACGCATGGCCCTGCCCCTTTTAGAAAGGGATTATGTTTTTAAAACGATAGAGGAGCTAAAGCCAAATGAATGATACTGCAAAACCGAAAAAACAGGCCGGTGGGATTCTGCTGCTTCTTGCCTTAACCGCTCTTACCGTCTGGATTTTCTTAAAGGACTACTCGCCGCAGCAGCTCATAGAGGCCCTTGGAAAAGCAAACCCTCTCTATTTGCTGGCAGGCCTTGGCATGATGTTTGTGTTCGTCGGCTGTGAGGCGGTAAATATGAAGCTGATCTTTCATGACCTTGCCCTGACGGTACCATTCCGGCGCTGTATCGGATACGCGTTTATCGGTTTTTATTTCAGTTCGATCACCCCGTCATCCAGCGGAGGGCAGCCGATGCAGATGTATTATATGAACAAGGACCGCATTCCCGTTACTTATTCCTCTGTCGCCATCTTTTTCATCGTACTGCTCTATCAGATCGCCATGCTTTTGCTTGGAGGTCTAATGTGGCTGATCCGGCCGGGACTGGCCGGGCAGATGGCCGGGAAACTGGGACTGCTGCTGGTCTATGGAGTGATTATGAACGCGGCGGCGGTAGCCGGAATACTACTGATCATGTATTCCAAAAGAGCCGTCCCCTTCCTGGTGAATGCGGCGGTCCGATTCGGAAACAGGCTCCATCTGATCCGGGAACCGGAGGCGACGCGCAGCCGCCTTCAGGAATCTGTCCGGACCTATCACGAGAAAACAGGTTATGTGAAAAAAAATCCATCCTTGTTTTTTAAAGTACTATTTGTTACGATGGTACAAATGACTGCCCTCAATCTGGTTCCCTGGTTTGTCTACTGCGGCCTGGGCTTTTCCGGTCATGGCTTTCTGGATTTTCTGGCCTGTCAGTCCATACTGACCATATCCGTATCCGCGGTTCCGCTGCCGGGCGCCGTCGGAGCGGCGGAAGGAGGCTTTTTGTGGGCTTTTGGATTATTGTTTCCCCAGTCTGCGCTGGCTGCCGCTATGATCGTCAGCCGGGGGATTAGTTTTTATCTCTTTTTATTCATCAGCTTTATCGTCTGTTTTATGATACATCTGAGAATATTCGGACGAAGGAGAAAGAAGGATTTGACCTATGCATAAGGAGCAGATTAAAATATTAGCGGCCGACGATGATCCTGATATTCTGGAAATCCTGGATATCGTCCTGAAACGGGAAGGCTATCAAGTCGTACTTGCCAAGAACGGAGAGGAAGCGGTCCGCTTCGCTTCCCCTGACATAGATTTATTTATTTTGGATATCGCGATGCCGGTTAAGGACGGTTTTTTTGCCTGCCGGGAGATCCGCGGCAAATCCATGGCCCCCATATTATTTCTCACAGCCAGGACTCAGGAGACGGATAAAACCGCCGGTTTTTCGGCCGGCGCGGACGACTATCTGGCGAAGCCATTTTCCAATGCGGAATTACTCTTGAGGGTCAATGCCCTGCTGCGCCGCTGCTATATCTACGGCCATCCCGGGCGCGGTTCCCAGGTCGGGGTCTATGAACTGGGCCGGCTGACCCTGGATACCAATACAAAGACCGTATCCTTAAATCAGGAACCCATTTTATTAACGCCTACCGAATACGGAATCCTGGAACTGATGATCCGATACACCGGCAAAGTGTTCAGCGCCCAGGAGCTATATGAATCGGTCTGGAATGAACCCTACAGTTATGTGGAAAATAATACGATCGTCGTTCACATCAGTAATCTTAGGAAAAAAATAGAAGCAGATCCGAAAACGCCGGAATACATTAAAAGTATGTGGGGGAAAGGCTATTATGTGGAACAAAGGATACAGGCCCTCTAAGCTGGGCCTTCATTTCTTTCTGAAGGCGGTGGCGGCGGCTTTATTGAGCATCTCTCTCTACGTACTGATGGTGGAGGCCGCCGACTACTATGTGAACCGCATGGATATCGACCGGGAACTCTATCAGTCTGTCATCGATGAGACGACGGTAGATTTTCAAAGCTACGTAACCGAGCACGAGCTGAGCAGCAAGGATTCCGACGAGATCTATGAGTGGGACCGTCGTCAAAAATTAGTTCATATCTGGCTTATCAAAGATAACCAGATCATATACGATTCCTTGAGCTACCTGTCTCAAAATATTCCAAAAAACCTGTTTACCAAATCCGTATCCAACATCGGATATACACCGGTCACTATCCGGTTCACAGACGGCCCCGCCTACCTTTCCGTCAATATCCTGTACCGGAAGCGCATCGAAGACCGCCTGGAATTCGCGATTGCCGTCCTGTGTATTCTGCTCTTTTCCTCTTACATTTTCCGTGAATTCGGCAAGTTGGTGAAAGCCGTGCTGCGCATCGAAAAGGGCATTCACATCCTGGAGAGCGGCGATCTCACCTATCAGATCGACATCCACCGGGACGACGAGCTGGCCGATCTGGTCGACAGCATCAACCGCATGAGCCAGGAACTGGACAGCAAACGCCGCAGCGAGGAACTGATGCAGCAGAAGAATTACCGCCTGGTGACCTCCATCTCCCACGACATCCGCACCCCGCTGACTTCCATCATCAGCTACGTGGATCTGATGCTCTCCCCAAATCCGATCCCTGCGGAAGAACAGACCCGGTACCTGGAAAAAATCAGAGAAAAATCCTCTCTTATCCGTGACCTGACCGACAACCTTTTCACACATTTTGTAAATAAAAGTACGGAATATGAGCTCCACTACGAATGGATCACCGGGAACGACTTCCTCCTCTACCTTCTCAACAACCTAAAAGAAGTCCTGTGCGATCAGGGGTACGAGGTTGATATTCACATCGACATCCAGGATGAATTCTTCCTGAAGGTAGATGCCGTCCAGATGATACGTGTCTTCAATAATCTGGAGAGCAACCTTTTAAAATACGCCGATAACACCGTCCCGATCCGGTATCAGGCCTGCCTGTGCGATATGAAGCTGGTAATCGAGGGGAAGAACTCCGTCTCCCAGCATCCCGACCCAGAGAGCTACGGCGTGGGAATCCGCACCTGCCAGGAAATTCTGGAGCTTCATCACGGCTCCTTAAACGAACATCTGGACGGCAACTCCTATCAGATCACCCTGACTCTTCCCATCGCCTTCCATCTGGATCCATATTAACTTTTTCCATCATATCATGAGCTTCTCCGTTTATATCACGGGCTTCCCATTAAAAGCCGGCGGGCTTAATCCCCCGCCCTTCTGCGGCCGCTGAACAGCAGTCCGGCAAAGGAGATTAACGCCACGAGCCCTCCGACCAGAAGGACGCCCGGCACTCCCTTCGTCAGGATAATACTCAGGTAGAAGGAAAGCAGCGCAAAATTCAGCAGACTGAAAAACACATAGGCCATACTGTAATTTCCCAGCACCTCGCTCTCCCCTTCCGGATCACAGATCCGAAGAAGCAGGATTCCGGTCAGGAAGACGCCGGAGGCCATGCCAAAGGACGCGATGGCGTGCTCGAACCAGTTGCTGCGCAGGTAACGGCGTCCTGCCAGCAGGAAAATCGCCGCCGTAACAGCCAGCCCGATCACACACATGATAATGATCGGCACGATATAAGAGGCCACCGCCTGGATCGGCAGGCTGGCGATGGCAGCGATCACCGCATAATCGGTCATGGCTCCGGTGATCCTGCTCTTCGCCTTGCTGTCCACCAGATAGTCGATTTTCAGTTTACACATCAGCCACCATACCAGGAACATAAGCAGCAGGGCATAAGCCCATACGCTGATATCCTTAAGGACCGGTATGCCGCTTTTCGTCAGCAGGTTCAGAATCAGATAGGAGACGCCGCATACCGTCAGGATCAGAGCCAGGTGAAATGCCAGCGTATCGATGGAAGCCGGCAGCGTGGTCTCTTTACAGAGCGGCCCTTGCTGCTCGGGATCTTTGATATAGCCCACCTTAAAGGTGTCCGGTATATCCCCGGGCTTCTTCAGAATCGAGGTGTAGCCTTTTCTGGCGGCCCAGTTGATCAGCAGAATACCCAGCAGGATTCCACCCACCAGCCCGAAGGTGGCCGTCGTCACACATACCCCCTGGGACAGCTCCCAGTATGGCAGCCCTCTGCTCTGCAGCGCATTTCCGACCAGGCCGGCGGTTCCGTGCCCTCCGCAGAAGCCGGCCAGCAGCTCAACGCCGAATGCCGGATACATCTCGTACTTAAGCCCGGCCGCCGCATTGGTCAAAAATCCGATCAGGATCTGGAATGCCGCCGCAAAAGACATCAGGAAAAACAAAGGGAGTACGATACGGTTCTTTTTTCCGCCTTTTCCCCCGCCGCCGAACCGGATGCCAAGCGGAACCGCGGCAACTATGGGAACGATCAGCACCCCCGGCAGCGCGGAATAGGTGCTGATCCAGGAATCCGGAATCGGCAGAACGCCGGATACGATGGGCCCCAGAAGCAGCAGCAGAAACCCTCCGATCACCGAGGCCGGTATAAAGGTCTTCTGGAAAATCTTAAGCTTGGCCCTCAGAAACGTCCCGATCAGCAAAAACACGCTCAATACCGCGAGGCTGCCCAAAAAATCCTCTAACACTGCACTTGTCATAAAACCTCTCCCTTCTTTGAAATATTAAAACCTTCTCTATGTAAAATTACTTTTACCTCTCTTTGCTACTGCGCCTGTATCCAAAGGCTGTAATATCGCAGCGCATAGGCGGCAATCAAAAAGAGGCCGAAACACAAAGCTCCTTTTATCACGTCCCTGGCCTTTTTAAATTTGACCAGCCTGTCGATGATCTGTGTGATACCCAACGTGATAAAATATTGAAAAGGAAGCAGCATAGGCATACTGTACCTTCCCTGCGGCTGATAATCAACCGCGTAGGATGCGTACAGGTTCAAAAAATTTGGTATGACAATTGCCAAAACAAACGTCCAGTGAAGGATGCCCTCTTCCCTCCACCTGCCGTCTTTTCTCACGGAAAAAAGCTTTCGAAAGGACAGCAGGCAGCCCAGGATTCCTGCCGCGAACAGAATTTTATACAGATTGTATATAAGCTTAGGCAGCCGGACGGAGGTGTCATAAAACGCTCCCACAAAGCTTTCAAAAGTATCCCTGTGCCAGCCAAGCCCCACGCACATCGCCCGCACTCCCTTCAGAAAGGACAGCCCGTCCTTTTTATAGGTAGGATGCAGGGAAGGTTTATAGAGATCCTGGGCATGGATCTCCCCGCACAGGTCTCTGGAGCGGATACCCAGGACATCCCCCTGATACAATATCCCGTTGCGGATAAACCACCAGCCCGCCAGCAGCATGAATACAAGCAGCACGATGCCGCCCTTTTTAAACAGCGCCGGAAAGTCCCATTTTTTCTCCTGGCACAGCAAAATGGAAAAGCAGAAGAACAAAAAGCTGCACACCAGGAATCCATAGGCGGTCACATAGGACAGGGCGCACAGAGCCAGCCCAGTCCCCAGAAGGATACAGGACTTTAAATTCCACCGGCTGTCCATGCCGCGCAGCCACCCGTAGATAAGAACCGCCGTGGAAAATATGGCCATGGACTCACAATTTACATATGCGTTCAAGTACACCATCTGAGGCAGGAAGGTGATTAAAAACAGAAAGATCCATTGGTCCGCCCTGTCCTTTAAAAGCCTCCTGGCGATTTTTATGGACATCCAAACCGTTCCGGTGCCGAATATAACGCTGGCCAGCCGGGCCGTAAAAACCAGGATATGTATGTCATCGGTAAAGAAGCGGGCAATCCGGATGAAAAGGGCGCTGATCATGTGCGGGATATAGGGATGGAACGCATAGCTGAATCCCCAGATCGGATTGATAATTGCCGGATTGTCTCCCCTGGGCAGATCCCAATGTTCCGTCAGGTAGCGGATGATATCGAAGCGCATCCACTCATCCGGGCCGTCCAGGCCCAGATCGAAACGGTTCCACTGCCAGGCCCAGATCATAAAAAACAGCGCGGCGCCGGCGATAAACAGCAGATCGGCCCTGTGCTTATATTTTTGTCTTTTCTGATCCTTCCTTACACTTTCATCCACCAGTTTCATCGCTCTTTTTCCTTTTGTTCTAATTTTACAGAAGTTCCGGGCGAACCATCACCATTTTAATCTCTTTCTCCTTATCATCCCGCAGCGTACACATCGCTTTCTCCAGATCTTCCAGCGGGAACGTGCTGGTCACCAGTTTATCCACATCGATCACACCATCCGCGATCAGTTCCATGCAGCGCGGGAAATATAAGGCAGGAACCGCGTAGGAAGCCCGCAGCTGGAGTTTTTTGTAGTGAAAATAATTGGCGTCAAAGCTAATGGTCCCCCTATCTCCGTAATCGATCCCGATATAAGCGATCACGGCTCCCAGATTGGCCGCCCGGAACGTGGATGCGATGACGCTCGGAGGCGCGGTCACCATGATCTTATCCACCCCTCCCGCCGGGAAGGGATATGCTTCCAGCGGAGTTTCATCCGTATAGATGATATCCGTTGCCCCGAATTCTTTGGCAAGCTTTATTCTGGCCGTGTTTTTCCGATTGCGGACAACGCCGTATACGTTTCTGGCTCCCGCGGCTTTTGCCAAACGTAAAGCCATCAGGCCGATCGGTCCAAGGCCCACCACCGCCACATCATCCTGGAACTTGATATCCGTCGTATAGAACAGATCCAGGGCCACCCCCATAGGCTCGATCACCGTTCCCTGCGCGTAGCCTATCTTTTCCGGATCAAAAGGAATCAGGCACTGTTTATCCAGTGTCATATATTCCGAAAAACCACAGATCTTCCACTGAAACAAACCTGTCCCGGACGCGCACAGATCCGGCCGGCCATTTCTGCACTGGGCGCAGGTCCCGCAGTAGGAACCGCTTTCCACCAGCACGCTGTCCCCCACTTTTACATTACTCACATTCTCTCCTGTTTCCATGACCACGCCCGTGATCTCATGGCCAAAGCTCTGCCAGTCTTGCGCCTCGACTCTGGCCGCATTCATGTCGGAACCGCAGACCCCGCAGGCCATCACCTTGATCAATGCCTCATTGCTGCCGCACTTGGGTACCGGAACATCCTCAAATTTAAACTGAAAAGGTACTTTTACGTATGCTGTTTTCATAGGAATCTCCTTTTATTTTTTATATTGCTATTATAACATTCGTTGTGCGCATTTACCAGATCCGAGGTTGACATTGACGGGAAAGCCTATCCAAAGTAGACTGTTGTTAAGTAGAATTCATACTGAAATCAAACCATAATAAAATCACGTTTTTATTAGAAAAAATCGGAGGTGCGATCATGGAAAACGGATCTGATATAGTCATCTTTGGCGCAGCTATCCTGGACATCCCGGCGGGACCGGTTGACATCTCGCTCCTGCGGGCAGGTTCGGTCCCTGCGGACAGGATCACCATGAACACGGGCGGTGACGCGCTGAACGAGGCCACTGTATTGGCAAAGCTTGGTAAACCGGTCCGGCTGGTCAGCAAAGTCGGGGATGATATGGCCGGCCGGGTCATTCTGGATCACTGCAGGCAATATGGTATCGATACGGAGCATATCCTCGTAGAACCAGGGCTGGATACCGGGGTCAATGTGGTGCTCGTCCACCCTGACGGAGAGCGCAGTTTTCTTACGAATCGAAATGGCGCGCTCCGCCGGATCTATCGGGAGGATTTAAGAGGTGAGGTACTAAAAGGCGCCCGCATCTTTTGTTTTGCCAGCATCTTTGTATTTCCGTGGATCGGCAAAAAAGAATTGGCCTCCATCTTCAAAGATGCGAAGGCCGGCGGCCTGATCTTATGCGCGGATATGACAAAATGTAAAAACAGGGAAACGGTACAAGACTTAAGAGAAGCTTTATTATATCTGGATTACCTCTTTCCGAATCTGGAGGAAGCACAGATGGTAACCGGGAAGACCGATCCCGATGAAGCGGCGGACGCATTCCTGGAATGCGGGGTTAAAACCGTAGTCATCAAACTGGGACAAAAAGGCTGCCTGATAAAAAGCAAAGATATAAGGGCGCTGGTTCCGGCTTATTCCGATGCGGTTTGCGTGGATACCACCGGGGCCGGGGATGCGTTTGCGGCAGGCTTTCTCTATGGACTGTCGGAGGGGATGCCGCCGGTGGAATGCGCCCGTTTTGGTAATGCAGCTGCTTCCGCCGCCATTGAGGAATTTGGGGCGGTTGTTGGGGTACGGGACTTGGCGCAGGTGTATGAACGATATGAAAAATTAGTAAGGTAAATTTATAAGGTTAAATTTAGGGTAAAATTTATAATTTATAAGGTAAAATTTATAAAAATTGTTGACTTACACGTTACGTGATAACGTATTCTTTTCTTATGGAAGGCAGACCAGAATATACGCCGGCAAATTCTGATCCGTTTTCCTGATTACAGGAAAGACCTACAAGGAGGAACGTATGTTAACGACAAGTCAGGTTGCAGATATAACAGGTATCAGTACACGTACTCTACAATACTATGATGAAATCAATCTGCTGAAACCCAGCGCGTTGACTCCATCGGGGTACCGCTTATATAACGACGAGACCCTGCAGGAGCTGCAGCAGATTCTGTTTTTCAAAGAACTGGGGTTCAAACTGAAGGAAATAAAAGAAATACTGCAAAAACCCGAATATGACAGAATTCAGTCTTTTAAAAAGCAAAAGGAACTGCTTTTATTAAAACGCAATCGGATCGACCGTCTCGTTGAGCTCCTCAGCCGGTTGGAGAAAGGAGAAAAATGTATGAGCTTCAAAGAATTCGACCTGTCAGGATATATCGAAGCGCTGGAAAGCTTTAAAAATAGTAATGAGGAAGAAATCATCAAGCATTGGGGAAGCATCGATAATTTTAATCTGTTTATTCAAAAAGCAAAGGAGGATGAATCCAATATAGCCCAACTCGCCATTCAACAGTACGGCAGTGTTGAAAAATACACGGAGGCCATGAAATACAACATGGAACATTTCTCCCAAGTCATGGAACAGGAGCTGGCTCAGGCCGGAATGAAAGAAGAACTGTTGCAGAAGAATCAGGACCTGTACGCTGCCCTGACCATGGATCTGGATAAGGACGCTGCTTCCGAAGAAATTCAGAATATCGTCCGTGAAATCGTAACTTTTACCCAGGAATCGCTGTTGACGTCCGAAGTTGGGGAAGAGTACTGGAATATCATTATACAAAGCTACCGCAATGATATTTCCAAAGCAGTCACTGACACCAAATATGGGAAAGGCGCAGCTGATTTTATCGTTAAGGCTTTCCGGTACTATTTTCATCAGTAACTATCGTATTCAATGGAAAAACACACCGGGAATCCCTGTTACGGAATATCCCGGTGCCTTGTGTTTTCAAAGCTTCCGCGATTACTCTTTATCCACGCTCCGTACAATCCAGATTCCATCCTCCCCCTGCTTCTCGGGCTGATACATCTGAATCATAACGGTTCCATCCGTCCAGCGATAGCTCACCACCGCTTCTTTGTCACCCTGGCTTACGATATCCGCGGTCCCGTCCGCCAGGTTTAACTGCCACTGGGCTGCGTAATCCGGTTTTGTCAGCGGGCTATAATACTCGGCATTCGTATCCGTATCATACTGTTCCTGTAACGGCCCGGTAAGCCCTTTTGCCTTATAATCCGGAACAACATATTCTCCCTGCCTGAAATAAGCTTCGTCGAATTCCGCCGCGGAGCTAACGCTATCATACTGGGTAAACCGGACATCTGACACCAGATATCCCCCGCTGCTCTCCTCATACGTTATATCATTTCTCCAGACCGTGATATGGGGATCCGAAACATTCGCGTTATAATAGATCACCATCGAATTCTCCGGGCCCATCACGATCTGATAGTCGTCTTCCCATGGCCAAGGGCTGGACCATCCAAAGAAATAGCTTCCATCATCCAGCACCTCCCCTCCCAGCTCTTCAAACTGTTTTTGATCCGCTAACAGCTTCGATATCTGCTCCCCGTCTCTGTCGGTAAACGCTTTGGCCCACGCTTCGGCCAATGCCTCAGGAGTTTTCGGTGCAGAAGTTTTCGGCGCAGAAGTCTCCGCCGCAGCTGTGTTAACTGCCAAAGCCGTATTCTCTGCTGCAGTTGTATTCTCCGCCGCAGTTGTATTCTCCGCTGCAGCCGTATTTCCCTTCGGATCTGTCAGCAGGCCGCAGGCGGAAACCGCGCAGATCACAGTGACGAACAGGATCAAACCAAACGCCGGCTTCTTGTAGCGCAGCACATTTTTCACCCGGCTCTTCACTGCGTTTTCCCCAAAAGCCAGCGGCGCGCTCAGAACCCCATTTTCGTGAATAGCCATGGACAATAGGGAATTGGAGTAATCTTTTTTAATCGTATTCCCCATCTCACGCAGAACCCGCTCGTCACATGCCATTTCCATATCCCGGCTCATCAGGATAAAAGCGATCCATACCAGCGGATTAAACCAATGGATGCAGGTGATAAAAAATGCCGCGGCCTTTACCAGATAGTCTCTCCTGCTTATATGTACCCGCTCATGCCGGATCACATATTCCTCCTCTTCGTCCGTAAGCCCGGCCGGAAGATAGACCGCAGGCCGGAACAGCCCGATCACGAAAGGGGTGCGGATATGCCCGGATATGTAGATGTTGCGGTCGATCGGTTCCGCATCCGCCAGTTTGCGGCGAAGCGCCATAAGGGAAAGGATATTATATAACAGCAGCCCTGCGGCCGTCCCGATCCACAGAATCGCCAGTATTCCGTTGACCGAAAGATGCGGGCTTTGATCCGCCACCGCATCATAGATCGGATCATACAGATTCTCTTTTGGAGCGGTATGAGTCTGGGTATTCTCCGAGACATTCCCGGATACCTGCGGCACCAACTGCTCAAACCGCACCTCATTGACCCGGGCAGGGACCAGACTTATGACACTCTCAAAAGACAGCGGACAGATCAGCCGGATAAAAACGATGCCCCATAAAAGATAGGAAAACAGCTTCGGAGCCCTTGTCAGCAGCAGGCGGATAAAGAACACCACTGCTATAATATAGCTGGAAACAAGACTCATATGAAAAACCGAAAGAAATACCCCCTCCATCTTCTATCCCTCCTCGTACTCATTAATCATGTTCCGGATTTCTTCTACCTGTTTCTTCGATAATTTCTTCTGATTCATAAATGCGGCCAGGAACCTTGGCAGAGACCCGCCATAATTTTCATTGATAAATTCCTGCCCCTGGATCTGATGGTATTGTTCCTTTTTGATCAGCGAGGTGACGACCGCCTGCTCATTCTTCAGGATCTTTTGCTCGCATAATTTCTTTAATACCGTATAGGTCGTAGATTTTTTCCAATCGAAACTCCGGCCGCATAGTTTTACTAATTCCCCGGAAGCTACCGGCTCTTCCTTCCAGACAAGCTCCGCGAATTTAAGCTCGCTGTCCGTCATGCGATAACATTTCATTTCTGCTCCCTCCATATTCTTTATCTTTTGATTTGCCATATATCATACGGTTCCTATTTGCGGACAATTGGTCTATAAGTTATCGTCCTACGATTAGTCTATAACTTATAGACCAATTTGTCAATTGTTTTTTACTAATTATTTCATTCCGTTTTGAAAACCGGCATAATTTTCCGGTACAAGCATATATATTAATATACATATTGAACAGGAGGATCGAACTATGGTTATTCGTCACAAATATAGTTATCTGCTGGACTATCCGGTTATTCAGCGCCTTTTTCTCTTCTGCTACCAGCACCACAAAAAGGTGAACTGCTTTATGATGAAACAGAACCAGCTCTGGACTATCGTAACCTACCAAATGTAAAACTCCTTTTTCATTCAACCGCCACACATAACGGTTCCATAAAAAAGGAGCTTTTCTTCCATCCATTTTTTCTTTTACAGCTCTATGACATCCAGATCATCCGGAACATACAGGTTCCCATGATAATACTGTTTACCTTCCGCGCTATAGCATTCTTTTCGCATTGCGCCGTGATCTTCTTCCGTATGGTACAGAATCAGATTCGGGATCTTGAGCCGCTCTGCCACTTCGCAGGCTTCCCTGACCGTGCTGTGATGTTTCTCATAGGGCTTATATTTGTCCGCCTCGCTGTAGAGGCAGAACGCCTCATGCATCAGCCAGCTGCTATCCTTTACATATTCGTAATTCTTCTCATTGTAAGGCTCATCGCCGGCGCAGGACAGCTTCTGTCCATCCGGTAATTCCATAGTGAATCCGAATTGTTTCGCCTTGGTGGACTCAATATCAAAAAAAGTTACAGGGCAGCCCAGAATCTGCTGCCGGTCGCCGGATTCCAAGGGGATCAGCTGTATCCTTCCCCCTATATTCCGGCAGATACCTGCAGATACCGTCAGCTCCGCCATGGTCCGAATGGCCGGTACCAGGCCGCTGTGACCGTAAATCCGCAAGTTGCCTTCGTATTTGCCTTTTTCTATCATAGTCCCGATCATCCGGATCATCCAGACCACCCCCAGCACATGGTCGGCATGCTCATGGGTGATAAAGATATCATGTATCTGTCTCAGGTCAATGCCTCCATGCCTGCATTGGGTCAGTATCCCGTTCCCGCCGCCGCAGTCCACCAGAAAATGCCGGCTTGGCGCGATACGCTCATCCGTTATCACAAAACAAGTGTTATAAATTTCAGTCACCGCCGCATGCCCGGTTCCCAACATTACCAGCTTCATTGCTCGCCTCTCTCCCCTTCATAGTGCCGGATCAGCGCCTGCGTCCCCAGCTCGCCAAATCCTTCCGTCTCAAGCTCCAGGTAGTTCGACAGCGCCTGTTTTAACACTTCCAGATGCAGGGAACTGTCCTCTGCCTCCTCATCCGCCAGCTTCATATCTTTGATAAAGTGTTTGATATAAAAACCCGGCGCGTAGTCTTCATTTACCATCTTAAGGCCCATCAGATCCAACTGGCGGCTGCCGGCCGCACCGGTAGCCACGGAACGCAGCAGCGTCTGTATATCCAGCCCCTTCGCCCGGGCATAGCTAAGCGCCTCGCTAACACCGGATATCGTCCCGGCGATCATGATCTGGTTCGCCATCTTCGTATGCTGTCCGAATCCGGCTTCCCCCTCATAATTAATATTGCTTCCCATCGCCTGGAATATCGGAAGGCAGGCTTCATAATCGGCCTTTTCACCGCCTGCCAGTATCGATAAGGTACCCTTTTCCGCCCCCACGTCTCCTCCTGTTACCGGCGCGTCCAGGGCATGCAGGCCCCGCTTTTCCGCCGCCATCGCGATCCGCTTGGCAAGCTTCGGGCTGGAAGTCGTCATGTCGATCAGATAAGTACCCGGCGCCGCGGAATCCAGGATTCCCCGGTCTGCGAAATAGACTTCCTCCACGTCGCTTGGATAACCCACAATCGTGATCACCGCGCCGCAGCCTTCCACGCATTGGGCGATCGAATCATGATAATGCATCCCCTCCGCTATGACATCCAGGACCTTCTCTTTACTCCGGGCATAGATATGTAATTCGAAACCATTTTTCATCAGGTTCCTGGCCATGGATTTTCCCATGATTCCCAGACCTATAAACGCTATTTTTTTCATATGAATTCCTCCTTTATTTCGAGCGCTATTAATTTATCCGCCGAAACTCTTTAACACTTTCCTATATAACAAATATACCCGCTTCGTCTGCCACGGACAAAGCGGATATATTCCGCGCCGATTATCAGCCCGGTAAAAACATTTTCACGATATTAGCCAGATAATCAACAATATACGGCTGATAACACCTGGCATCCAGCTTATCCAGCGTAAACAAAAACAGCAGGAACAGCAGATATAGGAACATATGCTTCTCGACACCGGCCGCCGTCTGCTTCACAGCCGTTATCATATAGGAATTCCTCTTATACAGCAGAATCAGAATCATGCCGAATTCCAGTATAATATGAACCGCGATATACCGCTCCCAGTCCACCATGATCAGCCATACCGGCAGCATGGCCAGATTCGACAGCTGCATCAGCGTGAACATCCATTTGATCCTTTTTTCCTTACAGCAGCGGTATGCTTTCTTCCAGATCGACACGATAAACCCGAACAGCGGCAGCAGGAAAATAAGCGTCACAACCGTATGCCTCAGATTATAAGTCAGATCCCTGATCCAGAAATTCGTCCAGTGCTCCTTAAGCTGGGCGAAATATTCATAATAAATATTGTCATCCAGATACGCGTAGTCGGTTCTGGTTTCAATATAGGCCTTTACTGCGCTGATGCTATTCAGATTAATGGACGAGAACAGCTGCAGATAGAGGAAAAACGCCCCGATCAGCACAAATACCAGCCCGCCCACGATCAGTTCCTTCTTTTTATTTTTGGCCTCAAACACATTATAGACGCCGCAGACAAACACAAGAGGGAAAAACATAAAGATATAGATCTGATGAATCATACAGCAGGCTCCGGACAGTAAAAGAACCAGTGCATATTTTACAAAAACGTTCTTCACCCTCAATAAAACCACGATCTGCACCAATGTCAGGATCAGCAGATAGATCTCAAGCCTCCCCATATTCTCCTGCGTGACCAGATATGTCAATGCCGCCGGGGAAGCCAGGTAAGCCATTAATACGTAGATCACGCCCCGGGTCTCGTTCCGGTACATCCTAAGTACCCTGCCGCACAGAACGGCCACCAGCAGATTCAACAGTGTCAACGCAACGAACACGAACTGAAACAGCTGCCTTCCCGTCACGAAATCAGGAAAAAAGAATTTGACCACGGACCCGATCAGCAGCCGGGTACTGAACCCCTGATCAAAATTCAAAATATAATTCGGTGTCATCCAGGGATTCACTTCCAGCGGGCATCTGGCCACCAGATCCAGCATAAGAAAAGCAAACAGATAGAATTCGTAATCTATTTTACGAAAAAGCTCCTTCAGCCTTGTCACACAACTCATCTCCTACTCATAATTATTATGCACATTCCGTCCCACACTTTAATCATTATACATAAAAATGAATTCGTTTACAATCAGAAATTCGCTGGGGGGTATAAGGTCCGGGAAGCGAGGGACGGGGGATTCGGGGCCGGGCGGCCTATCCCGCAGGGGCTAATCACTTCGGCCGGGCCTAAGAACGGGTAACTCCGAAGGCGGGAGAACCTCTTATTGGCAGGGCCCGGAACAAACTCGCCAAAGGACGGCTCGGACAGTGTTCCGGGTCCTGCGAGGTTCTCCCGCCTTCTGCGTAACCCGTTCTAAGGCCCGGCCTCAAGTGATTAGCCCCTGCGGGATAGGCCGCCCGGCCCCGAATCCCCCGTCCCTCGCTTCCCTACCCTAAATAAAGCCTGGTTTCTATGGTCTGATAGGATCAGATCGCAGGACTTTAGGTGTTGCATTCATAATATGGACTGCCTTTGCCTTTACTGTTGGCCTTTCACCAGAGTAGGGAAGCCCTCCGGGGGATGGGATGGGAGGCTCTTTTGGGGGAGGTAGGGCGGGTTCCTGGCCTTTGGCGGGCTGAGGGCGGCTGTGCTGATGCTTAGGGAAATCAGAGCCGCAGATTCAGGATGTACGGCGGACTTCACGTCTGACGGGCAAGGGCCGCTGAACCGGGGGCTAGCACGAGCTTAGCGCTCTTCCTGGGGAGCTTCGTATGCCCGCTGCTTAGGGCTTGGAACCACGGGCGGTATACGGGGAGGCTCCGGGGGGCCGGGTTCTTTTGTATCTCCCTGGGGGCGCATAGGGCGGCTGTGAATACGCTTAGTGAAATCGAAAAGCCGGGTTCAGGATGCACGGCGGACTTCACGTC
>NZ_JAHQCW010000060.1 GCF_019042275.1 Diplocloster agilis
TCATCCATATGCAGTATCTCCACAACATCCTTAGTCTGCTACAAGTATACCACACTCGGACTAAAAAACATCTATTTTCAACTAATTTTGGAAAGAACCAAAAAAGTATTGACAAGCTTAAATGTAACCTCTATAATTACAGTATAAACTGAAAACAAATTAGTTACAGTAAGCTCAAGTGTATATCAAGAAACGGAGGAGAAAATATATGTCAGCAATTACAATAACGGAAGAAAACTTTACACAAAAAACAAAGGGGTCAATTCCCCTGCTAGTTGATTTCTGGGCACCCTGGTGCGGTTACTGCCGGGCAATCGCTCCGGCCGTAGAGCAGCTCGCCCAAGATTACGAATCCCGCATCATAGTCGGCAAAATAAATATCGACGAACAAATGAAGATCGCCGAGAAATATCAGATCATGACCATCCCCACCCTAATTCTTTTCAAAGACGGAAACGCCAGCCAGCCTCTGGTCGCTCCCAAAAACCGGAGCCAAATCGAAACCTGGCTAAAAGAACAGGGAGTACAATTAGACTAAATAAACTTAAAAAATGTACTGTTCGAAATACCCCCAACCATTCTTCGAACAATACACAATATCCCTCCTTGAAAAACATCATTTACAGGAGCAGCCGGCAGCAATGCCAGCCGCTCCTTTTTCCGTTCCACAGACCGTACCCACTACGTTAAAAGCTCCAAAAAGACAAACCACTATACCATAAAAACCTCCGAGAGCACATGTCACTATGCCATAAGCAAGAGTAGGGGGAGCTGAGGGCCGACGGAAACAGCCCCCTTTCGGTCTTAGTTCCCCCGGCCCTCAGCTCCCCCGGCCCTTACTCCCCCGGCCCTTACTCCTCCTCCGGATCAGGAACCAAAGCCTTATTCAGCGCAGACGCAATAGCATCCATCAGCACCGTAGAAGTATACTGATTACTCTGCGAATATGTAATATCGTTCAGGGACTGTTTTTCAATAATCTGGTTCGCCAGATCATCCAAAGAAGGCTGTATGAGCGGATACATAGTGGTGACCGTTTCACTTAAGTTCTTTAGTTCAATGGAATTGATATGGTCTTCATCCACGACCACTTCAACATCAATGGCGTTGTCATTCAATTTAATGGAAGATGAATAGACACCTGCGACATATTTTGAAGTAGGAGCGGCAGCCTCTTTGTTCCCTTTCCCCCCTTTACCGGGCAGGAACATAAAAATAAGCAGTAATATCAGAAGGATTCCCAGTACAACAAAAATACCGGTATAGATAACCTCCTTCATATGTAACACCACTATTTTCGTCTTAGAGCTCATGGAAGGCCCTCCTATCGTTTTCTTTTTACATCTTATTATGGAAAGAAGGAAAATATTCATTTCTTGTGAGAAAAAGCAGATCCTAATTTTGGAGGCAGCCAAAAGCTGCCGGATCTTTTGTCTGTTTGGTATACAACTACCGGTTTTCACATACTCTAACAACAATTGCGGCTGACTTTTGTATATGATACAATGTGTTTTATATTAGGAAGGAGGAGTACGGAATGTTTCATAATAAACCGCTGGCCCAGATACTGGAACAGTTCCAGGCAGATCCGGGCCGGGGACTGACTTCGGCGGAGGCTGCCGGCCGAAGAGAAAAGTACGGACCCAATAAGCTGAAAGAGGGAAAGAAGAAAAGCCTGCTGCAGCTGTTTGCGGCCCAGTTAAACGATCCGTTAATCTACATTCTGCTGATCGCCGCGGTGATCTCAGGATTTATGGGCGAGATCAACGATACGGTGATCATCAGCTTGGTGGTGATACTGAACGCGGTGATCGGTGTCTCCCAGGAAGCCAAGGCTGAAAAATCTATGGAGGCGCTGCAGAAACTCTCTGCTCCCAGGGCGTACGTGGTTCGGGACGGGGAAATAAAAGAGATGGCGTCGGAGGAGATCGTGCCGGGGGACATCGTCGTGCTGGATGCCGGACGGTATATACCGTGCGATATCCGGCTGATAGAGACGGCGAATCTGCAGGTGGAGGAGTCGGCGCTTACCGGGGAGTCGGTTCCGGTGAATAAGGACGCCGGCCTTACGCTTGATGCGGAAAATATCCCTTTGGGGGATATGAAAAATATGGCGTTTTCTTCCACACTGATAACCAACGGCAGAGGTACCGGGGTAGCGGTGGCGACAGGGATGGACACCCAGATCGGTCATATTGCCAATATGCTGGGGGAAGCGGATGAGAAGACCCCGCTTCAGAAGAAGCTGGCGGAGATTGGTAAGCTGCTTGGAATCGTGGCGCTCATTGTGTGCGTGGCTATGTTCGGTATCGCCATGCTGCAAAAAAGAGACTTATTCCAGATGTTCATGACCGCGATTTCCCTGGCCGTGGCGGCTATCCCGGAGGGGATGCCGGCGATCGTCTCCATCGTGCTGGCCATGGGCGTCCAGCGCATGGTTAAGAAAAACGCGATTATCAGGAAGCTGCCTTCCGTGGAAACGCTGGGCGCGGTCAATTTTATCTGTTCCGATAAGACCGGGACGCTGACCCAGAACCGGATGACCGTTATGAAATGTTTCGTGAACCGGAAGATTATAGAGGAACCGCAGATGTCTTCGGATGACCCGGTACAGCGTCTGCTGATCGAAAACCTGGTGCTCTGTTCCGATGCCACTTCAGGGCCTGAGGGAAGCACGGGGGATCCGACCGAGGTGGCCCTTATTGATCTTGGAAATAAACACGGAATTCGGAAGGAAGATTGGAACGAAAAACATCAGAGGGTCAACGAGGCTCCGTTTGACTCGGACCGTAAGCTTATGTCTACCGTAAATGTCTATGGGGACCAATATTACGTTATGACCAAGGGGGCCACGGATCAGCTGCTCAAGAAATCGGAAAGCGCTCTGATCGACGGACGGACAGTACCTATGACAGAAGCTCTTGCCGCAGAATTTATGGCTGCCGCGGACGCATTTTCCGATCAGGCGCTCAGAGTGCTGGGGGCCGCCTACAAGGAGACGGACCAGGAGGAACTCACCCAGGAGGAGATGGAGAGCGGTCTTATTTTCATCGGCCTGGCGGCCATGATCGATCCGCCGCGGATGGAAGTGAAGGATTCCATAGCCACCTGCTGTAATTCCGGCATATCCACCGTGATGATAACCGGCGACCATCAGAAAACCGCTTTTGCCATAGCAAAAGAACTGGGCATCGCTCACACTCAGGAGCAGGTCATGCCGGGGGTGGAGCTGGATCAGTATACGGATGAGGAGCTGATCGAGCGGGTAAAAAATGTCCGGGTATTTGCCAGGGTATCCCCGGAGCACAAGGTTAGGATCGTAAAGGCATTCAAAGGAAGCGGCAACATCGTATCCATGACCGGAGACGGGGTCAACGACGCGCCCTCCCTGAAAGCCGCGGATATCGGGGTGGCTATGGGAATCACGGGTACCGATGTGGCGAAGGGCGCTTCGGATATTATACTGACGGATGATAATTTTTCCACCATTGTTACAGCGGTGGAAGAGGGAAGGAATATATATGCAAATATCAAAAAGTCAATTATATTCCTGCTTTCCTGCAATATCGGTGAGATTATCGCGCTGTTCCTGGCTACCTTGATGGCCTGGATGACACCGCTTCAGTCCATCCATCTGCTGTGGGTGAATCTGATTACCGATACGCTGCCGGCGCTGTCGCTCGGTGTGGATCCGGGTGATGCGGATATTATGAAGGTAAAACCAAGAGATCCAAAAGAGAGCCTGTTCCATGGAAGAAAGGCGTTCCTGATCTTGAACGGGGCGCTGATCGGGCTTATGACCCTGACGGCCTTTGCTATCGGAGCGATGCGTTATTCCGGCGAGTGGAGCCTGCATGTGCTGCACATCGGCAATCTGTCCGGGGATACGCTGACCCATGCCCAGACTATGGCCTTTGTGGTGCTGGCGGTTTCCCAGTTATTCCATTCGCTGAATTTAAGAAGCGAGACCAAGAGTATTTTCCAGGTGGGATTATTCTCCAATAAATATCTGACCGGCTCCATTGTCCTTGGCATCCTGATTCAATTTGTAGTGATCAGCGTACCGCCGCTGGCGGCTGCCTTTGACGTTTTTCACCTGACGCATATCGATTGGATTTTTGTATTGGGACTTTCGCTGGTGCCTGTAATTGTGAACGAAATTGTTAAAATATTTTTACGGATGAAAAACAGAAAAAGTTAATGAAAAGCAACAAAAAAGATGGAAATATATAGAATTTTCCGTCTTTTTTGTTGGGAATTATGGCAAAAAAACAGGAAAAACCAATAAAAGGTTTGCTAGGATGTTAAGAGTATGTTAAAATTATCCCGTACAAAATAAATAAGAGGAGAGGGAAAGATGAAAGACGACAAGCAATTCAAACCGTTTATACCAGCGGATCGAATATTGCCGGAAATGACAGTGACATCCGTTATTGTGGGTATCCTTCTGGCCGTATTATTCGGTGGTGCAAATGCGTACCTGGGTCTTCGCGTAGGTATGACCGTATCTGCTTCTATTCCGGCAGCGGTTATCTCTATGGGTATTATCCGGGTCATTATGCGGCGGAATTCCATTCTGGAGAACAATATGGTTCAGACCATCGGTTCAGCCGGAGAATCCGTTGCGGCAGGCGCTATCTTTACCTTACCGGTTTTGTTCATGTGGGCCGACGAGTGGAACGTCAGCGCTCCATCCTTGATCGAAATCGGACTGATCGCCTTAGTCGGCGGTGTGTTAGGCGTCCTGTTTATGGTACCGCTTCGGAAAGCGTTAATTGTTCAGGAGCATGGTACCCTGCCTTATCCCGAGGGTAAGGCCTGTGCGGAAGTATTACTGGCAGGAGAAGAAGGAGGAGCGAAAGCTTCCACCGTATTCGCCGGTCTTGGTATTGCCGCCGGTTACAAATTTATCGCTGATGGATTAAAGATTTTCCCCAGCGAAGTGCATTATGAGATTACCCCTTACAAAGGCTCCGGTATTGGGATGGACGTGCTTCCAGCTCTGGCGGGCGTAGGTTACATCTGCGGACCTAAGATTTCTTCCTATCTGCTGGCCGGCGGCTGTGTCGCATGGCTGGTGCTGATGCCTTTGATCGCTCTGTTCGGCGGGGATGCGATCCTTTATCCCGGATCAACCCCCATCAGTGAGATGGGTTCCTTTGACATCTGGGGCAGCTATATCCGTTACATAGGTGCCGGTGCGGTTGCGGCCGGCGGTATTATGAGCCTGATCAAGTCTCTGCCGATGATCGTCACTACCTTTAAAGATGCCATGAAAGGCTACGGAAAAGGAAAAGGCGGCAGCGACCTGCGTACCGAACAGGATCTCCCGACAGCCGGCGTGCTGATCGCGGCACTGGTAGTCGCAGTTATTATCTGGCTGCTTCCTCCTATTCCGGTGAATCTGCTGGGAGCCCTGATTATCGTTATTTTTGGTTTCTTCTTTGCTACCGTGTCCTCCCGTATGGTGGGGCTGATCGGAAGCAGCAACAACCCGGTCTCCGGTATGGCTATCGCGACGCTTCTGGTTTCCGCCATTATCATGCGCTCCGTCAGCGGAACGGGTCACAGCAGCTATACGGCGGTAATTGCCATCGGCGCGATCATCTGTATCATCGCTGCTATCGCAGGCGATACCTCTCAGGATTTGAAGACCGGCTATATCGTGGGCGCTACGCCTAAAAAACAGCAGATCGGCGAGCTGATCGGTGTCATCGCATCCGCAGTGGCCATTGGCGCGATTCTGTATCTGTTTAACGCGGCATGGCAATACGGTACTCCGGAGCTGCCCGCGCCTCAGGCGATGCTGATGAAGATGGTTGTGGAAGGCGTTATGAACGCGAACCTTCCCTGGGTACTGGTATTTGCAGGTGTATTTATTGCGATTGTGGTGGAGATTCTGGGTATCCCGGTGCTTCCCTTCGCTGTCGGCCTGTATCTGCCGATCCATCTGAGTACGCCGATGATGGTAGGCGGCCTGGTACGTCTGTTCCTGGAGAAGAGAAAGAAAACCGATCCCGAGAAAAAGAAGAATATGGTCAACAACGGTGTCCTGTACTCTTCCGGCTTGATTGCGGGAGAAGGATTGATCGGTATTTTGCTGGCGGTGTTCGCTGTCATCAAAATCAACGGGAAATCCATCGGCGATATCATCAATCTTTCAGGGAAATTAAATCTGGGCAACATCGGTGGTTTAGTTTTCTTTGCCCTGATTATTGTAAGCATTTTTGCCTTCACTCTCTGGAAAAAAGAGAAAGCCGGCAAGAACTAAAAATTACTGGATATAGGTAAAACAGGAAATTATTATACATTGTTTTGTATTTTCCTCCCATACTATAATGAAACGGACAATGAGTGCCAATTCATAAAGGATGGGGATTGAGATATGAAACAGGAAAAAAGTTTTAAACCATTTGTCCCCGCGGAACGGGTACTGCCGGAATTTACGGTGGCGTCGATCGTCATCGGAATCCTGCTGGCAGTGGTCTTCGGCGGGGCAAATGCTTATCTGGGCCTTCGGGTGGGAATGACGGTGTCGGCGTCCATACCGGCTGCGGTGATCGCCATGGGAGTGATCCGGGTGATTCTGCGCAAGGATTCCATACTCGAGAGCAATATGGTACAGACCATCGGCTCAGCCGGTGAATCTGTGGCGGCGGGCGCGATTTTCACCCTGCCGGTATTATTTATGTGGGCAGAGCAGTGGGAGACACTGCCTCCGTCCTTTTGGACCATTACCATAATCGCGTTGTTTGGAGGAGTTCTTGGGATCTTATTTATGGTACCGCTGCGGCGGGCCCTGATCGTTCAGGAACACGGCGTCCTTCCGTATCCCGAGGGAACCGCCTGTGCGGAGGTTCTGCTGGCGGGGGAGGAGGGAGGCTCCAAAGCCTCCACGGTATTCGCGGGACTTGGAATTGCCGCCGCATACAAATTCGTGGCGGACGGACTGAAGCTGTTCCCCAGCGAGGTCCACTACGAGTTAAACGCCTATAAGGGAAGCGGGGCAGGGGTGGACGTATTGCCGGCGTTAATCGGCGTAGGCTATATCTGCGGACCGAAGATTTCCTCTTATATGCTGGCCGGCGGAGTTCTGGCCTGGTTTGTGCTGATGCCGCTGTTGAGCTTTTTCGGGCAGGACGCGGTTCTCTTTCCGGGTACGGACCCCATAAGCTCCATGGATTCCTTTACGATCTGGACCAAATACATCCGGTACATCGGGGCGGGAGCGGTAGCAGCCGGGGGGATCATAAGCCTGATCAAGTCCCTGCCTCTGATCGTCCGGACCTTCGGCCAGGCGCTGAAGGGATATGGAAAGGGAGAGGCCAGTATGCTTCGTACCGATAAGGATCTGCCTATGAGAGGCATCCTGCTGGTGATTCTGGCCATGGCGGTTCTGATCTGGCTATTGCCGGCGTTCCCGGTCAACCTGCTGGGAGCGGTTCTGATCGTGGTGTTCGGTTTCTTCTTCGCAACGGTGTCCTCCAGAATGGTCGGGCTGGTCGGCAGCAGCAACAATCCGGTATCGGGAATGGCCATTGCCACGCTGCTGTTTTCCACAATGGCGCTTAAGGCCACCGGGTCCGTCGGACATTCCGGGATGATCGGCGCTATCGCTATCGGTTCCATTATCTGTATGATCGCGGCCATCGCCGGGGACACATCCCAGGACTTAAAGACCGGATATATCCTGGGCGCCACGCCAAGAAGGCAGCAGATCGGGGAACTGATCGGTGTGGGAGCCTCCGCGGTCACGATCGGCGGCGTATTATATCTGCTCCACACGGCGTGGGGATACGGCTCCACCCAGCTGCCGGCGCCCCAGGCCACGCTGATGAAAATGGTGGTGGAGGGCGTAATGGAAGGGAATCTTCCGTGGGTGCTGGTGATTGCGGGAGCCGGTATCGCCATTATGGCGGAGATCTTACGGATGCCGGTACTGCCCTTTGCCGTGGGCTTGTATCTTCCGGTTCACTTAAGCGCCGGAATCATGGCGGGCGGTCTTGTACGGTTATATTTGGAAAAGAAAAAGAATCTTCCGGAAGAACACAAAAAGGGAATGATCGAACGCGGTGTGCTGTACTGTTCCGGCCTGATCGCCGGAGAGGGGCTTGTGGGAATCCTGCTGGCCGTGCTGGCCATCATTCCGATCGGCGCGGTGACACTTGGTGAGAAAATAGACCTGTCCGAAATCCTGAATCTGGGGAATATCGGAGGACTGGCGGCGTTCGCGCTGCTGATCTGGTCACTTATCCTGTTCGCGAAACGGAAGGCGAAATAGACAAAGGATGTGAGAGCATGTCAAAGAAGACAGTATTACCCGGAAACTATATGGACTATGTGCCTATGAAGAATCCGGAGTACAAATGGGAGACCAATGAGAAGGGGCGGGTGGTGATCGACGAGCCTAATGTGGGATTCTTCAACCGCATAGCCCAGAAATTTTTCCACCGGCCCAAAGTAAGCCACATACAGCTGGATGCCTATGGGAGCTTTGTCTGGCAGCAGATCGATGGTAAGAACACCATCTATGACATCTCGGAGCTTGTTAAGGCGGAGTTTGGCAAGAAAGCGGAGCCGGTACTGAACCGGCTGGTAGAATTTTTCCGGATATTAAAGTTTCATCATTTTATTATCTACAAAAATGATTGAGCGCCGGAAGCTATATGAAATTAAAAATCGGATTCAGGCGGAAGCCTCAGGCCCGGGAGCGTGTGTTGCGTTCCCGGGCCTGAGGCTTCTGCCGTTGTCTTTTTCTGCCGTTGTTTTCCCGGCAATTACCTCAATTTTCCTTGACTTTCCTGTCGTTTGATGCTCGGATATTGATTATGATTTTTTTCATGAATTTTGGAATGTAAGATAAACATGGACATTTTTCTCGAAAATTATTAAACTAAGATAGAACGGCCGTCCCCATAATATCAGGGCGGAGCTAACAAAACAAATGACTTACCTGGATTCTATTCTATAAATGACAGAAAAGGAGCATAACATGAGATTACAAATAGCGTTTGATATGGTATCAATCGAAGAAGCGTTGGAAATGGCAGAAAAAATACACGATATTATTGATATTGTAGAAATTGGAACACCGATGATTATCAAATATGGCATGCAGCCGGTGAAGCGTATGAAAGAAAGATTTCCACAATTGACGGTTCTGGCGGACACCAAAATCGCCGACGGCGGTGAAATCGAGGCCCGCTATGCAGTCGAGGCCGGCGCAGATATCGTGACCGTTCTGGCCGTAGCCGCCGATAATACGATAACAGGGGCAAAGAACGTGGTTCATAAAGCCGGAAAAGAGCTGTATGTGGATCTGCTGAGCACTCCGGATATCATCCAAAGATCCAAAGAACTTGAGACAATGGGCGTCGATTATATCGGTGTACATACTGCGGTGGATGTGCAGCAGTCCGGAACAACACCCTTTAACGACCTGAAGAAATTGTCGGAGACGGTCAGTCATACCAGGATAGCAGCCGCAGGCGGGATCACGCTGGACACCCTTTCGTTAGCCATGTTAAGCCATCCCGATGTGATCATAGCCGGGGGAGGGCTGACAAGCGCCCCGGATCTTCGCGCAGCTGTTCTGGCATTTCAAAATAAAATGGCTGATCGGTAATCGATAAAGAAATGAGTTAATATGCCGGATGCGATATAAAATTCATAAATTAGAAAGAATTTACGCCCCGGAAATTAAGAAATTACTAAGGAAGTAATTCGAAAATAAATGAAGAGAACGGATATAATAAGGGCATACCGAAATAAAGGAGGATGCCCCAATGACATCGAGCGAGGCAGTTAAAAAAAGGACAATGAAAAAGGCCAGAAGAAAACACAGACGCAGAAGGAGAGCCAGGGCATATCTGCTGAAATTCGTGCTTGTCTGCGGACTGCTGATTCTGGGATTAACCGGATTGCGTTATGGTTTGAATCGTATAGCGAATCAATTCAAGGAATGGCAGCAGCCATATCTGACCGAAAATTCACAGCCTTCGGACGACAGCCTGTCCGTCAACGTCTCCTCCATGGATATCGACAATTCAATCCTCCAACAGCTGCAAACAATGGATCTGCCCTCCTCCCAGCTAAAACAAATCACCAACCATATCGAAGAGTATCCGGAAAGAATGCTGGAAGCTTTGACAAAAAATGAAGAGCTGCTGGATTACGTACTTGCCTACCCGGAAAACAAAGACCGGAGCGACAAGGAACAGCCGATTGATCTGAACAAAGACTATGAGGAGGGCAAAATTCCATTTTTCCTTCAGTGGGATTCCAGATGGGGCTACCATTCCTACGGCACGGAAGGCCTTATCGGGCTGGACGGCTGCGGGCCTACCTGCCTGTCCATGGTAATCGTCGGATTAACCCAGGACCTGCAGAAGAATCCCCAGGCGGTAGCATCCTTCAGTGTGGAAAACGGATACCTGGACCCATCCGCCGGGACCACCTGGGCTCTTATGACCACAGGCGCCAGGCAGCTGGGAATCCAGGCGGAAGAAATCCGCCTGGATGAGTCCGTCATGAAAAATGAGCTTTCCCAGGGACATCCCATCATCTGCAGTATGCGGCCGGGTGACTTCACCACCACCGGACATTTTATCGTATTAACTGGTTACCGGGATGGGGAATTCACGGTCAACGACCCAAACAGCCGAAGCCGAAGCTCCCGGACATGGTCATATTCCGAGCTGAGCCATCAGATCAAAAATCTTTGGGCCTTTTCCCTGTGAGGGCTCCGCATGGGGGGCTCCGCGCGCGGGGGCGGAAATCCCGTGGAAGCGGATGGGAAACAGGGGGACTCCCGGCCGGGCGGTGGCGGTGGGGGAAACGGAGCGTTTGCTTTCTGCGGGCTTAGGGCTTGCGCTGGCAGCTGCTAAGTGAAATCCGGGCGGCAGATTCAGGAACCGAGCCTATTCACCAGGAACACGTGACGTGTTCCCGGTTCAGAGGCTCTTGCCCGTCGGACGTGAAGTCCGCCGTGCATCCTGAATCTGCCGCCCGGATTTCACTAAGCAACTGCGCAGCCGCCCTATGCCCGCGGAAAGCAAACGCTCCGTTCCCCCCACCGCCACCGCCCGGCCGGGAGTCCCCCTGTTTCCCATCCGCTTCCACGGGATTTCCTTGACTGGTGCATGGATGGAGGGGGCATCAAATACGAATTTAAAACTGATTTTTGGACGTTGCAGGTCTGAATGGGGTGTGCTAGAATGAAGACAGAAGTTATATAATGAAGATAGAAATTATATATGGAAGCTTAGCCCTTGAACCCGGAGACAGGCAGCGGTAAACAGTAGGTGTATCGTGGTTGGTCCGGGACATTTTTTGCCGATATACGGGGATAGTTTGGTTGGCAGGATTGGGACGCGGGCGTTGAGGGATGGGCAGGACTTACTTGAAAAACAGGCAGTTTTGATGAGTTGTTAGATGACTTAAGGGAGGAAGATGAAGTGAAAGAAATATGGACCATGGGGGAGACGATCTGCGAGATTATGCGGCCGGAGGTAGATATGCCTCTTGAGCGGACCGGCGAATTCACAGGGCCTTTCCCTTCGGGAGCACCGGCTATTTTTGCGGATACTGTGGCCAAGATGGGATATGTCAGCGGAATGATCGGCCGGGTCGGAGATGATGAGTTCGGCGTCTGCATCCGGAAACGCCTGGAGGAAGACCGGGTGAATTGCTCTTTGCTGTCGACGGACCCGATCCTGTCGACCGGCGTAGCCTTTGTCTCCTACGACCGGAACGGAGAGCGGAAATTTATTTTCCATATGGGAAATTCCGCGGCGGGGAATCTGAGCGTTCCGAAGGAACTGCCGGAGAATGTAGGTATTTTCCATATTATGGGCTGTAGTCTGACTTCATCAAAGAAAATGGCGGAAAGCATTTTACAAACCATGAAAGCTTTATACGAAGAGGGAGCCATGATCACATTTGATCCCAACGTGCGGATCGAGATCCTGAAAGAAACAGACTTAATGTCCAGTGTCCTGCCCATTTTGGAATACACTACCGTATTCATGCCGGGTCTCCACGAGCTTCTGACTATTTTCGAGACCGACTCGCCGGATGAAGCCATAGACCAGGTTTTCCAATACCCCAACATAAAGGTTCTGGTCCTGAAACAAGGCAAAAAAGGCGCCCAGATCATAACCCGGGAAACCCATTTGGATGTTCCGATCTGCAAAGTCCGTGCCAAAGACCCCACCGGCGCCGGGGACAGCTTCGATGCAGCCTTCCTCTGCGGCTACCTAAGCGGCCTTCCCCTTAAGACCTGCGCCAGACAGGCATCCGCAGCGGCGGCCCTGAATACAGCGGCCTTCGGCCCCATGGAAGGAATCATCACCCCTGGCCGCGTAACCGACCTGATCCGCCAAAATTACGAAGCCCAATAAACCAAATACCCTGTGGAAACAAAGCGTTCCAGCCACAAATCCATCAGACCCATCAGATCCAACACCAAGTTACAAAAATAGCGAACAAGACTCCGCAAGTTTACCGCCCGAAAGCTACCCCCCAAAATCCCAAACTCCCCAATGACTTTAAGGATTTCTAAAAAATCCACTGACCATTTGAACTAAGCGATTACCAGAGTAGGGAGGAGAGGGCAGGGGCTGGGGCCGCCGGGGGGAAAACTCGTGGGGCGGAATCGCTTGAGGCCGGGCCTTAGAACGGGTTGCGCAGATGATGGGAGAACCTCGCAGGGACTGGAACACTGTCCGAGCCGTATTTTGGCGAGTTTGTTCCGGTCCCTGCCAATAAGAGGTTCTCCCATCATCGGAGCTACCCGTTCTTAGGTCCGGCCGAAGCGATTCCGCCCCACGAGTTTTCCCCCCGGCGGCCCCAGCCCCTGCCCTCTCCTCCCGTCCCTAGAACAAAGCCCCCCAAAAATTTCAGTCCCCCCCGTTGCAGAGGGTAAACACGTATGTTAAAATAAGACAGATAAATAAATTCAGGAAGGAATCCATTATGAAGCTATTGATAAAGCAAGGAAGAATTCTGGACCCGGCGACAGGCACCGATGGTATCTATGATATGCTGATAGAAGACGGTAAGATTAGAGAAATTTCTGAAAATATCCGGTCAACAGCAGATGCCACAGTAAATGCGGCGGGTTGTTTTGTGATGCCAGGCTTTATTGACCTGCACGTACATCTGAGGGAACCGGGTCTGACCCATAAGGAAACGATTATGACCGGTCAAAGAGCCGCAGCCCGGGGAGGATTTACCACGATCTGCGCGATGCCGAATACGAAACCGGTGATCGATAACCCAGACCGTGCCAGCTTTGTGCATAATAAAGCACGCCATACCGGAAAGGTGCGGGTGTACCAGATCGGAGCTGTGACGCAAGGACAAGCCGGAGAGAACCTGTCCGATATCGAGGGAATGGTCCGGGCCGGCGTGCCCGCGATCAGCGAGGACGGCAAATCGGTGATGAACGCGGGACTCTATGAGGAGGCCATGAAGATCGCGGCTGCTCTTGGGATTCCGGTATTTGCCCATTGCGAGGATATCACCATGGTAAAAGGCGGGGTGATCAACGCGGATAAGAAGGCGAACGAGCTGTGCCTGCCGGGAATCACGAATGCGGTGGAGGACGTGATCGTGGCAAGGGATATTCTGCTGGCCAAGTCTACGGGCGTGAAGCTGCATCTGTGCCATTGCTCCACCAGGGACAGTGTCGAGATGGTGCGCCAGGCGAAGAAAGCGGGGCTTCCGGTAACTGCAGAGGTGTGTCCGCACCACTTTACCCTTACGTCCGATGATATTCCGGGATATGACTCGAATTATAAGATGAATCCTCCGCTTCGGTCACGGGAGGATGTGGACGCGTTAATCGGGGGACTTGCGGACGGCACGCTGGATGTGATCGCCACAGACCACGCGCCTCATGCGGAAAATGAAAAATCCAAATCCATGCTGAAAGCGCCGTTTGGCATCGTGGGACTTGAGACTGCCGCCGCTTTGACGTATTCGGAACTGGTGGACAAGGGATTTTTGACGCCGCTTCAGATGGCTGAGAAAATGAGCTATCAGCCGGCGAGGGTTCTGAATATAGAGCGGGGCACTCTGGCAGAGGGTAGTGTGGCGGATCTGGTAATATTTGACCCGGAAGCGGAATATGCCATTGATGCAGAACGTTTTGAGTCAAAAGGCAAGAATACGCCGTTCCACGGCAGAAAAGTTAAGGGCCGGGTGGCTTATACAGTTATTGCAGGGGAAATCGTCTATTCCCCGGAGGATGAAGTTTCACTTTAAGATTTTATGGCGCAGTACATGCGCACTGGAGGAAAAAAGATGATAGATAAACTGGTAGCGAAAATACAAAAAACAAACGCCCCTATTGTAGTGGGGCTGGATCCCATGCTGGCTTATGTCCCGGATCACATTAAGGAGGCGGCTTATCGGGAGCACGGAGAAACGTTAAAAGGGGCGGCTGAAGCAATCTGGGAGTTTAACCGCAGAATCGTGGACGCGGTGGCGGATCTGATCCCGGCTGTGAAGCCCCAGATCGCCATGTATGAGCAGTTCGGCATCGAGGGCCTGATTGCTTTCCAGAAGACCGTTTCCTATTGTAAATCCAAAGACCTGGTTGTGATCGGAGATGTGAAGCGCGGGGATATTGGTTCCACTTCGGCTGCTTACGCGGCAGGGCACCTGGGCCATGTGGAAGTGGGCGGTAACGTGTATGCCCCGTTTGACGAAGATTTTATTACGGTGAATCCTTATCTGGGAACAGATGGTATCAAACCGTTTACCGATATCTGTAAAAAAGAGAACAAAGGCTTATTTATTCTGGTGAAGACCTCGAATCCTTCCAGCGGAGAGTTCCAGGACCGCCTGGTGGACGGCAGGCCGCTATATGAGCTGGTGGCCGATATGGTGAATCAGTGGGGGGCGGATCTGACCGGAAGCTGCGGTTACAGCGCCGTGGGCGCTGTGGTAGGCGCGACCTATCCCGAGATTGGCAAGGTACTGCGCAAGGTGATGCCCAAGTCCTATATCCTGGTGCCGGGTTATGGCGCTCAGGGCGGAAAAGGCGCGGATCTGGCGCACTATTTTAATGAGGACGGGCTGGGAGCCATCGTCAATTCTTCCCGGGGAATTATTGCGGCTTATAAACAGGAGGCGTACGCTTCCTTTGGCGCGGAGCATTTTGAAGAGGCGTCCAGACAGGCGGTGCTTGATATGATCGCCGATATTGACGGCGCTTTGAAGGCCGCGAAATAAGTACAAAAGGCTGGCCGTAACGATTGCGGCACTGGAGGAAGACATGAACGAAAAAAGGGAAGCCCTGGTTTTGAGTCAGGGAGAAATAGCTAAGGATATTTATGATCTGTGGATCAAGCAGCCGGAGATTGCCGGGGCAGCCAGGCCGGGACAGTTTGTGATGATTTACTGTGAAGATAATAGCAGACTGTTGCCGCGGCCCATAAGCATCTGCGAGGTGAACGCGGAGAAAGGCCATCTGCGGCTGGTGTACCGGATCGCCGGGGAAGGAACGGCGGAATTTTCAAAACTGGTATCCGCGGACCGGGTTAAGGTGATGGGGCCTTTGGGAAATGGATTTCCCCTGATCACAAAAAAAGCAATACTGGTGGGCGGCGGAATCGGGATTCCGCCCATGCTGGAACTGGCCAGGCGGCTTAAAGGTGAGAAGCAGATCGTACTGGGATACCGGGATGAGCGGTTCCTTGACAAGGACCTGGAACGGTTCGGCCGGGTATGGATCGCCACGGAGGACGGCAGCGCCGGGACCAAAGGTACGGTCATAGACGCGATCAAGGAACATAAGCTGGAGGCGGAAGTGATCTACGCCTGCGGACCCACCCCCATGCTAAAAGCGCTGCAAAAATACGCCATTGTCCACAATATAGAATGCTACCTGTCCCTGGAAGAGCGGATGGCCTGCGGGATCGGAGCCTGTCTGGCCTGTGTGTGCAAGTCGGTGGGCAGGGATGAACATACCAATGTGCACAATAAGCGCGTATGCAAGGACGGGCCGGTATTTGAGGCGAGGGAGGTAGAGCTTTGATGAATCTGAGTGTAAATATTGCCGGAGTGGAACTGAAGAATCCGGTTATGCCTGCCTCCGGCACCTTTGGGTCCGGGTTGGAATACAGTGATTTTGTGAATTTGAGCGAGCTGGGCGCGGTAGTCACCAAAGGGGTCTCCAACGTGCCCTGGATCGGCAATGATACCCCGAGGATCGCGGAGACAAAAAGCGGTATGCTCAATGCGGTGGGGCTGCAGAATCCGGGGGTGGACCTGTTTCTGGAGCGGGACATTCCTTACCTGAAAAAATATGATACAAAGATTATCGTAAATGTCTGCGGAAAGACGACGGAAGAATACTGTGAAGTGGTGGAGCGCCTTTCAGACGCGCCGGTGGACCTGCTGGAGATCAATATATCCTGTCCGAACGTGAAGGCGGGTGGCATTGCTTTTGGCCAGGACCCGGAGTGCGCCATGGCGATAACGCAGGAAGTGAAAAAGTATGCGAAACAGCCCATTATTATGAAATTGAGCCCGAACGTCACAGATATCACCGAGATGGCCAAAGCCGTGGAAGCGGGGGGGGCGGACGCGATTTCCCTCATCAATACGCTGACCGGGATGAAGATCGATGTGCACAGACAAAAATTCGTATTGGCCAACCGGACCGGAGGGCTGTCGGGGCCGGCGATCAAGCCCGTTGCAGTTCGCATGGTATATCAGGTGTTCCGGGCTGTGGATGTGCCGATTATCGGCATGGGCGGCATCGCATCTGCCGAGGACGCTCTGGAATTTATCCTGGCAGGGGCCACAGCGGTAGCGGTGGGGACTGCTAATTTTCATAATCCGGCCATCATGCCGGAGATTATCCAGGGTTTGGCAAACTATATGAAAAAATATAAAATTTCAGATATCCAGGATCTGATCGGTGTGGTAGAATGAGTATTGTTATAAGCGGAAGAAAATGAATATTTGTTTATGGGAACCGCTTATAGTTCGTTATATTTCACAAAGATCGGAAACAGGTAATAGGAGGATAAAAACGTGGAACAATATAAGCAGGAATTTATCGAATTCATGGTGGATTGCGGCGTGTTGAAGTTCGGGGATTTTGTTACCAAGAGCGGAAGAAAAACGCCATTTTTTGTGAATACCGGATTCTACCGGACAGGCTCCCAACTGCGTAAGCTGGGGGAATATTATGCGAAAGCGATAAAGAACAGCTACGGTGTGGAGTTTGACGTGCTGTTCGGGCCGGCTTACAAGGGAATTCCCCTGTCGGTGGCCGCTGCCATGGCGCTTTCCGAGTTTTACGGCGCGGACATCCGTTATTGTTCCAACCGCAAAGAGGTCAAGGATCATGGGGATACCGGTATCTTGCTGGGCAGCCCGATGCAGGACCAGGATAAAGTGGTAATTATTGAGGATGTGACCACGGCGGGCACTTCCATCCAGGAGACATTGCCGATCATCAAGGCCCAGGGCGATGTACAGGTGGTCGGAATGGTCGTATCCGTGGACCGTATGGAGCGCGGGCAGGGAACAAAGAGCGCTCTGGCTGAGATTCAGGAGACCTATGGTTTTCCCACTACGGCCATCGTAACTATGGCGGAGGTGATCGAACATCTGTATAACCGTCCGTACAAGGGGAAAGTCATTATCGATGATACATTAAAATCCGCCATCGACGCATATTATGTACAATATGGAGCACAGGCGTAATCAAGCCTCAAAGCACCATTTCAATAAGATGAGAAAAAGATCATACAGGAGGAATCAGCATGAGCGAAAGAGTGTATAAAACCATGAGTAGAGCTGGAGCCAGCAGCCTGGTTCTGGGAATTATATTGATGGTCACCGGTATCACAGCCGGAATTATGATGGTTGTCAATGGGGCAAGACTGTTAAACAGGAAATCGGATATCATTATTTAAGATGACGAAAGACGGCCGGGAGAATATCTAAGAGCGCTTTGTGGACGCTATTCATATTCCCGGCCGCCGTCTGATTTCCAGACGTTTAAGAAATAGAAGGCAGATGCCCGGGACAGGAGATTGGGGTATGTTGGAGTGAAAAAAAGTACTGCAAAAATTATCAAGACGGCAGGGATGCTGTTGTTTCTTTTATATATCATCGGCCTGGTGTATTTTATGTTCTTTGCCGAAGAATACGGCCGGATGCCGGGGGAGCGGACGTACAGCTATAATCTGGTCCTGTTCCAGGAAATCAAAAGATTTATCAAATACCGGGATGTCTTAGGACCGATGGCAGTGCTTACGAATCTGGTGGGGAATGTCGTGGGTTTTATGCCTTTTGGGTTTATTTTACCGATTATCCACCGGGGCAGCAGGCAGTTTCTGTGGATCACCCTGCTGACGTTCCAGTTAAGCCTGCTGATCGAAGTGACCCAGTTGATTTTCAAGGTGGGCAGCTTTGATGTGGATGATCTTCTGCTCAACACCATAGGCGGTATGCTGGGATATCTGGTATTCTGGATTTGCAATAAGATAAGGAGAAAGTATATTGGCTAAAAAAAGAGGATATAAGTTCACAAATAAGCGGCACTCCGGAAAAGGAATCTTTTCTACGGTAGTAGCCGCGTTGTCGATTGTATTGTTTGGTTTGATGATCTATCTGTCCTACCGGAGCAAAGGGAGCGGCGAGCTGTATATCGGCTCTGTCGGCGTAGTGGCCATCATTATGGCTGCCGTTGGGCTGGTCTATGGACTGCGGGGATTCCAGGAAAAAGAACGGTATAAGCTGTTCCCGACTCTGGGGTCGCTTATGTCGGTGCTGATCCTGGCTGTGTGGGTTGGGATTTATCTGATCGGTTTTTAGGGTGTGCAACTGGCGGGAAGGAAATTTCACGGCCGGAGGGTTTTTTAATAGCGGGAATGAATGTTCAAGGATGGAAATGAATGTTCGGGCACGCTCCGGGACAGGGGATCTGAAACGGAGAAAACATAGAAAAGAATGGGGGATTTTCATGGAACGTTTAGACAAGCAAATAGAATTTATCCTGGAAGCGGATAAGGAAAAAAATATCATGCGTCAGACTTATATTGCTGATGGCAGCAGAAAGGAAAACGATGCGGAGCATTCCTGGCATCTTGCCCTTATGTGTTACCTGCTGGCGGAGCACGCCAACGAACCCATCGACGTGGCGAGAACCATGGCAATGGTCCTGATGCATGATATGATTGAGATCGACGCGGGGGATACCTATGCCTACGACAGCGCGGGGAACGACACCAAAAGAGAGCGGGAGCTGAAGGCGGCGGAGCGGATCTTCCATCTGCTTCCGGAGGATCAGGCGGCGGACGTCAGAGGGCTTTGGGATGAATTTGAGGAAGGAAAGACTCCGGAGGCCAGGTTCGCCAACACGCTGGACAAAGTGCAGCCGCTTCTTCTGAATGACCGTTCCGGCGGAGAGTCCTGGAGGGAACACGGCGTGAGTCAGGAACAGGTGATCCGGCGGAATGCCCGCACGCCGGAGGGATCGCGGAAACTCTGGGAATATTGCCTGCCATTGATTGCGAAGAATGTGAAAGAAGGGAATTTGAAGCCATGATAGATAAGGAACGGGCGGAATGGATCCGGGCGCGCTATGCGTTGGCCATTGAGCGGATCCGGGAGATCGCCGGGGAAGAGGTCATCGAAGGTCCGGGCCGAGACTATTTTCAGAAGACGGCCGGTTTCCTGGTGGAAATGGATCTATTGCTGGAGATGATCGAGGGAAAGCGCTTTAGGCGCATGTCCCTGTCTGAAATGCAGGAATTGAACCGGGAACTGTACCGGGATATCCTGCCGGAACATTACGGTCACAGTTATGCCAATCCTGCGTATGCGGCTGAGAAACTGGGAACGGAATACGGCAGCCTGCTGTGCTTTCTCTATACGGAGCTTCGGGGGGCGATCCCCTGTGCGTTTGAAATGCAGGCTTATGATGAGGAACGGCTGCTTCATATGGTCATACTGTATGAACTGTTTCTTCAGGTCTACGCGGGATTTACCGACGATCCGGCGCAGACGCCGGAGGAGATCCGCCAGATGATCTACTGGCATATGAGCGATTACAGCGATGTGCTGGTGCCCTATCGGATCCGGCAGCAGTTAGATCCGTCGCTTGATTTTGCCACAGATATTATTTTACACAGCCAGCTGATGGATCTTCGCTATCTCTACCGCTACGGGGAGTACATTTCCGATAATGAACTCAAGCTGGCTTCTTATCTGAACAGTCTTTCACAGGAAAAGATTGATGCCATGGCCCGGACTTATACGGAAGGGTACCGGATCGGATTTGTTAACACCGGAAAGGATATTTCCAAAAAATCCGTGGTGAACATCCGCTATCCCATCGGCTTTGAGCGGGTGGTGCGTTCCGCTATCGGGTATTTTGAAGACATGGGGCTTAAACCTGCGATTTACCGCATAGCGTACCACAGTGTGAACAAACGGCAGAATCTGAGGATCGGGTACTGCGCCACCTCGCCAAACAAACAGTATGACTACGACCACAAGGACGACGCGGCCATTTATCTGGATAAGAAGTATGTTACCCGGAAACTGGAAGTGACCCGCCAGGCGTTTGAAGAATACAAAGAGCTGGCATATGGGCATGCGGGGCCTGCCTGCATCGAGGTATTCGGGGAAGAGCCCTTTACTCCGGAAAATAAGGCTGAGGCCTGCCGTCTGACCGATAAGCAGCAGAAGCTTATGGTCTACTGCCAGAATGAGGCGGGACAGATTACCAACGAATACATCAAAGGGGATGAGCGCAGTTTTACGATTATTGCGTTTCCGCTTCCGGAGATCGGTAAGGATTTTACTGAAATCTTCGATGAAATCGTCAGGATCAATACGTTGGATTATGTCTTATATCAAACGATCCAGCAAAAGCTGATCGATGCTTTAGACGGGGGAGCCTATGTCCATATACTGGGCGCGGGCGCAAATGAGACGGATCTGAAGGTGGCGTTAAAACCGCTCGCCGATACCGCGCGGGAAACCGTGTTCGAAAACTGTGTGGCCGATGTGAATATCCCGGTGGGAGAGGTGTTCACCTCCCCGGTCCTGAAGGGCACCGAAGGCGTCTTGCATGTGAGCCGTGTCTATCTGAACGAACTGGAATACCGGGGATTGCAGATCGCTTTTAAGGACGGGTGTGTGTCCGATTATACCTGCACGAATTTTGACAATGAGGAAGAGAATAAAACATATATCCGGGAAAATGTGTTGTACCATCATGATACCCTGCCCATGGGTGAGTTCGCGATCGGCACGAACACTACGGCCTATGTTATGGCGCGCCGGTATGGAATCGAAGATAAGCTTCCGATTCTGATCGCGGAGAAGATGGGGCCTCATTTCGCGGTGGGAGATACCTGCTATAGCTGGGAAGAAGATACGAAGACCTATAATCCGGACGGGAAGGAGATCATCGCTAAGGAGAACGAGATCTCAGCGCTTAGAAAAGAGGACATTAGTAAGGCTTATTTCAACTGCCATACGGATATTACGATTCCTTATGATGAGCTGGCGGAGATAGCTGTGGTGTATCCGGATGGAGATAGGTGTGAGATTATTAAGGATGGGCGGTTTGTTCTCGCGGGGACGGAAAAGCTGAACGAGCCATTCTGATCAATGGGGACATGTCCCAAACTGAAACGGACATGTCCCAAACCGAAATGGACATGTCCCAAACTGGAATGGACATGTCCCAAATCAGAATGGACATGTCCCCCGTTACCGCTGGATTATCTTGATCGCCCATTGACAAACGTAAGAAACCCTAGTAGAATTACTTATATAAATAGAGAAACATATAAGCACAACTTATTAATATCCATCACAAGAAAAGAGAGCGGAAGATATATGAAAAAAATTGGCATAGTGGGCGGCGGCCAGCTGGGGAAAATGATGATTCTGGATGCCAAGCGTCTGGACTATTATTTTGTCATTGTGGACCCGACCGAGCATTGTCCCGCGCACGGTATTGCGGATGAGCACATCGTAGCCGGTTTTGAAGATGTGGCCGCTATTAAGGCAATGGCGGAAAAGGTAGACGTGGTCACCTATGAGTTCGAACATATCAGTCTGGAGGCATTGCAGCAGCTGGAGGCAAAAGGGCATAAAGTCTATCCGTCCAGCGAGACTCTGTCCCACATACAGAATAAGCTGGAACAGAAGAAGTGGCTCAGGGATCACGGTATCCCGGTTCCGGCTTTCCTGGAGATTCCGGACCGGGAGGCTCTTAGTAAGGCCCATGAGGTGTTTGGCTATCCCATGATGTTGAAAACCTGTACCGGCGGCTATGATGGAAAAGGCAATGCGTTGATCCGGGAAGCCGGAGACGAAGAGGAAGCCTATCAGGCGTTGGGCGGCGGCAGCCTTCCGCTGATGGTGGAGGAGTGTATCCCCTTCGAGAAGGAAGTGTCGGTGCTGGCCTGCAGAAGTACCAATGGCGAGGTGGCGGTATTCCCGGTAGCGGAAAATGTACATAAGAACAGTATCCTGGACGAAACCACCGTACCGGCGGATATTTTGGACAGCACGGCCGGGGAGGCCTGGGAAGTGGCCAGGGCCTGTACGAAAGCGGTCAATGCATACGGGATGCTCTGCGTAGAATTGTTTGTGACTAAGGACGGGCATGTTCTGGTAAATGAGCTGGCGCCCAGACCGCATAATTCCGGACACTATACCATTGAAGGCTGTTATACATCCCAGTACGAAAACCATATTCGGGCGATATTGGGACTGCCCCTGGGGAATACGCAGCTGATCCGGCCGTCCGCGATGAAGAATTTGATCGGAGACCACAGCGGACCGGCAGAATTGACAGGGGTGGAAGAGGCATATCATAATCCCAATGTCAAGCTGCACATATATGGAAAAGAGACGGTATCGCCGGGACGGAAAATGGGACATATCACCGCAACCGGCAGCACCATTGAGGAAGCGTTAAAAGAAGTGCGTCAGGCGCACGCATGTATTCGATTCTGATTATACGGGAGGAGAAGCAGGATGAAACCAGTAGTTGGAATCATCATGGGCAGTGATTCGGATCTGCCGGTGATGGCTAAGGCAGCAGAAATGCTGGATCAGTTACAGGTACCCTATGAGTGTACCATCGTATCGGCGCACAGGACCCCCGACCGTCTGTGCGAATACGCAAAGCAGGCGGAGGAGCGGGGAATCCGTGTGATCATCGCGGGAGCAGGAGGAGCGGCGCACCTGCCGGGCATGACGGCGGCGATGACGGTGCTGCCGGTGATCGGAGTGCCGGTGCAGACCAAAGCATTAAGCGGCGTGGACTCCCTTTACAGCATTGTCCAGATGCCCCCGGGCATTCCGGTGGCTACCGTGGCGATCAACGGGGCCTTGAACGCGGCGCTGCTGGCAGCTAAGATCCTGGCTGTCAACGATTCGGAATTAAACGCCAGACTGAAAGAATACGCCGGTCAGCTGGAGGACAGTGTCCTTGGCAAAGCGGAAAAATTGGAAACGATCCATTATGAGGATTATCTGAAACAGATGTAACAGGATAACAAAAGTTGGAGGAAAATTATGGATTACAAAAAAGCGGGTGTCGATATCGAAGCCGGATATCGAGCGGTAGAGTTGATGAAAGAGCATGTGAAAGGGACGATGCGGCCGGAAGTGCTTACCGGACTGGGCGGTTTCTCCGGAGCCTTTTCCCTGGAGTCCTTTAAGAACATGGAAAAACCCACGCTGGTTTCCGGTACGGACGGTGTCGGTACCAAGTTAAAACTGGCGTTTTTGATGGACAAGCATAACACCATCGGTATCGACTGTGTAGCCATGTGTGTGAATGATATCGCCTGCGCGGGCGGGGAGCCTTTGTTTTTCCTGGATTATATCGCCTGCGGCAAAAATGAACCGGAGAAGATCGCATCCATCGTCAGCGGCGTGGCGGAAGGCTGTAAGCAGGCGGGAGCGGCCCTGATCGGCGGCGAGACGGCCGAAATGCCCGGATTCTATCCGGTGGACGAATATGACCTGGCCGGATTCGCGGTAGGAATCGTGGATGAGAAGGACCTGATCACCGGCCGGGACGCGAAACCCGGCGATGTGCTCATCGGTTTTGCCTCCTCCGGGATCCACAGCAACGGATATTCCCTTGTCCGCAAGGTGTTCAGTATGACAAAGGAAGCGCTGGATGTAACCTACGATTCCCTCGGATGTACGCTGGGAGAAGCACTTCTGTCCCCTACAAAAATATATGTAAAAGCTTTGAAGGCCGTAAAAGAAGCCGGCGTATCCATCAAAGCATGCAGCCATATCACCGGAGGCGGATTCTATGAAAATGTACCCCGGATGCTGCCGGACGGCGTCCGCGCGGTAGTGGAAAAGAACAGTTATCCGATTCCTCCTATATTTGACATGTTATCCAGCGACGGCGATATCGAGGAGGAAATGATGTACAATACCTTCAACATGGGCATCGGTATGATGATCGCGGTATCCCCCGATCAGGCGGACCGGGCGGTGGAAGCCGTAAAGGCGGCCGGAGAGATCCCTTACCTGATCGGTAAACTGGAAGCCGGTGAAAAAGGAGTAACCCTATGCTAGATCTGGTAGTGCTGGTGTCCGGAGGCGGAACAAACCTGCAGGCTATTATCGATGCCATTGATAACGGAACTATAACCAATGCCAGAATCCGCGCGGTGATCAGCAATAATCAAAACGCTTACGCGCTGGAGCGGGCCAGGCGGCATGGAATCGAAGCCGTATGTGTCTCTCCGAAGGAATACGCGGACAGGGAGCTGTTTAATCAGGCTTTTTTGGATACGGTTGATGCTTATCAGCCGGGGCTTATTGTTCTGGCCGGATTCCTGGTAGTTATTCCACCGGCCATGATACAAAAATATGAGAAAAAAATAATCAATATACATCCTTCCCTGATCCCTTCCTTCTGCGGCACCGGATATTACGGGCTTAAGGTGCACGAGGCGGCTCTTACTAGAGGGGTAAAGATAACGGGAGCCACGGTGCACTATGTGGACGAGGGGACGGATACAGGTCCGATTCTATTGCAGAAAGCGGTGGAAGTGCGGGAAGGCGACACCCCTCAGGAGTTGCAGCGAAGAGTAATGGAAGAGGCGGAATGGGTGATTCTGCCGGAGGCGATTCAGTTGATAGCGAACGGGAGGAAAGAAGCATGAAAGTACTCATAATCGGAAGCGGCGGACGGGAGCATGTTCTCGCATGGAAAATATCCCGGAATCCGGAAGTGAAGGAAATATACTGCGCGCCCGGGAACGGCGGAATCGCGCAGATTGCGCAGTGCGTGGATATCGGCGTGATGGATTTTGAAAAACAGGTGGCTTTCGCGAAAGAAAAGCAGATCGATCTGACCATCGTAGCCATGGATGATCCTCTGGTAGGGGGCGCGGTGGACGCTTTTGAAGCCGCGGGCCTGAAGGCTTTCGGACCCAGAGCGAACGCAGCGGTCCTGGAAGGTTCCAAGGCATTTTCCAAAGATCTGATGAAAAAATATAAGATTCCCACCGCAGGCTATGAAAATTTCGACGATCCGAAGGAAGCCCTTCAATATCTGGAGACAGCCAAATTCCCTATCGTGCTGAAGGCGGATGGACTAGCTCTTGGCAAAGGGGTGCTGATCTGCCAGAACCTGCAGGAAGCCAGAGACGGTGTAAAGACCATCATGGAAGATAAACAGTTCGGCAGCGCCGGAAACCGTCTGGTGATCGAGGAGTTCATGACCGGACGGGAAGTATCGGTCCTCTCCTTCGTGGACGGGAAGACCGTCAAAACCATGACGTCCGCCCAGGACCATAAAAGAGCCATGGACGGGGACCAGGGCTTGAATACCGGCGGTATGGGGACCTTTTCCCCCAGCCCGTTTTACACCAAAGAAGTGGATGAATTCTGCCAGAAATATATCTATCAGGCAACGGTAGACGCCATGGCCGCAGAAGGCCGTCCCTTTGTGGGAATCATCTTCTTTGGCTTGATGCTGACGGAAGAAGGACCGAAGGTATTAGAATATAATGCCAGATTCGGTGATCCGGAAGCGCAGGTAGTGCTTCCAAGAATGAAAAATGATATGATCGAAGTGGTGGAAGCCTGCATGGAAGGCAGACTGGACCAGATCGACCTGCAGTTTGAGGATAACGCCGCGGTTTGTGTGGTGCTGGCCTCCGACGGATACCCGGTGAAATACGAAAAGGGCTTTCCGATCCATGGACTGGAGAACTTTACGGATAAAGACGGCTACTATGTATTCCATGCCGGTACCAAGGCGACCCCGGAAGGGATCGTTACGAATGGAGGAAGGGTCCTGGGAGTCACGGCCAAAGGGGCGGACTTAAAACAGGCCCGGGCCAATGCCTACGAGGCTGTGAAGTGGATTGATTTTGAGAATAAATATTGCAGATCGGATATAGGTAAGGCCATCGACGAAGTATAATAAAATGAGAGACAAGTCGGATAAAAGCTCCGGAGGACGGGTGGCAGGTTCTTCCTGGGGGTTAGGTATGCCCGCTGTTTAAAACAGGGGACATACCTAACCCCCAGGAAG
>NZ_JAHQCW010000061.1 GCF_019042275.1 Diplocloster agilis
TCCGACGGGCAAGAGCCTCTGAACCGGGAACACATCACGTGTTCCTGGTGAATAGGCTCGGTTCCTGAACCCGGCTTTTCGATTCCACTTAGCGGTGGCTGGCGCAAGCCCTCCACGCACCCGGGGAGACACAAAAGATCCCCAAACCCGAGGAAGAACCTTTTCCCCTCTTTTCTTGTCCCGGCATTTAAGCTATAATAGTACCATCATTGACATAATCGAGGTATTCACTATGGACTATCAGCATCTGATCACATTTATCATGGAAATGCTGGGCACGATAGCCTTCGCATCCTCAGGCGCTATGACGGCTGTGGAAAAAAACATGGACATCTTTGGCGTCAGCGTGCTGGGTGTGGTCACCGCCACGGGAGGCGGGCTGATCCGGGATCTGGTACTGGGAATCACGCCGCCCGGCATGTTCCGGGACCCGGTATACGCGCTGGCGGCCATCGTCACATCCTGCTGTCTGTTCTGGATCTTATATGCGAAAAAAGAATGGTTGTCCGGAGCTTTCCGGACAACCTATGATAAAATTATGCTCGCGTTCGACGCGGTGGGGCTTGGAATCTTTACCGCGGTAGGTATATCCACCGCGGTGCAGAACGGGTATCGCGATAATCTGTTCCTGCTTGTATTCGTCGGTACCATAACCGGTGTAGGCGGCGGTATTCTGCGCGATGTCCTGGCGGGCGAAACCCCCTACATATTTGTGAAGCATGTATACGCCTGCGCCTCGATTGCCGGCGCTTTGTTCTATATCCTGTTACAGGAAGGTTTCGGACAGGTTACCGCTATGTTCGGCGCTTCCGCCCTGGTGATCCTGCTTAGATTCCTGGCCGCCCATTATAAATGGAATCTGCCCCGCCTAAAGGGGTCTGACTGATTTTACTCTTCGTACAATATTTTTCCAGCCATATCTCCTGCCCACATAGCCGTGTCCGGCTGCCATTCTTTTTGAATGGTTTCCTTATCGGCACCGGTTCGGACCATCTGTTTGTTTTCCAACCGCTCTTCTGTCATTTGCGCTTCCATTGTCTCAATATCATAATCCACGGATATCCGCGCCGTCATTTGCAGAGATCCATTTTCCCACCTGTATTTGGCATAACCGTAGCTGTCTGCGCTATTTCTCCAGCTGGACAATATCTCCTGGTCCGCGCTGTTTAGAACCGGATTCCGGATCTCCTGAAATTCCGGAATTTCTTCATATTGTTTGGCAGCCGGATTCCACAGATAACAGGCATAATATTTTACGCCCTGGTTTCCGTACCGTCCCAGATCCAGGAGGATATCATCACTGCCGTCGAAATTTACATCCTCCAGCAATACTTTTCCGGTAAACGCAGCCGGTTCATAGCTCAAATCATATGAATAGGAAATGTTCTGCAGCTCATTATTCTTTTTATCCGTTACGGTTATCTGCATTTGGGTTATGGTTGTAATGTCTTTCCAGTCTGCATTTTCATCCCTGACCGGCTGTACGTTATATTCAAGCTCCGAATCATCATCCATATCGTCTGTCTGCGTTCCATCCTTCGGTGCGGATTCATCCGGCAATGCACCGGTGTTTTGGTTTTTGGCTTCCTCCTCTCCCCCATCCTGGCTTTCCGCCGCCGGATTGCTGTTCCTATGCTTCGGCGATTCATGATCCGATTGGTTGCATGCCGTGAGAAACAGCAAGGTAAAAACACAGAAAAATATCATAATTTTTTGATTCATATAGTCCTCCAACGTTTGTGGTATCGGTATCGTAATATTATACTTCTCCACCGCCCATTCGTAAAGCAATTGGCGCAAGTCCTGTCTCATTACTTTCTGTCTCATATAAAGTATACACATGTATAAGCAGGTCGAAATGTAGGGTACCGGGTTTTAATTCATTGACGAATCGCACCGCTAAGCACTATAATTATAGTTATGAATTGTATAACCGGATGCTTCTCAGCACTTCCGGGACGCTTTGTTTGGACAGATGACTTAAAATATCATCGGTTTTTATCACCGATAATGTATCAGGGATGGGATTTTATGAACAATCAAATAAATAACGCGGCCGTCTATATCATTGATTCCGAATTCCGGATTCTTTATTTTAACCAGGTTTTGAAGAAATGTTATCCCGAATTGCGCATTGGAGAACTCTGCTTTGCATCCATCTGCGCGGAGAGCCACCCCTGCCCGGGCTGCCCGCTGGTCTCCGGCAGAACAGAGGGCACTATTTTTTACAACAAATGCCTGAGAAAGTGGGTGGAGGTGAATACCGCCCGCTTTGATACTGTCGATGATAAGGACTGCAAAATCATTCTGGCCAGGGAGATCAAAGAAGACAACCGGAATTTATTCTATAATTTAACGAACCTCTCCACCTATGATGAGCTGTTCGAACTGAACCTGACAAACGACAGCTACAAGATCCTCTATCATATGGATGGGAAATATGTGATTCCGGCCCCCGAGGGCCGGCTCGAAGCCATGATTCAGGAGGTCGTCACAGGAATGATCTATCCGGATGACCGGGATGCCTTCCTGGCCTTCTGGAATCTGGACAATATTTTACCTCGTTTAGCGCAGGATGGCCGTGATAATATACTAAGGGGCCAATTCCGCAAGAAGAAGATGGACGGGACCTGGTGCTGGGTTCAGCAGACCGTCGTGCCTTTGTGTCAGGGGGATAAGGATGACCAGATCCTTATGTGTTTTATACAGGATATTAATGAGGAAAAGCTGCGGGAACCGGAAAATGAAGATGCCGCCCAGGCTCCGTTAATCTTAGATCCGCTGACCGGACTGTATAACAAGACCGACTTCTTCCGTGTGGCGGATTCCGCTTTAAGACGCGGGGACGGGGTTTCCTGGTGTTTGATGGCCATCGATATCGAACATTTTAAGTTATTCAACGAATGGTATGGGATAGAGGCCGGCGATACCTTCTTAAAGGAAATTGCCGCGGAATTAAAAAAGGCCCAGTCTGACGGCGTGATCGCCGGCTATCTGGGCGAGGATGATTTCGGCGTTCTGGTTCCGAACCGTCCCGGGCTTTTGGAAAAACTCCAGAACCAGGTCACGCGCTGCGTCCTGCAATACGGGGACAACGCCGGGTTTTTACCCGCCTTTGGCCTGTACGCCGTTAAGCAGTCTCCGCTGCCGGTCAGCACCATGTACGACCGCGCGTCTCTTGCCATGTCCAAAATCAAGGGGAATTACGCGAGACGCGTATGCTGGTATGACGACAGCATGTTTCTGAAAATGGAAAATGACCATATGCTCCTGACCCAGGTGCAAAAAGGGCTGGAACGCCATGAATTCACCTTCTACGCCCAGCCGAAATGTAATATAGCCACCGGCAAAATCGTAGGGCTGGAATCGCTGGTGCGCTGGAATCATCCTCAGCACGGCGTTGTCCTTCCCGGCGCTTTTATTCCCACACTGGAGGAGTACGGATTCATTGCAAAGCTGGACCTCTATATCTGGGAAGAGGTATGTGTGAATCTAAGGCGCTGGATCGACAGCGGACACCGTCCCATCCCCATCTCGGTGAACGTCTCCCAGGTGGATGTGTATACGATGGACGTAGCGGAGTCCTTACAGAATCTCGTGGAGCGCTATGATCTGAAGCCGGAGCTTTTGGAGATTGAGATTACGGAGAGCGCCTACGCGGAGGAATTCCAGATCATAACAAACGTGGTGGACAAGCTTCGAAGCCTGGGCTTTACGGTACTCATGGACGACTTCGGCAGCGGCTATTCGTCCCTTAACATGCTCAAAGACGTCCATGTAGACGTTCTTAAAATTGATATGAAGTTCCTGGAGATGGACGAGCAGAGCGCCGATAAAGGGATCAGCATTCTGGAATCGCTCATCAGTATGGCGCGGCTGATCGGACTTCGCATCATCGCCGAGGGAATCGAGACCGCGGAACAGCTGGACTTTTTATTAAATATGGGTTGTATGTACGGACAGGGGTATTATTTCTATAAACCCATGCCTATTGAAATCTTTGAACCGCTGCTGGCCAACGAAGACAATCTGGATTTCCGGGGAGTCATGCCTCAGAAATTACAGCGGCTCAGCCTGAAAGAGCTGCTGAACGAGGATCTGATGACCGAATCCATTATCAATAACATATTAGGCGGTATCGCTTTCTATGATGTCTACGAGGATCAGGTGCAGCTGCTGCGGGCTAACGAGCAGTACCGGCGGATTACCGGCGACGATCTTCTGGAGCCTGCTCCCGGTCACAAAACTAGACTGGACAACGTCTATCCGGAGGATCGGGCTAAAACTATGGATATTTTCCTGCAGGCCCGCAAAAATATTCCCAACGGCGCTTTGGGTGAGGTCCGGTATCTCAGGGAAGATGGGAACACCATATGGCTGCAGCTTCGGATCTTTTTCCTGAGAGAGCAGGACGGCCACAGCCTGTATTACGGAGCGGTCAGCGATATCACCGTTCAAAAGCAGCGGGAACAGCTGCTGATCAACTCGCAGCGGGCGCTGTCCGCTGTGGTGCATATATCGGAAAATGATTCTTCCTTTATGAAACTGACGGAGGAAAACCGGCGGGCCGCCGCCTCTATTTTCGCGCAGATGAGTCCCGGCGGTATGATCGGCGGCTACTGTGAGGACGGCTTCCCTCTTTATTTTGCCAACAATGCCATCGTAAGTCTGATGGGCTTTGATTCCTATGAGGAACTGGAACAGGCGATCCAGGGAAAGGTAATCAACACGATTCATCCCGACGACCGGGAAGCTGTGGCCCGGGATATCGGCCCGGAATATTATCCGGGACTGGAATATACCACCACCTACCGGATGCCGAAAAAAGACGGCTCCTGGTTCTGGACCCTGGACAAGGGACAGGTAATCCGGGCGGAAGACGGAAGGCTCGCCATTGTCAGCGCCTGTACCGACATCTCCGAAACAATGGCTGCCCAGCGTCAGCTGGCCGAGCGAAACGCCCTGCTTCTGCGTCAGAATCAGGAACTGAATTTCCTGTATAACGATATGCCCGGCGGCTATCACCGCTGCGCCAAGACAAAGGACTATGATTTTATCTACATAAGCAACCGTTTTCTGGAGATTTTCGGTTATACGAGGGAGGAAATCAAGGAGCTGTTTGACGATAAATTCCTCAATATGGTGCATCCGGACGACCGACCCCTGGTAAACGATGGTGTCAACAGCCTCCAGGAAAACCGCGGCAACGAAAACCTGGAGTATCGTATGCTCAGCAAGCACGGTTACATCTGGGTCGTCGATCAGAGCCGCTATATGGAATACCGCGGCAATCCGTTTCTGCAGGGAGTGGTTATGGATATCACAGAAACGGTGATGCTTCGGGAGAAAATGAAACGGCTCGAAAAGGGTGCTTCGTAATTCCCCCGTTTGATATCCACATTGAGATAAACAAAGGTGTCCCATTTGAACAGCAAAGCTGCTGCACATTCGGGACACCTTTATTTTTGCCGTGTTATATTTAAAATTCGTTTCGCCGCAAGACTTATAAGTGTTACATTGCTTTCTCCTTCTTTACCACTCTTAAATTACAGATGCCAGATCCACACTATTTTGCAGGTATAACCACTTTGCAATAATCAAATCTTTGCATTCTTGTGCCGAGTTTAATTGCAGAAGTTCATCTGCTGTAAGGCAAACAACATAAAGATGTTCAGACGCCAAGCGGGAGATCTCTTCTTGGGCATCCTCTGTGAGGCCGTTTGACGCGAACAAAATAGCAGTCTTATTCCCCTTCATATTGGAAATATGTGCAATATTCCGGATCTGATGAATATTAACATGAGTTGTCCAATTCTTACATTCTACCAAAATGTACGCACCTAACTGCCATATCTCATCATCCAAAGAAGTATTTACCACACTGAGGTCTATTTCTTGAGCACCTGCCCGGATGCGGCGGCCAGTTATTTTAAAGCCTTCAACATTAGAAAGCATATATGCCGCAGTATCTTCCCAAAGTGTCCCCTTTTTATATGTATCTTTTTCATCGACAGCATGATTGATTAATTCATGAAACTCTGAGGCCAAAAACCTTTGCTGCGGCATCTGAATATCCACCAACTGCCACAAATACGGCAAATAAACATATCTTGTGTTTATTGTTTGATACATATCTTTGGAAATTACCGGTTCGTCATCTCCTTTGAGAAATTTGCGAAAATCATGAATGTATTGCAAAAGAATGTTCCAATACTGTTCTTTGGAGATGAAAGGCGGCGCATTCATTGTTGTACATATATTCTTTTCAAGAATACTCAGGAAATGTTCATACACTTTTGATATACCGGGCACATCCCACTCTTTATCGGAAACTGCGCACAGATATATAAATGCTTTATGCCATTCTTCGCAGATGTCGTTTGGCTGGAACCATTTGCCATAAGAATAAATGGGATTTAATAAAATGGATTGTAAGTTTGAAGAACAAAAAGCTTGTAAGTCATCAGGGTGCAGTGTTTCTTTCATGTATGGGGCTTCTTCGCTCAATAAAACCTGGTGTCCTCCCTCAAACAATAATCTCCATGCACCTGTTTGTATTTCGGGAAGTGCCGCAACAACTTTTCTGCCAATAAAATCACGCATAAAAAAAGAACGAATCATTAATTGTTTGCCGCAAAGTGCGGGAGACTCACGCTCCAACCATAGAGAACATATTCCGTTAATAACTGAATCTCCTATTTCGTTTGATAAATGATTGCAGCATATTCCGCCGACGATAAAATCATCGTAATCATAATACATACGTTTAGGAAAATGGCCGGGCTGTTCACAGAAAAACTCTTGCACACACCGATGAAAAATATTTCCTGTTTTGTCTAGTTTGCTTGATGCTTTTTTAATTTTCTTTCCGGAGAGAAGACGTTGATAATTTGACTTTAGTTCATCTTCAATAATACTTAATACCTGGTTTACTTTTTCCTTTATGCCGGCAACGGCAAAAATATGAACAACCTTTGTATCTTTATCGGCTTCTTCAGCGGTCTTCATTAATTGCTGATAAAATCCATCCTCAATATGGTTGTATGTGTTGACCTGTTGCGTATATAGCATTCCATCCTCTTCATATCCGTTAAGGTATAGGTGCAATAGTCCGGCAGAAGAAATCAATTCTTTCATATGCTTACCTCCAGATAAAGTAAAAACCGAAAGGAAATCCGCTTGCCTTTACTCTCATAAAGGCGAGCGGATTCCCTGTAAAGCCACTTGCTATTAATCTCTTTTTGAAAGGTTCGATGAGCCCTCCGAGAGCTGAGAGTATTTCTACCTTTACTCCCACTCGGCAAGTCCCCATCTGTTCTTAAACATATTTATTTAAGTTTCATATAGGAAATGCCTTTATTTTATCTCAATTACACATTTTATTCTGGCTTACTGATTTTCTGTTGCCAAAGTGTTGCCACGCTGTTATTATACATAAATTGTTCCAACAATTCAATTCTTTTATCAGAACAAAATACTTGTAATATCTTGGCACCTGTCAATCACACGATATATTTCAACATAATCTTTTTTGATAAGATAAAGTGTAATATAGTTTCCATGTATCAGATACTTATAATCCGTTTTGAAGCTCACTCTCTTTGACAAATCTGATCCCATTGTTGGAAATTCCTGTAAATTTTCAAAACTTTTATAAATTTGCTCTACTGTCTTTCTTGCCGCTTCTGCATTATCCTCTGCAATATAATCCCGAATTGCCTTCAAATCAGCCACTACAAGAGGATTAATCCTTAGTTTCATCAATCGTTATTCCTCCATTGCTGATTTTAACTCATCAAGGCTCATCCATCCTTTTTCATCTGCAACTGCTTCTTCTGCTTCCTGCAATTTAGCTAACAACTTTTTCTCTGCTCTGTCTTTTTCGTAATCCTCAATGTCAAGAACTACAAATCTTCCTCTGCCATTTTTCGTTAAGAAAACTGGCTCTCCTGGCTGACAATTTTTGAGAACTTCATTATAATTTCTCAAATCAGATACTGGTAAAATACTAGACATATCATCAACTCCTTCTCTGATATTATTTCATTGTTCATCTGTATTATACAACGGATTGCTGTAAAATTCAACTTAAAATTTTACAGCATCAATTCAAATTAAGTTCCACCCATACGTGGAAGTTAATTAACGAAACTAGAGTTTGCCCTGACAAGCCCCTTCCATGGAAGTTACTCTGATTAAAAATCATTTGTTTTACGTATCTGCTGCCCCATCCCCTCACATCTGGGCTTCTCTTTTAGTGACAAAGCCACGTTTCTGTGTCTGCCTGCGTTCCCCCATCCAATCGGTATAACGGAACACCACACGCCATTTATCTCCGTCTTTATATACAGCCATTAAATCACTCCCTTTCTTATTCGCTGTAACATAGTTTCTTGTTACACTAGACATAAGCAAATAAGTTTAGTATGTAAAGGAGAATGATTATGGCAATCGGTCAACGTATTCGTCTTTTCCGTAATAGAAAAGAAATGGCTGGTATTCTTGGTGTCAGTAACTATGCCCTCAATGTGCCAGATATTGATACTTACTTTGGTTTGATACACACCCTTTTTGCATTGGAAGATATGTACTGGATAAGTCCATTACCGCCCCCGGTTCTACGCTTTACAATATGCTTGAGTCTTGGCAGACACAGTCCGCCAAACTGCAAGCAGGAGAAATCACAAAGGAAGAATATGACGAATGGCGGTATAAGTACCCAGAGTACGAAACCTCACATCATTTTGCAAAGGTCATTCCGCAAGGTTTAAGTGATATGCTCGTTGAACTATGAAGAAAGAAGAAGCACAAGAAAAACGAGAAGCGAAAAAAAGAAAGAAGAAATGAGCATAAAAATAACCTTACCGACTTTCATATTTTGAAAATCAGTAAGGTTTTTTTATGTCATATTAAGATAAATTTATTCTTTGAGTGAGAGCCAAATGTTGCCAAATCGTTGCCGAAACTTAATCAGATTTGTTTAGAAACCGCATAAACACTGGGTTTGTTTTTCTCAAAAATCACTCCCACTCGAGGGGCAGATCTTAATTTCCTGTGATAAAACGCACTTGTAGTTCGCTTTTCATCCATATAATTCACGTTTTTCAGCCTTTCCAAAGCGTCCATGACTTTTTTGTAGCCAGATTGTAGCCACGAATTTATAGTTCACCTCAAAGCCAATTGCAACTACTACAAATGAATGAACAAGTCAAATGGAGGACCCAATATGGAAAAATACATTTATGACAACACCAATGGCCTTTGGTATGAGCTGAACGGGGACTACTACATTCCGTGCCTGACCATTACCGAAGCAGAGCAGCTTCCTATCGGGGTATGGGGTAGAAAACATCTCCAGTACCTCAAGGAGTACAGACCTGTACTCTATGCCGATCTCACGCTCTCCGGTAAGCTCTACAGCTATCTTGCTGAGATTGATACCCAGGCTACCACCCGACTCAACATCATCGTCCAGCAGCTCTCAGAAGCCCAAGGAATCACCGAAGAACTGAAGGCCCAGGATCATATGGCATGGGTTGGTGCCATGAACAACATCCGCAGTTGTGCCAAGGAAATCATCTTCAAAGAACTGATTTACGAGGAGGTTTCCGCATGAAGATTTTAGAAGAATTCTGGTATGGCAATATCGAGCCGTCTGAGCTTGATAGACCTCCCAGCAAGGAATATAAAGAATCGCTTCAACCAATTTGCCGCAATGAGGAAAAGCTGCAAGCCACCTTTACGGATGAACAGAATGAGCTGTTTTCCAGATATGTGGACTGTGTACGAGAGTTCCAAGCAATGTCTGATTGCCTGCTGTTCCAGAGTAGTTATCGTCTGGGGGCCAGGATGATGCTTGAAGTCATGGAATAATAACCGAATCTACGATCAGCCGAGTAGCGATTAGCCACTCGGCTGATTTGTTTATATCTTCCACTCGTCGTCATATTCCATCAGCGGCATGGGCATAATTAGCTTGCCGTTATTTTGTTCACTTTTCTTCTGCTCTTCCACATGAACACATAAAGACAAACAAATAATCGCTTCTCGGACAATGTGTAGTAATTCCAAAGTTAATGCTAAGAGTTCATCTTCGGTCACATATAAAGCAAGATCATCCACTTCTCCTTTAGCCCTTTCAGGAAACCAACCATTAGTTACTTTCACATACTTATGTTCAAGTGCATTGCGCACCTCACTTATACGCTTAAGGCGAGGATTAGGAGAATCTTCAAACTTATCATAAAAATCCCTACTAATCCAATATAGCGATGCTAATGCAAAGTTTTCCGTGTGATTGAGTACATTTTTATAATTGTAGCGGTTTTTTCCTTTTCCAAAGCCAGTTAACCATATATGATTGAAACTCACATCTCTTTCGTGTATCCCCAAGTCAAAATAAGAATTCAGAAAGTATGCGATTTTGTCAAATAATCCATACAGAAATTTGAAAGCAGATTTTATTTGCTCGATGCGTATCCCATACTGTGGATAATCTGCAAAATTGATAAGATGGGTGTCTTTATCTGCATAGTGTACTTTGTCCCGAATTTGTAAAGACGAGTAGTACTGATACCTCGCATACACATATTCCTGCTTAATTTGATTAAACATTCCGTGAAAAATGGGTTTTGCATCTATAGAAACAACCATGCTTGGAAGTTGTAAGACATCTGAAGCAAAACACAATTCTGCTACTGGTAAATCATTTAGTGTATTCAAAAACAAACTGTTTTCTACGGCCCATCCTCGATATAATTTTTCCTCAATATTCTCATAGGAGAACTGAGGGATTTTCAGGTCCTTTTGCAAAAATTCTTCAACATATGCAGGAATATATTTGGAGATTGCTTTGGCAAAACATTCTTTAGCTTCTTCATAAGTATTGGGATCTTTACATACAATAGCATTTTTTAACAGAGAATATGCAAAGTGATGGAAATAGTCTTGATGCCCGTCATCATAGTCTATAATACCATAATCCTGATATACTCGACCAAGGTTTCCGAGTGCCATACCAAAGTCACTATGGATATGCAATGCTTTTTTATACTGAGAGATTGCTTCGATTTTTCTCCCACATCGGCTCAATGTATTTCCGTAGTTTGTATATAAAAGCCGCTTAAACCCATTTACAAAAGGCATATATTCTCCTTTAGAGAATTCGGGCGCTTCAATATAATCTATACTTTTACGAAAGCAATATAATTGTTTTCGTAGCGATTCTTCTGGCGATATTCCTTTAGCTTTCGCAAAATCGCTATATACCGTGCCGATAGAATAGTATAGTCGTGCCTGTGAAGCAATATCTACATTTAGCAAAACGACCTCTAATTCATCTAATATTGTTTCAAGTTTCTCTATATAGCCAGCGATTGTTGCGTCGTCGAGGTTTTTTGCATATCTTTCTGATTTATCTGAGAATGGGTTGATATATTTTTCTTTTTTCATAGATTCCTCCACGCCGTTGCATATCAAATACGTTGCTCTTGAGATAGTACATAATTGCAGCAAAAAACCGCTCCAATGACTCGCTCGATATCCAGGTCTTCCAATCCAACACGCTTAAGCATCTGAGCGTATGTCAAAATCTCTAAGAAATGTATCTTTTGAGCATCGACATCAGTGAACATACTGGAGAAACCTCCATGAGCAACAGCTCCCCTTTGCCCAGCTAAGAATGTTGCAATTGTTTTAATATCCTTGTCCTGTATATGACCTTTTAATCTAAACTCAGATAAATAGAAAATATACTCAACAGACCCATCCAATGCGTTATGCAAAACATGATATGCATTTATTATTTTTTTAGTTTGCCCCAATTGTGTTCCTAATTGCAATATACGCTGCTTAGCATTTTCTATGAAACTGATATCTTCTTGTTTTAAACTTTGCGTTGGGAGGGCTTCGATTTGAGAAATAATAGCATCTTTAATTGTTTGTACTTTGGTTGCCTCCGCTTTTTCAAATAAATCTTTATTTGCATGGCACTCTGCTTCAAAGGCAGCAAAAATATTCATGTAATCAACAGCAGAATAATCTCTCCCTCGAAACCTTAGGCCTTCACTTGGATAATGAAAAAATGTATAGTCGGTATTTTGAGCTGCAAACTGAAGAAATTGCTGTATGTACGGTCTATAACATCCGTATTCCACCTCATGATTACTTCTATAAAACTTTTCTTGATCTAAGGATAAATCACGTAAATAACCGTTGTAACTTTTGTGCCCTTGTTCTGTGGTGAGCAAATCTACTCTTAATTTCCCACATTTTGTATCATATCGGATTATCTGCAAGAATCTTACCAACACACGATACAGACGATATATATACGTTATATCAGATGTTTGCTCAAAACTAACTGTTAACTTGGGATGTAGCATTAAATCGCTGGCTATTCCCCAACGCAGAATATCTCCAAAGGAAAGGGTAATGGACACCGGCTTTTCTTCAAATATGATTTCCCATGACTCAGCTAATTCATTGTTATAGATTACATCTACAACGTCTTTATTTTCGGTTCTGTTTCGATCAAAAAAATAGCGAGAAGGACTGAAAAAATCGTCAACGGTTTCTCCTGTCATTTCGAAAGCAATAAATGAGTCTTTATGACACCGATTTACAATGTATTTGGGAAAAAGCTTAATTGAATGGTTCATCTCGAAACTCATTCGCTCAACGAAGGCTATAGAATTGTAGCCTAAAGTCCCTTTGTATTTTAGAAGAAAATCTTTGTCCTCAAAATGTGGTCGTATTCTTTTTATTTCTTCTGGATTTTTTGGTAGTATAAAGATATAGCCATTTTCTTCTATCAAAATACACTCAGTCTCATGAAATGTAATATGACAAGTATCGTTCATATAGGCACTCCTTTCGTGTTCGAAATAATACCCAATTTATGCTCCCTTATCATGGTGTGGAGTTGAATTTTCGTTTGTTCTGCACTATAATAAAGTTGGAGGTGGGCATATGATTATGTTGAATCAGCCCTTTAATGGGCAACTTGGAGAAATATTAATAGACAAAATGGCGGGATCGTATAATAAGCTCACCATCTTGTCGGCATTTGCAAAAAATAGTGGTGTCCTTCGACTGAAGCCCGCATTAGAACAGTTCAAAAGTGCTGGCGGACGCATTGAAGCCTTCATAGGCGTTGATGCGCACGGAACCTCTTATGAAGCGGTTCTAAATCTTTTTGAACTGTGTGACGAACTATACATTGTGCACTCGGAAAGTCCCTCAACAACTTTTCACTCAAAAGTCTATATGTTATCCAATGATATCCCTGAAAAATGGATAGCCGGTGGTTCAAACAATTTGACCGGTGGCGGTTTATGGACAAACTTTGAAAGCGCAACATATTTTGATGTTACTCAGGAAACAGAAAACTGTGTAAACGAACTTGAAAATTTAATTATCCGGTATAAAGATCCTGCGTATGATTGTTCTAAACTCATTACTGCAAAAGAAGATATTGATGAACTTCTTGCTGAGGACTACTTACGCAGTGAAATGCGCATTCAAATGACTGCACGTACTGAAGGACAGCGTCGCCCCGCTAACACAGCAAATCAACAAGTTCGCCTTTTTGGAACCCAAAATGGAATTCGTCTTCCAAGGCTTACACAGCAACCTACGGGAACAGTCATCCGAAATCGCCGGGGACAAGCAGATGTGCAAGCCATCATGCCCATTATTGCCAACAATGACTCTGAACGCATGTGGTTTGAAACACGTTCTTTAACTGGTGGCTCTCGCAATATCCTTGATTTGTCAAAGCTTGGCACTGTGACCAGCGGTACTGCCGCAGGAACTCGTTATGAAACCGATACTGAATCGATTATTTTAGGCGGTGTTGCCTTTTTTGATGTTGATCCTGAAGATACCGAAACTGAAAAAACAATTACCGTAAACTATAATGGTATAGATTATGAGGAATGTGTAATCAAGTTCCCTACAGGCGACAGAAGCAACGGTTCATGGCGACTTCAGCTAAAAGGGAAGTCTTCAACAGGACAGAAAATTCACACTGTAGGAGGCACAGAATGGCTTCGTTTTAAAATTGTCGTTTTTGAAAAAATTCGTACCGACTACTATGGTATATCCGTATTAGATGAGGATCAATTAGCGCAATTGGAAAGCCAAAGTCGTGTTGTGGCTACAAATGGTTCTGCTGTAGATTCAAAAAAGTACGGTCTTTTATAATTGTTTAACTAATACGGGGTTGCAGCTCAATGCAACCCCGTATTTTTCAATATTTGGGGAAAGTGCTTTGTATCTCGCTATAGGTTTGTTCACTAAGGTTGTATGCTTTGGCAAAGAACGTATCAAGCATTTTTCTTACTTCAATAAACGTCAAGTCTGCATCTAAATCATATACTTCGTTTTCTATGTTTTTAAGAAGTCCTTCCAAACGGTCTTCATTTTTCAGTAGGTAGTAAACACACGAAAAAATATGATTTTTCAAAGTACAGGTCTTCTTATTAAAACATAGTTGCTGATCATAACTTGCTTTAGAAGGTACCGGGATCTGCTTGATAACACTTTGTGTCAAATCAATTCCAGGCATTTTCAGACGAACAAAATAATCAAACGGGAGTGAGTTGAACAGTGCCAGCATCATAAGTAAATCTTGCATGTTGTCAGTCTGAAGCATTTGAATGGATTGACAAGTCGGACAAGACGGAAGAATCATCGCAATCGTAGTTCGGGCATTTGTTGGTGAGGTAAGACTTCTCCAGCAAAGAGAATATGCTTCATTATACTGTGCAGTGTACTTATCCCAAAGATTTCTTTCAACAAAGAATCTGCTTTCCGGAAGTGGCTTTATTCCATCTATTTCAACATTCTTTGTCGCTGTTGCTTTGGCAGCATATTTTTTGCTATCCGACATACCCGAAAATGTTGAATATCTTCCATCATACTGTTCGATGAACTTGCCTTCATAAATTGGAATGTTGCCATCTTTTTGCACAGTATCAATCTGCTTAGCGTGTGCAGTTAGATGTATCAATCGTCCGAAATGGCACTCAGGATAAACTTCCTGGAATAGAGGTAAACGATTATGTATTTCAACTAACACTTTTAGATCTTCTGTGCATGAAACATTGGGAAGCATTTTTGTGAATGGGTTGATTGCTACAACATCACTCTCATTTACAATTACTTCTGAGCAGGTGCATATATCCGACGGAGCCAACATGCCAGCCGAAAAAGCAAAGGAGGCTTGCTTGATCTTCGACATTGTAATAACTGCAAATCTTTCTCTTGAATCAATGTTGAAGATTTTGTTTTTGTTCTCAAAAAAATAAAGTGTAACTAAAGCTTTTTCTCTAAGGAAGTAACTCCATAAGCCCTTATGGGCAGGCGCTGTGACCAGTGTGCTCTTTACAATCAACGAGCATACTCCTGTTTCCGATATCAAAGAATAAGCTAGCTCTGTAAACAAAACATATGTATTTAGCTCACCAGAAACAGCATGCTTAATAAAGGGATGTTTATATGCTTTACTGCACATCACTTTATAATCGCCAGATATTTCAGTGACCCATTTCGAAAGTTCGGGCCAAGTATAATGAAGCTCTTTTACTGCCTGTTCTCTGTCGTCCTTTTTTGCAAGCTTAGAAATCTGTGGTTCATAGCAAGAAAAGAACTTTCTTTCTTCAAAACGTGTTTTTTCCCAAGGAGGATTTCCCAATATGATGTCAAATCTTAATTCTTCAATAGAAGAATAGTTCACACCCATTTTCGAAGCATAAATTCTATTTAGAGCAAATAACTCATTCTTGCAGTCTAAGCTTTCTTGGGTATTCGAAGAAATTAACGGGTTGCCGAGCAAAAAATGGCCAGCGATTTCTTTCCAATCTGCCACATTAGAAGTCTTCAAAAGTCTACAGATTGTTATCTGGAGTGCAATTGGATCTACATCCATTCCCCAGAAAAACAGTGCAGAAACCTCGGGATCAATACAACATTCTTTTTCTAAATACTGTTGGGCCGCCCAAAAGAACTCTCCTCCTCCACAGGACAAATCGGCGATTCTAAGCGTTCTGCCTTTTTGAGCAAGCAATGACTTTGATTGTTTTGTTGATAAAGCTTTATGTACAACAGATTCTGCAAGCTGGTAAGGCGTATAATACGCTCCTGTTGTATCTCGAGAAGTTTTTCCTTCTTTTATATTTACTTCCATCTGCGATATACACAGCTCTACACTAAGAATACATTCTCTTAGTATGGAAAGATTCGGTTTCTGCTGATAGATTGCGTTTGCAAGATCGTCTATCTGTGTTCCCAGAAGGGTTGCATAATCTTTCTCAAATTGCCTAATGGACTCTGGCATAATTCCCAGAGAAACAAGATCTGATATATTTGTTGCGTGTTTCTCACTAAGAAATAAGCAATTTACTTTTGAAATGGTTAGAAAAATCAAATTATGCCAAACAATTTTAACCGACATTATATCGGAATATTTATTGCTAAATATCGTCCTGATTAGTGGCAGCAATTCTGATGTAATATGAAAGGCTAAACTATTCATCCTTTCCCTCCTTTCGATAAACGATTCTGTTTTGACTCGGAATGAATTCAAAAACAGGTGATTTCATTAGTGCTTCAAAATGAACATCGTTGAATTGTTCGATAATCCAATTTTGAACAAACTCCACTTGCTCCTTGTTGTCTATCCCGATTATCTTAGTCAGCTCGTCCATGTTCATGGAGACAGGCGTGTAAGGATACCCCAATGCAGAAACAACAACAGAATGTAGATATAGATTTTCATAGCGTTCCTTCATGATGGAAGGATAGAAAGCCTGATCAGTAAACACCTTGTAAATATTCTCACAGGAAATGTTGAGTTTCTGCGATATATACTCAAGAAGTCCATCACATCCTAAAGCTTTTTTTTCGCTCTTTGTTCGAACTGTATTACAATTACTGTCGATACTCTTTTTTAGAATACTTTCTAATTCTTGGAGATCAACAGCTTCATCATTTGCTTGAAGAAACACTTTCTTGCTTCCGATAGAATTGTTAATAGCTTCAAGATCTTCCACTGAAAGCAACAATTCTTTTTCGATATAGGCATCAATATGAGCTTCCAATTGCAATTGTGTCCATTCATCATTTATGTCTTCCATAAACCAGCGAAACGCCATTTCTTGGTATGTGTAGTCCTTAGAATGATGGAGTGGCATAAACTCAATATTACAAGCTCGTTTAGCAAGGCGATGACGTTTGGCTTCAAGGCAGCGCTTTCCGTACTCGTCTAATTCTGTAGATTGCATTATGTTCAAGCACGTAGGAAGCTTTGCAATATATCCAGCAGCAATGGTTAGCTTTGGAGAGAGTAGGCGAATATAATATGCGGCGATTCTCGAATTAAGGAAAGCTAAATGGGCATTTGTTTTGCCTTCCTTAATTCGTATTCCTGGGCCGGATGCCACAAAAATTTGACCAGGTAATAATTTTCTTACATTCAACCCCGAAGTTCCAGTATCACTAAATACCATTTGAGTCTGATCGAAATAGCTGGCGTTTCTTATTGCAGATCCTTTTGTTGCTTTAATATACTGCCCATCTTTTCCCCACTTGACGCAATAATGGTTCAACCCGCACCAACGAGAATATCCTCCGCCTTTACTAACCAGAATCCAATCTTTATCGTTAATGTGGTTCCAATAGAAATCAATCAGTTCTTTAGCATTTCCTGTTGACGTTCCCTGCATAGGGATGGCATATTCTTCGTATTTCTCGCTTGATACCAAAAGGGTTCTTAGTCCTCGGGAACTAATCATATCAAATCGAGAACCTTCATTGTTGAAAATGTCACTCTGTAGTATTGTTTTTTCAAAATTTATATCATCTTTTTTATAAGACAATAAGCTTTCTTTGGCTGTTAGTTCCATTGTTTTTAGAGATATCAACCTAACAGCACTACCATTCTTAGGTTTTGTTTTTCTGTAAAGCAATAGGGCCACATTGGATTTTTCTCCACTTAAATCATAAAATGCATCAGATCCAAGCTCCCAGACTTGATCGATTGAGCAATCCGATAAAAGAGTCTGTCTTAGCTCCTCAAAACTATCCAGATACATCCAACTATTCTGCGTAACTAACCCAGCAATACCCTCATCTTCAAGAAGTTTATAAGACAATTCAATAAAAGCATTACACATATCACATTTTGACTTTGGATAAGCATCTTTTAAATATTTTTTCAAGCTTTCAGGCATACCTTTGATTGTTTGAAAAGGAGGATTTGTGACAACTGCGTCAACACCGAAAAAAACCATATTGGAGTTATAACTTCGCAATTCGCCAACTTTCAACACTTCAAAATCGATATTTGTGATATCCAAGGCACCTGGAACAGTATCTCTTTCGGGATAATATATGTTAGGAAGAAAGCTTTCAAAATCTTCTACATCAATCGTGTGACCGTGCTCAGAAAGTATAGCAAGGCACTTCAAACGCAAATTAATGGATGCAACAAGTGCTAATGTTTTATCAATTTCATATCCGTTTAATTTTGACAACTCATTCTGTAAATAAAGCATGTTGCTTTTTTTATCATCAAGAGAATACTTTTCTGCCAAAACATCTAAACAATATAAGAGGAAGTTACCACCGCCGCATGCAGGATCTAACACCTTTTTTCGTGATACTAAGTCAATAGAATCAACAAGAGTTGTTATCATGTATTTTTCTGTAAAAAACTGAGTGTTACTATACGATGCACCTGGATCAACCTTATTAGCATATTGGTAGGCCCAAGACAAAGCATCATCGCAGCAGAATGGATTATCTTTAAGAAACTCTCGAATGTTAGCTCGAATTACCTCATTTCCTTCATACTCTATTAAATTATGTCGTGTTATTCTTTCTAAGGCAGCATTTACGCTACTGTTGTAATCATTTCTCTCAGCTTTAGTAATATAAAACTGCATCAACTCTGATGCAAACAACATTACAAATGACAGCTTTGCATCATCATGATCCAAACCATGAAGTGACATCTTCTTCATACCAGCTGTTGTAATTGCTTTGATTCGATTACGAGCTGTTCGTATAGGATTCTTAAATATTTTATCATCTTTTACTTTTTCAGCTTTAATTCGGCCGTCAGCAGGCTTCTCGGCATCAGTAGGGATAATCCACATATTTCCTACTCGAACAGCATCATCTATTCTATTAGATGCACAGAGTATTTGTACTCTTCTCTTTGTTATTCCCCATTTTTCAGCAGCTTCATGTGCAGACATATATTCCATATCAACCACCTCCGTCAATATTATATTCCCTAATGCGAACAATGTCAATCATTATTGCTCATCACATATCATGTGTTGCGACTACCCATTTTTTCAAGGGGTTGTCGCTATTTTACCGCTCAATCCTTTCTTCTGTTCAATATCGGGCATTATCCCTTTTGTGCGCTGTGCCATACCCTTTCCCGAATAAATGCCACAAATTATTACGGGAAATCACATCCTCGTAGGTGCGAATCCTTTTACGGAGCCGGTCATTCTCCTGCTCCAAATCTGCTGTGCGAAGCTGACCACGGACGGACTTATATTGTGCCAGCTCATCCTTGGTCGCAGTAAGCTCTGCTACCAACGATTCTATTTTTGCCTTCAGATCAGAAATGGTTTTCTTGGCATCCTTCAGAAGCTTTTTGAGCTTACCTTCCTGTTTTTCCTGCACCACATATTTCTGTGCTGCTGTCACCAGTGTTTGATAGTCCTCACGCTCAACAGCTACTTTGGATGTCAGGGGGAGGGGCTTGGCTTCAATCTGCTCCACAGACTTGATAGAAACCTGTTGCTGCTGAACACGCTCGATGGTTTGCTCCAGTTCGGCAAGCTCCTCTTTACGCTTTTCACGCTTAAATTCCAGCACACTCAGATGCTCCCTGTGTTCGCCTTTTTGCTCCCATTCGATACCATGCTCCAGCATAATTTCTGCAAGAGTTTCTTTTTCTTTCTGTACCCACAGATCACGCTCGGTCAGAGAACGACCCTCACCGGTAATGCCCTGGTCGGCAAGTGCCTGTTTCAACGACACACGAGTAGAAAGTCCACGCTTGCTCCCGGTGGTAAATGGGATAAAGTCGATATGAATATGTGGCGTTGCTTCGTCCATGTGCAGATGTGCCGAATATACATGAAGCTGAGGATTTCGTTCCACAAAGCTGTGATAAAACTTATCCAGAACGATCTTTGCAAGTTCTCCGTTTTCACTGGCAGCTGCCATATCATCCTTATTACCAATTTGAAAAATTACTTCATAAAACGGCTTTTCCTGTTTGCCTTTACAGATTTTTTCGTAGTAATTATCAACATATCGGTCTTTGCGTTTTTGCTTTGCGTTGAACTCAGCAAGGGCTTCATCGAACAGATTGTGATACGCTTCCTCGATAGGTGTGTAGCAATATTCGATGTTCAAGTGCGTTCTAGTCGGGTCCACATTTTCTGCAATATAGGTTCGACGATTATGAGCAACGACACCATCGCCGGACATGGCACTGATTGTTCTTTTTATAGTCATCACCTCCATAAGAGTGATAAGTTTAGTCAAACTTATTTTCGACGCTCGGCGGCGGGTTTTGTTACTTTTGCCAAAAGTAATGCAAAAGCACTTTTGACAGCCGAGCCATCAAAAGAGCATTGCGCTCTCCGAGGGGTGCGGGTCGCCAGTGGCGACCTTTGCCGTCCTCACGGTCAGAAGCACCGACCGAGCCGACAGGCAAGACAGTGGCATCTGCGGATGCCTTGCCGCCTTTTTTCGGTTTGTATGTGGTACCCAAACGCTCAAAAAGCGGTGTGACCAACAGCCTTTCCGCCCCCCGATTGCTTCAATTCTGCCGCCCACAAAGCAGAGCAGATTTTGAAAATACACTCTACCATCCATCTCAAAATCTGCGGGTTTTCTTGACTCAACTTGTTGAGTCGGGGGACAGGAGATGCGTGGGGATAGCCGCCAATGCCTTTCGCCTTGTCTGCCGAGAACAGGAGCGTGGCACGCTCCTGTCATAGCTCCCAAGGAGAAGGAGTCCAACAATAGCTTTGAGGAACTCCACGTTCATCCAAGTAACGCTGACGGGCTGCTTCACGCTCCTCTGTGGTAGGAGCCGTCTTGTATTTGGCATACAGCTCATGCCTGACCAGTGCATCCAATTTCTACTCTAAGCCAAAGCGGATATCTTCTTCATAGCCATCTTCCATCATCGAGTGATGCTGGATCAATGACAGAAATAAATCAAAGGGTATTTGCACATTCTTCACTTCGTATCTCTTCCTTTCCGTGTCGGTGGTGACGATGGTGACGGTGTTTTAGACACCGCCACTACTATCTAATTCATCGTCACACCGTCACGCATCGTCACCTTCAAGGTGATAAGCTTCAATTTTAATCAGCCTTCCGTTGTGTGTGCGGGTGTTGCTGTACATGACCCAATGCTCCTCACGCAAACGCCCCACATTCACGTTCAAGTGCCTTGTGAGCTGGTTTGGCTTCATATCCACCTGTAACGCCTCAACCAGTTCTGTGGGACTACCTTCCCATAACCATTGTTCGCCCGATACAAGGGCTTCCACCTTGTACAGAACGGGATCTGGCATCGGCACCCACAGCTCTCGTTCCACATCATCCAATTCCCACTTTAGGGAATCAAGGTCACGTTCCAGAATCAACTTCTGATCAGGTTGGTCTCTGCCGGATACTTCGATCGATGCTTTATTTCCTGAACGCTTTTCTTTCTCCATGATGAACGCCCCATCCGCTGCTCCCAGCAAACCGTTTGTACCTGAGATTCGGTCAAAGCTATCGTCTGCCTGCTGCTTTCTTGTATGATGTACAATCAGCAGACAGAGATTGGATTCATCTGCAAATGCCTTTAATTGTCCGATAATCTCATAGTCGTTAGCGTAGCTGTATTTTTCATTGCTGGCTTCACGGATTTTTTGCAGTGTATCAATGATAATCAGTTTCGTGCCTGGATGTTCCCTTACAAATCGCTTTAACTGTTCATATAAACCAGTTCCCAGCGATTTGGCACAAGTGGCAAAGTGGAGGTTGTCTGTGCCTTCCACACCAAACATACGGTACAGTCTCTCCTGAATACGCCTGTAATCATCCTCCAACGCCAGATACAGAACTGTACCTGGATTGACAGAATAATCCCATAATGGGAGACCTAAGCTGACATGATAGGCAACCTGTGCCATGAAGAACGATTTACCCACCTTGGGTGCGCCTACGAACAGGTATGCTCCCGGATACAGCAGATTTTCTATAATAGGTCTACGGCTTTCGTATACTGTCTCGTAAATCTGATTCATGGTCATAGTCGGAAGATAGGATGGCTCGGACATACGAAGCATCTGCTTCAAATATTCTTCGCCATGTTTTCCGTTATCGAAGTTGAAATAATCGGGTTCTTCTGCTATAATTTCTTCTGTTACATAGGAAAGCGGCTGCTCCCCATCTGCGCCAACAGATGGAACCGGGGCGGCCGTTTTTTCTTTTTCATTCATCAAATCTCGTCACCTCCAATCTGCAAGCCATAAAACTTCTGCTTGAAAAACTGAATCGGGCATTTGCCTGCAATAGTGATATAGCCCATTTCTTTCAGTTCCTTGTTCAGATCCCTTACAATCTGATAGGACTTGCTACGGCTGATGTTCATAATCTTCTGAATTTCCTCTGCGGTAATAAACTGTGCTTTCATGGTACCTCCTGTCGCATAAAACTATGGTTTGCGTATTTTTGGTGCGTTCATTTTTCTCGAGTTTCTAAAATACGCACTTTAGGTTCATTTTTATTATAACCAATCAGAACTGGCATCTATGCTCGGTAAGTCTCTGCGTACTGTTCAAAAGTACGAGACAGGCGAAATCGAGGTGTCCGTTGTTGTGGTCAATCATCTGGCAAAAATATTGGATGCTTCTCCTACCTACATCCTTGGGTATGAGAACAATACAGCGCCAATCAGCAGCATGGCAGACATCTTAAGCTTCCTTTTCCAGCTCAATAAGGTCTCTACACTCAACTTTGATATTGATGTGCAGAAACCTCCTCGTAGCAGCGACTGGACCTGTTCCATTCGCTTCAATGGAAGGGATATGGATGCAGCACACAATGCTGATATGTGCCTTGTTTTGGAGCAATGGGAAGAAATGAGGGAGGAACTGCGCAGTTACTATGCTCCTTATGCCAAAGTACATAAGTGGCAAGATCAGACCATTGCACACTACGTGGGGGCTTCCGTTGAATGTGTGGAGCCTGAAGAACTAAGCGAGGAAGAACGCTTAGCTCGACATAGAGCCTACCTTGAAAAGCAGTACGGCTCACAGGAATAATATTTTGAGGTCTGACATGAAAAGCAAAGGAGATTTTTATGTCAGTAACAAAGGACAAAAACACAGGCAAATGGATGTCCCAAGTCCGCATTAAGGATTGGACTGGAAAGGAGATCCGCAAAAAGAAAAGAGGCTTCTCTACAAAAAAAGAAGCCTTGCAATGGGAACGTGATTTATTGAAAAAGTCGTCTGGCAGTGTCGGTATGACATTCGGTGATTTCATCGAAATCTATCAAAATGATGTATGCAGCCGCCTGAAATTGACGACCCAAGCCAATAAGCGTTTCTTGATCGAAAGCAAAATTACACCGTATTTCAGCAAACTACCGCTGAACGCCATCAAGCCAACGGATGTGCGTAAGTGGCAAAATGAGCTGATGGAGTTTAAGGATGAGAAAGGCAAGGGATATTCTGAAACCTATCTCAAAACCATAAACAACCAGCTTACGGCGATTTTCAACTATGCGGTAAAGTTCTACCACCTTCCCGAAAATCCCTGTCATGTGGCAGGAAGCATGGGCAAGAAAAACGCAGAGCCAAAAGAGTTCTGGACACCCGAAGAATTCGGCAAATTTATTGTTGCCCTAAAAGAAACTCCAGAAAGCTACACCATGTTTATATTGCTCTACTTCACAGGTATCCGTGAGGGCGAAATGTTGGCGTTGACTCCTGCGGACATCGATTTTAACCGTTCAACAGTTCGCATCAAGAAAAACTATCAGCGTGTAGAGGGCAAGGATTACACCACTTCTCCCAAAACACACAAGGGCAATCGCACTGTTGTTATGCCGGAGGTTATCAAAAACTGTATGGCCGAGTACATGGAGAAGGTCTATGATCTGAGACCCAGCGACCGCCTGTTTCCGTACAACAAAACAAGGTTGTACCGAGACATGAAGAAAGCTTGCGAGAAATCCGGTGTGAAGAAAATCAGGGTGCACGATATTCGTCACAGCCACGCCAGCTTGCTGATTGACATGGGCAGTTCACCGCTTCTGGTAGCCGAGCGTCTTGGCCATGCACGTGTTTCCACCACCATGGAAGTTTACAGCCACCTGTTCCCCAACAAGCAGGCAGAAGTAGCCAAGCAGCTGGATGAAGTAGCAATTTAACCTTTGGCTACAAAAAAACAGTCTAATGTAGCCAATTTGTAGCCAGTAAAAAGCAAGAATCCCGGAAAACCCTGTAATATCAAGGTTTTCCGGGACTCGGAGACACTTATTTAATTACTCCCACTCGTTGTTGGGCATCGTGTTTAACGGATTTTGCTTCATAAATTTGATACCTCATTTTTTTGATTATTTGATGTGTCCATATTATCCAGCCTATACGATGGGCTGTTATCAAATTGTTATCGGTGGTGATAACGGGGGGTAGCAGGGTTGTTGTTTTCTCTGGTGGTTTACAACTACATTTTACCACGAAAGGCAGGGAAATGCAATAACCATCCTTGCTGTGGCGTATCAAGGAATCTTACTGAACATATGGCGCACCTTGTCCAGGCGGTTGTTTGGACGGCGGGGCTGGATGACCGGCTGGCCGACAGCGGCCTGATACCCTTTTAGCTCTGTAAGGCATACGCTCTGCCCGTTGGTGTAAAAGGCCAGATCAGTACGGTATGCCTGTATACAGCGGGCGGGAATCTCGCCAGTAAAGACAACTTCATCCTTTTTTACCTGGGCCG
>NZ_JAHQCW010000062.1 GCF_019042275.1 Diplocloster agilis
GATGACCGGCGGACTTCACGTCCGACGGGCAAGAGCCTCTGAACCGGGAACACATCACGTGTTCCTGGTGAATAGGCTCGGTTCCTGAACCCGGCTTTTTGATTTCACTTAGCGGGAGCCAGCGCAAGCCCTCCGCGCTCCCGGGGAGACACAAAGGAATCCGGCCATCCGGAGCATCCCGGCCCTTAAACAGCGGGCATACCCAAACCCGAGGAAGAACCCCGCGCCCCTGCCCAAGCCGCATTTTAGCGGCTTTGTGGCAGGAACTTAGGAAAGGCTTTCTCCCCTATTACCAGGTCAGCGTAACTTTAAACAGATCCCCGTCGATGTCGATCGTAAAGCTGCCGTTTTGAAGTTCTACAAAGCTCTTAGCGATCGCCAGTCCGAGTCCACTGCCTTCTGTATTTCTGGACAGGTCGCCCCGTACAAAACGTTCCGTGATTTCTTCCGGGTCAAAATTCAGTTCCGTGGCAGAGACATTTTTCATTGTGATCTGTACATGTTCACCGGCTTTTGTCACGTCGATGTATACACGGCTGTTCGGCATTGAATATTTTAAAATGTTGTTGATCAGGTTTTCAAAGACACGATAAGTTTTCTGGGAATCCAGTCCTAAGATCACCTTTTCATCCGGCAGATTCCAGCGGAAATCCAGGGTGGAGGTCTGTATCTTTTCTTCCAGTTCGAATTTTACCTGTTTTAGCAAGTTGACGATGTCTACCTCTATGATATTCAGCGTTACATTTTTGGTCGTGGCTTTGCTGACTTCGAAAAGGTCTTCGATCAGTACCTTCAGCCGCTGGGATTTCTTATCCAGCGTGTTGATGTAGGACTGGCGCTCTTCCGCAGTGATATTTTCATCTTTCAGCAGATCCACATAGGTGATGATGGCGGTCAAAGGGGTCTTCAGGTCGTGAGAGACATTGGTTATCAGCTCCGTTTTCATGTTTTGGCTCTTGACCTCTTCCTCCACCGCTTTTTTGAAGCCCGACTGGATCTTCTGCAGTTCTCCCTTGAAGGGGTTAAATACGCCCAGATCCTCGTTGATCTCTATGTCCAGATTTCCTTCCGCCAGCTGATTCGTAGCCTGAAGCAGCGTCTTGTACTGTTCTCTTAACCTGCTGAAATATTTTCGCAGGGAGACGAACAGGATTACCGAATATACGATAACTCCGAAGATTCCGAAGAACCACATGCAGCAAATGATGGTCACCACTACAAAGTTGATCAGCACAATCTTCCAGATCGTCTTGTTCATGTGTTCCGTCAGATCCACATCGGCCACAAAGGCGAAGAAACGTTTTGTCTGTCTTTTGATAAACGGAAAGATCTTGTAAATAAAGCTGCGTTCTTTGATGTAGCGCCGCAGTCCCAGTGTAAATACCGGCTGCAAAATAGTGACCGACCAGTACCAGAGGGCGAAGGCCGCCGCCCATCCAAGGATATTATAAGCATAAGGTATTCCTTCACTTAAGCCGTATGTGAAACCGGCGTCTAAAAGCGCTGACTGGGCGTAGCCAAGATTCACATCGATCATCATGCTGATCAGCCCGGCATAGGCATTCAATACGATGCAGATACCAATGATACCAAATTCCATGGGTGCCCGGAATATTTTTTCATTTCCCACTCCCAGCTTCTTCATTCGCGGCAGCAGTATCGCGACCGCTCCGATGATCGCCAGGACGATGATCATAAGCCAGCTATAGCCGATATTATTATAGATCGAGTATTGATACCACCACTGATTGCCATTATCCGCCTCTGTCATCATCGGGATCTTAATCGCGTATACGATCTGCATATTTTTCGGAGACGCAAGCTCGATTCCGGATCCGCTGTCCCCATAATAATTGGTATAGGCATTTTCATGCCGTTTCTCCTGGATCTCACGATATGCGCTTTCCCGGTCTATCTCATAACTGCCGATTACCGATATATCCCCGTTTTCATCAAAATCCAGAATCAGATAGCAGTCGTACAGTTCTTTTATTTTTTCAATATCCGCAGTGGCGCCTTTCAGCAGCCGGGACAGATCATTTACCGTATTGGTCTCCGTATTCTGTGATAGTTTGTCAACAGCGTAGTAGTCCACCGTATCCATCAGGCCTACCAAACTACTGCGGTATTCCTCCAGCATCTCATTTATCCTGGACCGGACGGAGGAATATTCTTCCGTGGAACTTCCGTAATAATCCGTTAAATTCGGTACGAACAGATCCACCGCCGTATCGGCGTTTCCCTGTTTTTTCTGCAGATCCAAGTACAATACGTAACTGCTGTTGTAGAGCCGGTCGATATAATCATATCCCACGTATTGCTCTACCGAGGTCGTCACTTCGTAATCTTCACGATGTGTTTCCTGATACCGGTTCGCCTGTGATTTTGCCACCGGATACAGGGCTACGATCGCGATCGCCGGGATCAAGATCGTCAGGACGATCAGTATAATTCCTAATTTATGATTGTTTTTCAATTTTGTATCCAACACCCCACACCACCTTCAAATATTTGGGTTCCTTAGGGTTGATTTCGATTTTTTCACGGATATTACGCACATGGACCATAATGGTATCGGTATTGATTGCCCGTTCATTCCATACGCGTTCATAGATTTCTTCCGCCGAAAACACCCGTCCGGGATTTTTCATTAACAGTTGCAATATTTTAAATTCAATCGGAGTTGTTTTAATCGCCACTCCATCCACGGTAACTTCCACCGTATCCTCATTCAGTTCCAGTCCTCCGATTGTATATACATGCTCACTTGGTTCCTGCTTTTTGCCGCCCAGCGCTTCCAAATATTTGGAATAGCGGCGCAGGTGGGAATTCACACGGGCCAGCAGCTCCAGAGGCGTGAACGGCTTTGTCACATAATCATCCGCTCCCATGTTAAGTCCCATAATCTTATCCACTTCTTCGGACTTCGCGGACAGCATGATCACCGGAAAATCATGTGTCTGACGCAGCTTCATAACCATCGTCACACCGTCCATTCTCGGCATCATAATATCTACAATCGCCAGATGTATCTCGTGATTTTCAATCACTTCCAGTCCTTCCACTCCGTCGGCTGCCTTATATACTTCGTAACCCTGGCTTTTTAAATAGATTTCGATTCCATCGCGGATCTCCTGATCATCTTCCACTACCAATACGTGATATGCGTCCATTTTTTCTTTGACCTCCAGCTGTTCCATTGCGAATTTTGTTTCATTCGCCATTATATCACGCTTTTGACGTTCTGCAAAGAACCGGCTGTACAGACATTTAAGAGGTCTTCCTTTGTATCTGCTTGTGTATTTCCTTCTTCTGCCGTATCTTCTTTCGGAACCAGCCGTTCCCTGACATAGTTCCTGTACTCTTTGAATTCTTTCAAATCCTGTTTTGTTATCATTCCAAAATCATGCAGGGTTACCGTGATACTGGTAAATGGAAGCGGTATCGCGTACTGATCCCAGCGCTTTCTCAGGTGAATCGCCCGGGAAGGTTCGATCCGGACGCCGATAAAATTCTTCTGTCCATTCTCCGCCAGCATAAATGCCAGCTTCTTTGGTTCATACCGGGGTCCAAGCGGTCCATCCAGAGAAACCGCCATAATGGTGTTCGGTTTCCCGCTCTCCCTCATCAGCTCCTTCAAAAAAGGCTTCATTCGGAATCCGTCCGGCATTCTCAAAGCCCCGGCCCCGAACTTTTTGATCTGATGTTCAATATAATCACCCCGTTCATCGGCTGTTACAATAACTTCTATATCCGCCTCCCGTTTCGCAAAATTTTTAAGCGCCAGATTCATTAAAAAACTGTCTCCGTGCCAGAAGCCAACAATATGACCAAAGCTCACACAGTTCTCATTGACAAACCGGATGCGGCAGGTCCGTTCGATCAGCTTCAGATATGAACCAAACAAATGATTTAATATATTATGCTTCATCGTTTGCCATTGCATGACGATACCCCCTTCTCAAATTCCAGACAATTGCATCCTGATATCCTGCCTCGGCCCGGCGGGCAATATTCGTATTCAAATATTCCCATGCCGTCTCCTGCGCTCCCTGGGCGAGCTGGTCATAGAGGACCGGATTCTCAAGCGTCCGGCAGATTTTATCCACCATCTCTTCCCTGCTTTCCGACACCATGTAGCCGTTCCGGCCGTTCTTAACCACATCCACCACGCCGGAAGCTTTTACTGCGATTACGGGAACCTGGGCCGCCATCGCCTCCAACAGCACGATTCCCTGGGTTTCCGATTTGGAAGCAAACAGGAACAAATCGCAGGCCTTACAGTAATACTTGATCTGCTCATTGGGGACATTGCCCAATAAAAGCACCTGATCCATAAGACACAGCTCGCCGATCCGGCTCTGCAGGTGTTCCCGCTCCGGTCCGTCTCCTATCACCAGCAGACGGAACCGGCTGCCAAACCGTTGTTTCAGATCAAACATGGTATCCATCAGGAAATCCAGATTCTTTTCCTTCGCAAGCCTCGCGATCGTGCAGAACACGTAGGGCTTACCAGCGCCCAGCTTATTTCGAAGCTCCCGGCTGACTCTCTCATCACTGTCAAAATAGGACCGGTTAAGCCCCGTGGGCAGAACCTGAATCGGTGTGTCGGTCCCCTGTTCCAGCAGGTAATCCCGCATCATAGGAGTCGGCGCGAAGACCAGATCACATTGGTTGGCGAACCATTTCGTATAACCCGGCATCACCACCTGCGTGCTGTAATAAAACACTTTCTCTTCCATTTTTCTCAGACTTTCGAACCGTTCCTGCCGGTAGCGCTGCATCAGTTTCCCGTAGGGTTTCAGGTAATGCAGATACTGTTCATATCTGGTATGGTAAGTAAACGTTACCGGAATTTTGTACTTTTTCCCGAGATAAAGAGCCGTATAGCCGATGAGCATGGGATGATGCACATGAATCACATCAAACTGCAGCAGCCGGAACTGATCCTCGATCTCACGGTCAAAAATATTGGGAATATACATCCCGCCGTCCATTTTCTTTTTGCAGGACTTATAGCGGATCACATAGGGCTCCTCCTCCTGATTTTCATAAGACGGGGCAAAAATATACACCACGTGTCCCAGTTCTCTTAGGCCCTGCGCCAGCCTTTCAATTGAAATTGGTACTCCTCCGATAAATGGTTTATAATTATTTGTCAACATCGCTATTCTCATTTTTTATCCCCCTTATGATAAAATCTTGAATACCGCGTCACCCATAAGGTAACCGGCGCCTACGAAAAAGAAGTTCCATACAAACACACCCAGCAGCGAAGCCACCGTATATTTCACAAAATCCATTTTTAGCACTCCCGCCGGAATCGAGATCAAGGTCCGGACCATCGGAAGCAGCTTACTGATAAATACCCCGATACTTCCCTTTCGTCTCAACATATCAAAATTTTTATTAATCGCTTCTTCATGCTTCGGAAATTTCTTAAGAAATTTGTTTAAAAAGAACTCTCCTCCCAGTCTTCCCAAGCCATACAGAATCCAGCTGCCAACCAAACCCGCCGCCACGGTCAAAAGAATCGTCATCGCGAAACTGATTCCCCCTCCCTTGGCCCACACACCGGCCAGCGGCATAATAATCCCGGCTGGAAATCCCGGCATATTCATATATTCCAACAGAACGATCACAAAAATGGCTATCGCTCCATACTGCACAAAGTATTGTGTAATCATATCCATTCCCATTCGTATTTCCTCCTCATAATCCAAAACATTCTCTCTCTTTGTGATGTACCTATCATAAAATGAGATTCTAAAATGCACGCATATATAAAACCAAAGATTTTCTTAAGCAATTCTTTAAAAATTTGGAGGAATTTTTTCATAGGGGCCAGGATACTCGGAGCGGAGGGGGCCGGGCGGGACTGGGCTGGGGAACCTGGGGCGGGCTGGGGCTGTGGGCTTGCGCCGGCAGCTGCTAAACGAAAACCGGGCATCGGATACAGGAACCGGGCCTATTCGTCAAGAACGCATGATGCGTTCTCGATTCAGAGGCCCTTGCGTGTCGGCGGTGTACGCCGCCCCGCATCCTGTATCCGATGCCCGGTTTTCGTTAAGCAGCTGCACGGCCGCCCAATGCCCCAGCCCGCCCCAGGTTCCCCAGCCCAGTCCCGCCCGGCCCCCTCCGCTCCGAGTATCCTTACTTTGGTGACAAATATTGCTTTCATATTGTTATGTTAAATCATAATGCGTATTTTCCTGGTCATATGTATGAAGGGCTCTATTGAAAAAATAGCCAATTATGAGTATTTGATTCAATATGGAACGTAGGATTCGGGAATTACCGATATATGATAGAATTTATTATGCTATAATATAGTCAAAAGTTTTCTTTCGATTAATCATATACCTCTTATAACGATTCATTCGCTTCATGTATGACTCTCAGAAATAAGAACAGAGGGAAGTGTTGGGGATGGTTTAATCTAAGTTCTTTACATATTCTGTATTATTACCATTAAACAAATTATCGGAAAGGGATACTGGCGATGAGGCTCATGGCGATAGTGGCTCCCTTATATGTTTACTGGGATGAAAATGGTTGAGTTGCATTCGGTGTACATATAGCTGGATCGTTAAATGACGGATACCATAACTGTGCCGCCCGTATCACAACCGAACTGATTGAAGTAATGTAATGGATCATTATTGAACAAATGTTGTAGATCGGTGACCTTATAAATTAGGTAATAATTACATATTTTATTTGAGGTTATTATATGAAAAAAAGTTTAGTGTACACAATTCTCTTTTTGATAGGATTATGCTTCACTGTTATTACAGTGAAATATATCATTAATTATGTAAATCGTCCTCAAATATCAATTAAGATATGTCGAATTACAGAGTTCGATAGTTCAGGACTTATGGCAGAGGACGTGAATGAGAAAAAATCATTTTACAGTATCGGAAAATTAAATGAATTGGATATTAGAGATGAAGAAAATAAGCAACTAATCTTATCAGAAAGTGATGTAGGACAGTTGATAGAAGTTCATTACTATGGTATTTATGAAACTTATCCTGGAATGTTTGCATCAATAAAAAAAATTGTTCTATTGGACTCAAAGCACTAAATATGGGAGGCTATAAAATGACAAAATGCGCCGTTGTTTATAGACACACAATTAATTTATAAATGAGTAGAGGTGCGGACATTTTTCCGGGCTGGTATTTTAAACCGTCCAGAAAAGTCCGCACCCCCATTCTTATAAATTTGCGATAGAAGTATACTCCCGGTGATACTATTTGTCCTTCGATCCGTACATATTCATTTACTTCTTAGCAAGTTCACTCTCTATAAGGTAATTCGCAATTTCAAATGCCTTTACCCGCCTTTTGGCTAATGTAATTTGTGACTTATATCTCTCTGCCTTTTCTTTTGCTTCCAAAGTATTAATTGTTTCTTTTAATTTGTGCAATGTCGAGTCAATCTGTCTTTTGGCCTCTATCAAATCAACCTTTTGAAATTCCATTCGTCTCCTCCGTAAATCAATCTTTATCGAATCCACTCTCCCCGCCAAAGGCGGACAAACACAGCTTAACTTTTTCCATTTTATTATCATCATACCGAACTGTCAAACAACTCATCTCGTGCCATAATTACATATTACTGTCCATAACCTTTTTTATTCATTCGGGCACTCAACGGCCGGAATTAGTGCAGGGCGCGTGTGAGGCGGCAGTTTCCGGGACGGACAATGGCTGATGGCGGGCTTTTGGGGCCGTGAGGCGGCCGTACTGCCGGGTGGGGAGCGAAGCTTACCCGGGCCGCGGGATATTGGCCGGCTGCGGGGGCATTGGGCGGCCGTGCAGCTGCTTAACGGAAACAGGACATCGGATACAGGATGCGGGGCGGCGTTCACCGCCGACACGCAAGGGCCTCTGAATCGAGAACGCATCATGCGTTCTTGATGAATAGGCCCGGTTCCTGTATCCGATGTCCTGTTTCCGTTTAGCAGCTGCCGGCGCAAGCCCACAGCCCCCGCAGCCGGCCAATATCCCGCGGCCCGGGTAAGCTTCGCTCCCCACCCGGCAGTACGGCCGCCTCACGGCCCCAAAAGCCCGCCATCAGCCATTGCCCGTCCCGGAAACTGCCGCCTCACGCGCGCCCGTCCCCAAATCCCCCACAACAATGCCCGGCAACCTTCAAATCTTTTTTCAAATAAATCATATCCTCGCACAATACTCCGTCCTCGTAGATAGGCTCCGGATAATTCTCTGTAAAAAAACCGGGCAGGGTACGGTCATATGCAAAGCCCAGCTTCTGATAGAAGGGGACTACCTTTTCACTGGTGCCCACGTACATGGTCTCATAGAGAAGCTGGTACATGTAGAAGAGATAAAGCATCATGGCAGTTGCATTTCCCTGATGCCGGTGTTCTTCAGATACCGCCAGATTCTTCAGTTCGCAGGCGGTGTCGGACAGACGGACTACCACGGCTGCACAGATGGTTTTCTCCTGCTCCTTCATCAGATACAGGTCCCCTTCTTCCAGGTAACGGTCGATCATGCTCTCATCGGGATCTGCCAGTAAAAGCAGGGACAGATTGTCTTTTTTATTTTTTTCGGCTTTTGTAATGTGTATCATTTTGTTTTGCGCAGCCGCTGCATCCGCTGCAGTTGCCGCAGCATCCTCCATTCTTATGATTTTTATAAATTTTGATTGAGGCCAGGATCACTGCTGCTATGAGGATCGCGCCTATGATGATATCGGTCATATGGATTTCCTTTCTGACAAGGACCGGCTGTTGACCTGATCCGCTTTGCGGAATAGGAGGAAACCGGCCGCGAACATAAATACCAGAAGAAAGACTCCCGTTTTCGAACTGCCTGAGATTTGGGTGGAGACTCCCATCAGCATGGTGCCGATAAAGGCGGCGCCTTTACCGAAAATGTCGTAGAGGCCGAAATACTCGCCGGCCTGTTCTTCCGGTATAATTTTTGCAAAGTAGGACCGGGACAGTGCCTGGATAGCTCCCTGGAAGACCGCTACGCAGACCGCGAGGAACCAGAATTCCCAGGCTTTATCTAACTGAAGGGCGAAGACCGCGATTCCCGTGTAACCGATGATGCTTATTTTTATAAGGGAAGTGGTCCTGTATTTCTTGGAGAGCTTTCCAAATAAGATGGAACAGGGGAATGCGACGATCTGGGTCAGCAGCAATGCCAGCAGCAAGCTGTTATCCCCGATGCCCACGTCTTTGCCGTAGGAGGTAGCCATCTCAATGATGGTATAGACACCGTCAATGTAAAACAGGAAGGCCAGAAGGAAGAGAAAGATCCCCTTTTCCTTCCGGATGTTTTTCAACATTTTGATAATCCGCACAAAGCTTTCTTTAAACGGATGGCTCTGTACTTCCACAAAGTATTTCTGTCTATAGTTTTTTAACAGCGGAATGGTGATCCCAAACCACCAAACGGCGTTTAATAAGAAGGCGATCATCGTAGCGGTGGTAGCCGAGATACCGATGGGCTCCGCAAACAACACAAAGAGCAGACTGATGGTAAACGGAATACAGCTGCCGATATAGCCCCAGGCGTATCCCTGGGAGGAAACTTCGTCCATCCGCTCCTTTGTCGTGATATCGGTCAGCATGGAGTCATAGAAGATCAGGCTAGAATTATATCCCACCTTGGCCACCACAAATATTCCCAGAAAAGCCAGCCAGGGTACCGGCAGCGCCAGAGCCGCGCAGCCCAGCACTCCGATTACAAGGAACAGGGTAAACAATGGTTTTTTATATCCCTTCGTATCCGATATCGCCCCCAGGATCGGCCCCAACAGCGCTACGATCAGGGTTGATATCGAAGTGGCATATCCAAAATAAGCGGTGGAGTGTGCCAGCGATACCCCCTCCGCGAGGGCGATATTTTTATAATAGATTGGAATGATCGTTGTAACCAGCATGATAAATGCGGAATTCCCCACATCATACAAAATCCATTGTTTTTCCATTCTAGTCAATGTTTGTTTCTCCACTTATCTTCCTCCTCCTGCTCACCGCTGTAGCTACTCATCTCTTTTCCTACGCATCTTTGCGTCTCTTCCCTGTCCTTCTATGTTTCCTTATTCAAAATTTCTTTCGAACCTTTTTGCCAGCGGTTCCTTCGTTATGACACCGTCCATATAGTCCCTGATCAGCCGCGCCGTATTGCCGACAGCATCCTGATACAGGCGGTAAAACAGGCTGACGGCCTGTTCCGCTCTCGGATCGGCGGCGGTTCCCATCATCAGGCCGCCAAATTTGTGGTATACCCCGGTGCATTTCATGCCCGTTTCCAGTGCAAACCGTTTTCCCTTATGTTCCGCAACCAAAAAGTTTTTATACCATTTCAGCGCTTTCAATGATTTATGTACTTTTTCCTGCGCAACTCCCGGATAAAACGACGCTACTACCGCCGCACAAGACGGGCCCGGATTCATAAATCCGGCGGGGTAATAGGATACCGGGTCCAATCCGTCCCGCAGCATCAGCATACGGTCCAGTTCCCCCTCAAGCCCCGCATGGGACAGGCCGGTGTGACCGATCTGTTCCTCCACCGAGCCGTGACAGCTGCTGTCCAGCATAAAGTGGCATAAAAGTCCCATCGCATAAGCGCCGTAAGCACTGTCAATCCCTTTCTCCCGCACTATGTCCCGCGCCGGCTCAAACAGCAGGCGGGCCGCCTCATGGTGAATTCTTTCCCCTTCGTCCTTCACCTTGTTTTTCGTAAAAGGATAATAAAAAAATAAAAAATCCGGTCCCTGGGCTCCAATCATATATTCATTCTCAAAAGTATCTGCTGTCTTCCGATAAGGCGGCCGAAGCCGCTCACGAACCTCCTTTGCAAAAGCGTGATGTGTATACATCGCAGGCATAAACTGTCCTCCTGAATCGGTTCCTACATATTATTATATAGGGTTTCCCCCGGTTTGGAAATTAAATTCTTGTAAATTATTCGTTTTCCATCTGATTTTCTCTTCTATGACTTAACAGGATTCCGTATACTTTTTATAATTCACCGTTGTGCTGGATTAAATTCTGGGGTATAATGTGAAATTAAGAGTAAAAAAGGAAGGATGCGCTATATTATGAAAAGTTATCAGGAAATGAGCAACGATGATTTATTGGCTTTAAAAGCCGAATTAGAAGCACAATATAAAGCTTTCCAGGGTAAAGGGCTGAAACTGGATATGTCCCGCGGAAAACCTTCGGCGGAGCAGTTGGATCTCTCTATGGGAATGATGGACGTTCTGAACAGCTCAACCAATTTAAAATGTGAGGCCGGGATCGACTGCAGAAATTACGGAGTTATCGATGGTATCCAGGAAGCCAAAGAGCTCCTCGCATCCATGATCGAAGTTCCCGCTGATAAAATTATTATTTTCGGTAATTCCAGCCTGAACGTTATGTTTGATATGGTCAGCCATGCCATGACCCACGGTGTCCTCGGCAGCACTCCCTGGGCGAAGCTGGATAAGGTGAAATTCCTCTGTCCGGTTCCCGGTTATGACCGTCACTTTAAAATCACGGAATATTTTGGTATAGAAATGATCAACATCCCCATGCTCCCTACCGGCCCGGATATGGATCTTATTGAGAAGCTGGCCGGCGAAGATGACGCGATCAAGGGAATCTGGTGCGTGCCGAAATACTCCAACCCTCAGGGCATCACCTATTCAGATGAGACGGTGCGCCGTTTTGCCCGCTTAAAACCCGCCGCGAAGGATTTCAGGATCTTCTGGGACAATGCCTACAGTGTACATCACCTTTACGATGACGATCAGGACGTCCTGATCGAGCTGGTGACCGAGTGCGAGAAGGCCGGTAATCCGGATCTCGTTTATAAATTCACCTCCACTTCCAAAATTAGTTTCCCCGGTTCCGGAGTCGCCGCCATCGCCGCTTCCGATGCGAACTTAAAGGAGATCCGGGAACACATGACCGTACAGACCATCGGTCACGACAAGTTAAATGAACTTCGCCATGTGCGCTATTTCAAGAACCTAAACGGCATTACCGAGCATATGAAAAAACATGCGGCCAGCATGCGGCCAAAATTCGAGGCTGTGGTGGATACTTTTGACAAGGAATTGAGCGGACTGGGCATCGGCGAATGGATTCGTCCGAAGGGCGGATATTTCATCTCCTTTGACTCCATGGAAGGCTGCGCGAAAGCAATTGTCCAAAAAGCCAAAGAAGCAGGAGTGGTTATGACCCCCGCAGGGGCAACCTACCCTTATGGAAAGGACCCTAAGGACAGCAATATCCGTATCGCTCCTTCTTTCCCGACTACAGAAGAGCTGGCGCTGGCTACGGAGCTGTTTGTCCTCTGTGTGAAGCTGGTTTCCATCGATAAGATTCTGGAAAGCAGATAGGGCTGTGCTCCCGCTTAATGGAATCAGAAAGCCGGGTTCAGGATGACCGGCGGACTTCACGTCCGACGGGCAAGAGCCTCTGAACTGGGAACACTTCACGTGTTCCTGGTTCAGAGGCTCGGTTCCTGAACCCGGCTTTTCGGCTTCTTTATCGAATCTCGATCTGACACATCTTCATAGCTTCTAGGGCATTCTGATGGGATTCAGGCGTTACTCCCGCACAGCACTTCGAGTCAACCGTAATCCGGCTCTCGGGAAGATACGCCTTCAGGAGCAGCGCATTGGAAATCACACATATGTCCGTGCACAGTCCGATCAGCTCGATCTGTTCATACTCCCCTCCCGCCGCATATTCGGCCAGGGTGACACTTCCGAAGGTGGGTTTCTCAAAAACTACCGATGCGTAGGGCAAAAGCTCTTCGGACAGTTCAAAACCCACGCTCCCTTTGATACAGTGGGGTACCGGAAGTTTTCTTCCTTCCTGGGTATTCCGATAATCCGGTGTATGAGTATCCATGGTAAATACAATATCATCGCCCGCCTTGTGATACTGCCGTATCTTCTCAAGTACCCCGGGAACGATAGCCTGGGCCTCAGGCGTCCCCAGGGCCCCGTCGATGAAATCCTTTTGCATATCTATCACAGCCAATAATTTTTTCATAACGTGTCCCTCTAGCTTTCTGTGTAAGGTATCGCTTTTAACGCGGCGTTTAACTGTTCCATCTGTTCTTGGGACAAACGGTACTGCTCCGCTATCTCGCGGTTAATCTGCGTGACCGTCAGAGGCGCCGCCTGATCCATCATATCCGGATCGGCCAGAGCCGGGGCTACCTGGAGCAGCAGCTCTTTTACCGACGGATTGCCGATCATGCTTTCCACGGTTACATTCACGCTGTATTCTTTCATGTCGCTGGCCCTTCTTCTGGACTTGGAATGTTCCGAAGGGAAGTCCCCCCACAGATTGTGGAGCCAGCAGACGCTTAAGTCAAACCACTTGGCGGCGTCTTCCTCCACATTCTGTTTGAAACCGGCGGATGTAAGCGGCTTCGCAAGCGCCAGCCCATGGCAGCCCTTCTGGAAGATATGGCACTCGAAAGGGATTCTGTTGCGGTTCAGCGCGTCCAGGAAGCGGACGGAATTGCTGATCGGCACCACGTCGTCCTCATACGTGGAAAATAAAAAGACGGGCGGGGTTTTATCATCCACTTTATCCGGCAGCCCCGGCACCGGAAATACCAGAATCTTCCCCAAGCTGTCCAGGGTACAGGGGTACCCCAGTATTAAGGCGGCCGGCCGGATCGACCCCATGGTTCCAAGCGCGGCGGCCAGATGTCCACCGGCCGAGAAGCCAACTGCCGCGATCCGTTTCTCATCCACTTTCCATTCTTCCGCATGGGATATGATTACCTGCATGGCCTCCTGTGCGTCCTCCAGCGGCTGGGGCCAGTGATGTTCCTTTCCCACCGAATAGCGAAGGACAAAGGCATGATAGCCCTGGGCCGCGTAGGCCAGCGCCACCGGCTCCGCTTCGCGGGCCGACAGAAACATATAAGCTCCCCCCGGAATAACCAGGATTCCGGGCCTCCGTTCGATATTTGCCAATTCGGAGTGAACCTCCGGCATATAGGCCGTCAGGGAGGCTCCCGGATTAGTCGTCAGTTTGATTTCCTGTATGTTCATGCTGTTTCTTCCTCTTTTCTTCCTTACATTCAATTCTTTCTTACATTCAATTTTCCATCCGGCCGCCTGTTTATTTGACAAAGGAAAAGGCGGTCACATCGAACAGGCCTCTTGGAGTGACACGGATCTCCGGGATAACCGGCAGCGCGATAAAGGACAGCGTGACAAACGGTTCCACTCCCTTGGGCACTCCCATTTCATGCGCAGTCTTTGTCATCCGCTGTAAAAGTTCATTGACCTGTTCAAAACCGTCGTCGCTCATTAAGCCCATGATCGGCAGCGGAAGTGTATCCAGCACCTTTCCCCGGGATACGATGGTATATCCGCCTTGCACCCGCTCCAATTCCCTGACAGCCAGCAGCATATCCTCATCGTTATCCCCGATCACAGATATATTATGAGAATCATGAGAGACAGAGGAGGCGATGGCTCCATCCCGGATGCCAAATCCTATCACCGCGCCTATTCCGATCTTGCCGGTGGCATGGTGGCGTTCCAGAACAGCCAGTTTATTGTACTCCGCATTTTGTTTAAAACATCCTTCCTCACAGGGCAGGTTTCCATAGAATTTCTTCGTCACGATCTGGCCCGGTAGCAGCTGAACCGCCGCATGGGGCGCCTCACCCGGCCGGTACGTAAGATCTTCCGGCCGGATTTCTTTTAGATGGACGGTATTCTTAAGCGGATGTTCAGCAGCCAGCGCCTGTTTTTCTATTTTATATTCTCTGACCGGCGCTCCTTTATAGTATACATCCGTAATCTTTAGTTCCTCCAGATCCTGAAGAATCACCAGATCGGCCTGATAGCCAGGCGCCACCGCGCCCAGATGATCCAGTTTATAACACCTGGCCGCCTGAATGGTAGCCATCCGGATCGCCTGAACGGGCGGAATGCCTAAGGCTACCGCTTTTTTGATACAGTAACTGATATGGCCTTCTCTTCGGATATCTTCTATATGTTTATCGTCCGTACAGAAAGAAAATCCTTCCGTGGAAACCTTATTTTCCACGATCCCTTTTACCAGGGCTTCCAGATTTCTTGCCGCGCTGCCTTCCCGGATATGCACATGCATTCCAAGCCTGCGCTCCCGCATGGCGTATTCGTAATCCACGCATTCATGATCGGTCTGGATTCCCGCCAGCGCGTAGGTGTTCAGATCTTTCTCCGAAAGCCCCGGCGCGTGGCCGTCTATGGTTTTATGGCGGAACAGATTCAGCTTTTCCACCATATCGGGAGCGCCGTTCACCACCGAGACATAATCCATCACCTCTCCCAGCCCCAGTATCCTGGGATTATCCAGGTACTCCTTCATATCCTCCGCCCGGAACACGCACCCGTTGTCTTCAAACGCCGTGGCCGGTACGCAGGAAGGCATCATCACATACACGTTAGCCGGCACATGGGCCGTCGTATGCAGTATATAGTCAATTCCGTCTTTTCCTTTTACATTGGCCGCTTCATGCGGATCTACCACATAGGTCGTCGTCCCCCAGGCCACCGCGTTCTCGATCAGTTCCGGCGGCGTCACCATCGTGGATTCCAGATGCAGATGCGCGTCGATAAATCCGGGCGCCACATACCGGCCCTCCAGATCGATCTCTTTTTCCCCCTCATACGTCCCGATACCTGCGATATATCCATCCTCCACCGCAATATCCCCGGACAGGATTTCGCCGGTAAATACATTGATGATCTTTCCGTTTTTCAGTACCAGTGCGCTTTTTTTACTCCCCATAGCCGATTCCAGCAGACTTTCATAATTTTTCACAGGTAAGCCCCCTTTCTTTATAAGCACATTGTAATTCATTTTTCTGATCTTATCCAGTAGTTTGCGGACATTTTGCGGATCTCCCCGTTATTCCCGGACGGTCGGCATTCCTCCCCGCTCTTCTTTTCCGGTATTCCACAGTGTGTTAAAATCCGCGGTCCTGCGTTCTCCATAGGTGGCGCAGACGATTCGGAGGTTGGTCCCGGTCGGTTCATAACCGGTCAAAATAAACCAGTGCCAATTGATGTCCGCAAATGCCCGGTTTTCCGGATTGCTGATAAAATACACGAAAGGACGGCTCACCGCCGCCCTTCCGGAATTTAATTCTGGTTTCCTGCTATAGGATATGTGCTCTACCGCTGAATATTTCCGATCCATTCTTCCAACTTTTCGAGTACATCCTGATAGACCGTTTCTTTACATTTCTCATTCAAAATCTCATGGCGCAGGCCCTCGTAAAGCTTATAAGTGACATTCTGATAGCCAACCTGCTTCATCAGTCCCACCGCTTCGAGAAACCGCTCCCTGCTTGTCAGACACGGATCCTGATCTCCTGATAAAAACCATACCGGAAGACCCGGACGCTCTACTTTCCACCCCTTCGGATCATACACCGCCAGCATAATGTCCAAAAGGCTCTCAAAGCCGTTCAAGGTGAAAATAAATCCGCAGAGTTCATCCGCATCATAAGCCTTTACATTTTCCTCATTGAGGCTAATCCAGGCAAATTCAGAATCGGCCGGTTGAAAAGGCGCATTGAACGCGCCGAACATCATGTGGTTCATCTTCGGGCTCCGGTGACGTTCTCCTTTAAACTTCGCCATGGCGCGCACCAGGACCCTGCCCATCTTCGCTGCCGGATTATAGCTCGGGCAGCCGCAGACCATCAGGCCGTCCAGCTCCCGGTCATATTTTTTTGTATAGGCTCTGACCGCCAGGGAACCCATGCTGTGTCCGAAGAGGAAAAACGGAAGATCCGGATACCTCTCCTTCACCCACAAGGTCAGCTGATGCAGGTCCTCCACCAGCGCTTCCCCGCCGTTCTCATAAAAATATCCCAGGTCGTCCTTCTTCCGGACACTCTTGCCGTGGCCTCTATGGTCGTGGATCAGCACGACAAATCCATGCCCGCACAGAAATCTGATAAAATCCTCATAGCGCTCTTTATGTTCGCTCATTCCGTGAGCGATCTGCACAATCCCTCTTGCTTCCCCTTCCGGACCGGCCAGCCATACGCTCAAAGGTAACTGATCCTGTCCGGACCGTATCGTTGTTTCATTCAACTGCATACCGCCACTTCCTATTCAAGGATTTATTCTCAGACATATCTCCTGACAGAGATAATGGTCTTATAGGTCGCACTGCTGATCTTGATGCCGCTGGACGGCGTACTGGCGTGTACGATCTGGCCGCCGCCTATGTAGATTCCCACATGCCCTCCGTAATACAGCACGTCCCCCGCCTGGATATCGTCGAAGGACACTGCCCTTCCGCCTGAACCCTGCGCTCCTGAGGTACGGGGCACCGAAATACCGAAGTTATTATATACCGCCCAGATAAATCCGGAGCAGTCCGCCCCGTTTGTCAGGCTTGTCCCGCCCAGCACATAGGGGCGGCCAACGAACTGTAATGCAAAGTTTGCGATCTGGCTTCCCATTCCGCTTCCGGATGCGGAAGGCTTGGAACCACCGCCGGAACCTGAACTGCCTCCGGAACCTGAGCCGCCGCCCGTTCCCTGGCCCGCGTTATTGTTCTGCTGGGCGGCGGCTGCCGCCGCTGCCTCCTGCCGTTTTCGTTCTTCTTCTATCTTCTTTAGCTGATCATTCTGCTGTTGAATCAGGCTTTGATACTCTTTCGCCTTCGCCTTGGCGTCGGAGAGCTGCGCCTCATAATTGCCGGCCGTCGCCTTCTTTTTATCCAGCATCCCCTGCAGTTCCGCCTGCTGGTTCTGATAGTCCTGCTGCATCTGCTCCAGCTCTTCTTTTTCGTCCTGCAGCTGCTCGCCCAGGCGTTTTACTTCCTCGGTGATCGCTTTGTACTCTTCTAACTTCTGGCGGTCGTAATCATACATCTGATTTACATAATCCGCTCTATTCAGCATATTGGAAATACTGTCTGCCTGGAGCAGTACCTCCAGCATCATCGTATCTCCCTGCTCATACATATATTTGATCCGCTGTTTCATCGCCTCGTACTGGCGGTTCTGTTCTTCAACCGCGTTTTCATAATCGATCTGGGCCTGTTCGATCTGCGCTTCTTTTTCCGCCAGATCATTTTCCAGGATGCCCAGCTCTGCCAGTACCTGTACCAGCTGCGAGTCCAGCGCATTGATTTCCGATTGTAATTTTTTCTTTTTATTTTCCAGATCACTGATGTTCTTATTCGTTTCATCCAGCTTGCTCTGGGTCTGCTGCTTTTGCTGTTTCACCTGAGCTGAATTTGTCGCGTTCACCGGCATTACCGCCAGCGCGCACATAACTATAACCAATCCCAGCCCGATCATTCTGTTTTTTTTCACCGGCCGCTCCTCCCTTGTGGATTTCCTATTTTTTTATTATAACTGGTTTACCATAATTTGTACAGTTTTCCTGACAAATTTCGAAATACTTTTTTCACTTTTTTTGTCAAAAATTCAGTTTTTGCAGAAACGGAAGTATGATCCGGTATAATTTTACCGAATGAATCACATAGCTTCCATGATTTTCCCCTTTTATGATCTTCAAAGTTCCCCGGTTCATATGCGCCGCGATCCGTTTGGTATGCTGCAGCCGGATCACATCATTTTCCCCGGCTGTTAAAAACACCGGTATCTGAATCCGCAAAAGCTCCGGGCCCGGAATATGCGGTTCCCTCAGCATCATCCCGATCAGCTTATCTCCGGTAAACGCATACACCAATCGATACCAGATCCGATACCTTGCCTTTAACCCATCCGGCGTTATATTCGCCCCGCAGGAGATCAGTCCCGCCAACAGCGACGGATAATGTATGGCAATGAGAATCCCTGTGATGGCCCCGTCGCTGAATCCGCAGATCACCGGATTTTTTATCCCCAGCTTACGGATAAAACACACCACATCCTTTGCCATCAGGGAATAGCTCAGATGCTCCGACGCGGAACTCTCCCCGTGAGCGCGGCTGTCCAACGCGTATACCGTATAATCGGAAGCCAGTTGATCTATTGTTTCCCGGAAGATTGTATGATCCTCCCCGTTGCCATGCAGAAAAATGACCGGACTGCCTGTCCCTGACTTTTCATACGCCAGCTCTATTCCGTTCACTTTTATTTTCATATGTATCACTCCTCTATACCCGACCCCTTCACTGTACCGTAAATAAAATAGACCGTCAATATTTGCCGGTTTATTTTTAAATGGGATTTATTTCCATGGGCAGAATACATTCGCCATATTAATTTCTGACCGGCTGTGTTATAATGAGAGTGCTCTGAAGTTAGAGAAGAAGGGGTGTTTTTATGAAGCGGTGCATTGCTTTTACTGGGATAGTCTGAATCATATTAAAAAAAGAAGGAGTTTAAAATGACTATTCCAGATAGTAATAAAATATATCCACGGGTCGGAGATACCCAGATCGTCTACCTGAAAAATGTGATTGGGCATGCGAATATCGAAGTAGGCGATTTTACGATTTATAATGATTTCGTCCGGGACCCGAGGGATTTTCAGAAGAATAACGTACTGTATCACTATCCCATTAACAAAGACAGGCTTAAGATTGGTAAGTTTTGTTCCATCGCCTGCGGCGCAAAATTTTTAATGAACAGCGCAAACCACACGCTGGGCTCTTTATCCACCTATACGTTTCCGCTTTTTTATGATGAATGGGCGCACGGAATGGGGCCTGAGGCGGCCTGGGATAATAAAGGGGATATTACCATCGGCAACGATGTCTGGATCGGCTACGAGGCCGTGATCCTGGCAGGCGTTACCGTCGGGGACGGCGCTATTATCGGAACCCGCGCAGTCGTCACGAAGGATGTTCCTCCTTATACGATTGTGGGAGGCGTTCCTGCGAAACCGATCCGGCTTCGGTTTTCACAGGACAAGATTGACCGGCTGCTTGCTTTGAAATGGTGGGACTGGCCCTCTGAAAAAATATCTGATGGTATAACGTTTATTCAGGCAGGGGATCTGGATGCCTTAGAACATCTGCGGTAAGCTGTTCAGGTGATACGCGCAAACCGGCCGGGCGGCTATGGGGCAGCGAATGTGTATTTTCCGCATTCGCATGTCCATAGCCGCCCGGCCGGTTTCTTGCTCTACATATTCAGATACAAATTCCTCTCATAGAATCCCACCGCTATGATTCCAATATAGGCCGCCGCAAAATAAATCCACGGTTCCAGCCTGTTGATTGCTCTTTCCCATCTTTTGCCCGGAACGATACGAAAGCAGAAGCAAAATCTTTTCCACAGAAAGCCCGCTATTCGATAAGCTCCATATCCGGCCAGGGCACCAAGAGAATTCAATAATACATCATCCACATCCGTCCCGCGGATTAGAAACAGCTGTGTACACTCGATCAGTACCGACAGGCCCGCGCCTACGGCCAAAGTCTTCCACCACGCCGCGTACCTTTCCCACAACAGCGGCAGTAAAAAGCCCAGCGGACAGAACAACAGGACATTGCCGATGATATTGATCAGCGCAAACTTGATCCCTTCGCCCCCGTCCGCTGTCAGAATAAGATCCAGGATTCCCCAAAACGGTATCACATTTATCTCGTCTAACCGGATATCCGTATGGAATCCGCTGAGCGGAGAGATTCCCGTTATTTTAAATATGATGTACACACATAGAAAGAAGCAGATACTTCCAATTCCGTGTAATAAAATAGTTCTTTTCCTGTCCTGCTGCATTTGCCGTACCCCCATTTATGATATCCTTATGCGCGCTTAGCGCCTGTTTAAGAATATCATACATGTACGGGCTTAGGATATCTTTAATGATATATGAAGATTCCCTTAATTTTACGGACAGTTTCTTTCCGCGTAATCCTTATATTTCTTTTCTGCTTTACTTAAGCATCGCCAGCCGCTCGTCAATAATAGAAGCCCAGACTTCCTTATTTTTAGAACCCACTACCGGTTCGCCCACCTGATTTCCATCCTTATCAAAGAAAAAGGTGGTCGGCACGCCCACGATATCCATGAGGCCCGCCTGCAGAAGATCTGCGGAGGGAATCAGATGCAGATAGTTGGCGCCGGTTTTTTCCGCTATTTCCTTGGCCAGATCCACCTGTTCCTGATAGATGCTCATATCCTGGTTCAGCGTATCAAAGGCTACCCCAATAATCTGCACGTTTTTATCTTTATAATCGGTTGACAGTTCACCCAGCTCCGGCATTTCACGGATGCAGGGATCACAGAAAGTCGCCCAGACATTCATCATGGTCAGATCCGCGCCGGCAAATATCTCCTGGGTCACTTCATTTCCATCCAGATCGGTCGTGGTAAAATTCTGAAAACTGGCCGTCTGTGCGTCATTCTCAGATTCTCCTGCCGCGTCGGTTCCGGGGGTTACCTCTGCCTGCGCTTTCTCCTCCGGTGCCGCTGTCTGCTGATCCTGTGAGGGTGCTGCCGTTGGTTCCTGTGAGCCGGCTGCCGACGGCGTCTTGCTGTCCGCCGTCTCCTTTGTACTGCCGCATGCAGCCAGTGCCAATACCAGTAAGAGTCCTAAGGTTGTCATAATTATTTTTTTCTTCATTTACTCTTCCTTTCCGCAGGAACCATATCCGTTCCTGTCAGCCCGAGGCTTTTTGTTTTTTTCTCTTTTGCAATTCCTCGTCGATGATTGCTATGGTGATTTTTTTCAGGGATTCCATACAATTCTGATTCAATGTCTGGTAAATATCATCCATCACGCCCGCCATTCCGGACGCAATCATACACTCCACATCCGGGTCGCCGGACCGGTAAGATGAATCTACCGCCTTGATCTCCAGGGCTTCACAGATATCCGCCAGGTTTACCCTGTTCGGATCCTGATCAAAATAATACCCGCCGTCGATGCCTTCCTTGGTAAGCACCAGATTTTTTTTCTTAAGCTTCGCCAGAACTTTACGCACTCTTGCAGGATTTGTGCATACATTTTTTGCCAGTACCTCGCTGGATACCGTCTCTTTCATGTGATTTAAAAAAACAAGTGAATGCACTGCCACCGCAAATTCTCCCGTCATATCGATTCCTCCTAGTTTTCACTGACTGTATCATAAGGCCAGTCCACGATTCCACCAATATCATAAACCGCCGTGTAGCCAATGTCCACTAATTTTTCTGCGGATGCTTTACTTCTCACCCCGGTTCTGCAATAAACCAGAATGGGCTGATCCAGATCCGGGAGCTGTTCGGGCTGCTCATCCGCGATGGTATCTAACGGTATCAGGACTGCGCCCTCCAAGTGTTTCTCATCATATTCCTCCTGCCTTCTGACGTCCACAACCACCAGATCATCCTGGGTATCCATCATCTCTTTTGCCTCTTCCGGCGTTAATTTCTGATAACTGATCTTATCCGTCTTCTCCTGACTATCCTGCTGTTTTGAACAGCCATATATGGAGAATGCCGACAGAAACAAGAATCCAATGATCCATATTTTCTTCATATGCGTCCCTCATCCTCTTTCATCTTGTAACTGTAATTATGACAGTTACAAATAAATTTGTCAAGTACTATTTATTTTCGATTTGGACATGTCCCAAACCGAAATGGACATGTCCCCTTTTGACTACCGTCTGTATTTTCTGCGTTTCTGCCTCCGGCGCTTCTCTCGGAGAATGCGCACCCGGATCAACGCCGCCGCAAATAAAACCGCGGCTATTCCCAGTATCACGCCGATCACGATAAAAAATGTGCGCAGCGGGTGAGACTTTTTCTCCTCCCGGGCTTCTTTTTTATCAGAATCCTTACCCTCTGTTCCGCTTGCCGATACTCCGCTGTTTGCGGACGCATTCACCGGAAAAATATCAGATGCTTCCGTCACATCCACCACGACTTTCGCAGAACCGATCGGATACCCTCCATAGTAATATTTAACCGTACCCGCGTCCTCTCCATTGCCCGACAGCTGGTATTCTGATGTGGCATTAGCGAAATCTGCGGACTTGGGCAGCACCACATAGTCGGAGGGATTCAGTTTCAGAAACGGCGCTGCGTCCATGAACTGATCCGGAAAAAGGCCTGGTTCCTGTCCAGCCTGATAGCGGGTATCCACATCAGCCACATTAACCCTTTGAAACTGGTCAAAACCATAATCCAGCAGCGCTTGTGTATCCAGAAACTGATTCGGACTGGTTTCATTCAAGGTGACACAAATCAGTTCGATTCCGTTGCGTTTGGCAAACGTAACCAGGGTCTGGTTCGCCCGCAGCGTATAACCGGTCTTGCCTCCAATACAGCCGGGATACTCATAAGCCCCGCCCGGCAGCATCTTGTGGTGATTCTTCATATACCTGGGTTCCTCGCAATACGCATCCGGTTCTATCGTGTAACGTACCGTCCGCACAATCTTACGGAACTCTTCATTTTTCAGCGCTTCCCTGGAGATCAGCGCCATATCATAAGCGGTCGTATAGTGATCGTCGTTATGCAGCCCATTGGCATTGACAAAATGAGTATCCAGACAGCCCAACTCCCGGGCCCTTTGATTCATCATCTCCGCAAAGGAAGGCAGATCTCCCGCCACATGCTCCGCAATGCCATATGCCGCTTCATTTCCCGAATTCAGCATCATGCCGTACATGGTCTTTTCCATGGAAAGCTGATCTCCCTCGTCGATATCGCCGATAATCGAACAGCCCGGATCAATATCATACACCGAATTGTGTGAAAAAGTAATCATCTCATCCATGGAACAGTTTTCCAAAGCAAGGAGCGCCGTCATAATCTTAGTAATACTGGCCGGATAATGCCGCTCATAACTGTTCTTCTCATACAAAACCGTCCCGGTACCGGCCTCCATAAGAATCGCGGCGTCTCCCATGATCTGCGGAGCCTCAGGCCAGTCATCCGGAATCCCCGCCCCCTCCTCTGCCAGAGCCATACCCGCAGTATTTAATAAAATGCCAAACGCCAGAATCCCTGACATCAGCACTTTGCATGTTTTATGTATCATAATAATCCTTTCCCTGATGATACCTAACAGCAGCCCCTCATACATCCCCGCTTTCCACTGTCTTTCTCGATCTATGTATATTTACACACTTCTTATCATTCGCATTTCAAATCCTCAGCAGGTTTATGTAACCCGCCAAACTTTAGACAAATTTTATTATATTACAAATCCTTCCAGTCAACAAGAGAAACTAATCCTAAAATATCATCACAAACTGACAATTTCTGCCAGTCCTCCCATCTCTGCCGGCCAGAGGGGTTCTTCGCCGGGTTTGGGTAAGCCCGCTGCTTCCGTCCGGGGGCCGCGGCCGGTATCCGGGGAGAACTCCCAGGAAGGGGAATTCCGGGCGGCCGGGCTCTTTGGTGTCTCCCCGGGAGCGCATAGGGCGGCTGCGCGCCCGCTTAGTGGAATCGAAAAGCCGGGTTCAGGATGCACGGCGGACTTCACGTCCGACGGGCAAGAGCCTCTGAACCGGGAACACATCACGTGTTCCTGG
>NZ_JAHQCW010000063.1 GCF_019042275.1 Diplocloster agilis
GAGCCTATTCACCAGGAACACTTGAGGTGTTCCCGGTTCAGAGGCTCTTGCCCGTCGGACGTGAAGTCCGCCGGTCATCCTGAACCCGGCTTTTCGATTTCACTAAGCGGATATCAGCCGCCCTATGCGCTCCCAGGGAGACACCAAAGAACCCGGCCGCCGGGAGTCCCCGGATACCGTCCGCATACCCCAACCTTAAGCCGCAGACCTGCCCGGATCAGGAAAGAACCGCCCCGGCCCCGCCGTCCTTCGTCCGCATCTGCGTCAATAGCCGTTCTAAGGCCCGCCTCCAGGGTTTTTCACCCCCGCGCCGCTCTCTCCCCCACATCCACAGGCCATCCTCGCGGCAGCCCGCTCCTACTCTGTCTCCCTACTCCGCACTCCCAGAGATCCACCTCTAAATTCCCGCATGATTCCGCATTAAGAATTCATAAACCAAACCATATTTACGCATGATTTCAATCAAAGAATTCATAAACCAAACCATATTTTCGCATTATTTCACATTAAGAATTCATAAACCAAACCATATTTTCGCATGATACCACACAAAGAATTCATACCAAATCATATTTTCGGATGGTTCCACACAAAAAATTCATACCAAACCATATATTCGCATGATACCACACAAAGAATTCATACCAAACCATATATTCGCATGATTCCAATCAAAGAATTCATAAACCAAACCATATTTTCACATGCTTCCGCATAATGCTATCCTAAACCAAACCATATCGACCATGCAACCCGGCCTGTTATAGTGCAGGGAGGAGAGGGAAGCGGCGGGCCCTTGGAGGGCTGGGCTGCAATTCTCTCGGGGCCGAAGCGATTTGGCCCCGAGAGAATTGCAGCCCAGCCCCCCAAGGGCCCGCCGCTTCCCTCTCCTCCCGTCCCCTATAAAACTCCCAGGCCTATTGCGAAATCTCAATCAGCCTTCGGTCGAAGCTCTTAGGGATTCCCAGTTCTTCGCGGTATTTAGCGACCGTGCGGCGGGAGATATGGATGTCGTGTTCGGAGAGACGGGTGACCAGCATCTGGTCGCTGAGGGGATGTTCTTTGTCTTCGGAGGCGATTAAGGTGCTCAGGCGCTGCTTGACCTGCTCGGCGGTCAGGCCTTCGCTGGGGCTGCTGCCGGACACGGCGGTGGTGAATAAATCACGCATCAGGATGGTTCCGCCGGGGTATTGCAGGTACTTTCCGCTGATTCCGCGGCTTACGGTGGAGATGTGGATATTCAGGGCGCTGGAGATATCTTCCAGCATCATGGGGCGCAGAAGGCCTTTTCCCAGGAAAAATTCCTGCTGATAATTGGCGATGGTTTCCGTGATCCGCAGCATGGTTTTGCGCCGCTGCTCCAGGCTGTTCAGAAGGAACCTGGCTCTGTGCAGACAGTTGCGGAAATAGGCGTATATGTCGTCGTCCTCGGCGGTTCTCATCATTTTGTAATAATAGTCGTTGATGTGGTAGGCTCCCATCCAGCTGTCGTTCATCTGGATCTCCCACTGGCCCTCGCTGTAAATCAGGATAATATCCGGTACGATATAGGTGGTGCCGGAGGTGCTGAATCCCTGCAGAGGCCGGGGATTTAATTTTTGAATGAGATAGATGTATTTTCTTACTTGTACGGTGGAAAGGCCTAAGGACCTGGATATTAGGCTGATCCTGCCGGAGGCTACGTCTTCCAGATGACTGGTTATGATAGCCCGGAGCTTTTCGTCCTGGATTCCCTGGGCGTCTAACTGGCGGAGCAGACACTGGGATAGATTTTCGGAAAAGATTCCGCAGGGCTCCAGCTGCCTTAAGTCGGTGAGACAGAGACTGACATCCGACTCGCTGGCTCCGGTTTTCTGCGCGGCTTCCCTTACCGGGACCTGGTAATAACCCTGGCTGTCCAGACAGTCGATCAGATAGTCGATCACATAGAGCTGCCGGGACGTGTATTTTTTCAGGCTTAACTGGTTTTTCAGGTAGTGCCGGAGTTCATACTGATTCACCGAGACGAATTCTTTCTGGTGCTCTTCGCTGGCGGCGGCAGTCTCGCCGTAACCGGAATAGACATTTTTATCGTACCAGCTCTTGTAATCTTCCATCCGTATGGGCACGTCGGTATCACTGGGAGTATATTCCAGGATGGCATTCTCCATATATTCATTCTGCATATAATCATTTAAGGAGATGTTGTCCATGGCCAGTATCTCCAGAGACTGAATCTGCGTTTGGGACAGGGTCTGCCTCTGATCTAATTTTATTTCGTATTGCAGGTTCATGCGCTGCCCGCCTCCTTTAATTCCAGTTGGATATCTTCTTCATCTTGCGGTAGAGGGTGGCTCTGGATATCCCTAATTCCTGAGCGACCTGGGTTCGGTTCCCCTTGTATTTTTTCATCAGTTCGACGATGCGCCGACATTCGTATTCCTCATAACTGCCGTAGTGCCGGCCGGCAAAATCCTGCTCCGAATGGTCCGGCTTCGTTGGGGTCTTGAATTCCTCCGACGCGGGTGAAAAGTTCTGCTCCCTTTGCAATTCCGCAGGCAGGCAGTCCAAAGTGATCACATCCTGAACCGACAGATTTACACAACGTTCCATCACGTTCCGAAGCTCCCGGACGTTTCCGGGCCAGGCGTACTTCATAAGGCATTCCATAGCCCTGGGCTCCAGTTCCCGCACGGATTTGTGGGCGCTCTTGTTGAAATGACCGATGAAATGATCCACCAGCAGCGGAATATCGTCAATATGATTCCGAAGCGGGATCAGATCCAGACGCATCACGTTGAGACGGTAATACAAATCCAGGCGGAATTTATTTTCCTCAATGTATTTGATGAGATCCCGGTTGGTGGCGGCGATAATGCGCACATCCACGCTTCTGGGCTGGGACCCGCCCAGGCGGCTTACCGTGCGTTCCTCAATTACGCGGAGGAGCACAGACTGCATATCCAGAGGCATCTCCGCGATTTCATCCAGAAACAGCGTGCCCTGATTGGCCTGCTCGAATTTTCCCATGGACCCGCCTTTGCGCGCTCCGGTAAACGCCCCTTCCTCGTATCCGAAGAGCTCGCTGCTGATCAGCTCCTTCGGAAGCGCCGCGCAGTTGATGGAGACGAAGGGGCCGTTGCTCCGGTCGCTGGCGTTGTGGATAGACTGGGCAAACAGTTCTTTACCGGTACCGCTCTCTCCGCAGATCAGTACATTGCTGTTGCCGGCTGCGATACGGGCAGCCATACGCTTGCTGAGCTCAAAGTCCCGGTTTTTGCCGATCAGGCTGTCAAAAGTGTAGTACGCTCCTTTGTTCACAAGACGGTTGACATAACGCTGCACATGCCTGGAATCCGTCAGGACGATAATATAACCCATCAGCTTCTGATCCTTGGTTATGGGCATAGCGTCTACGTAGAAATCGTTTTTGCCGGCGGACAGGCTGTTGAACACGATGGAACTGGATTTGACTTTTTCCTGGCGGTACAGGCGTTTCATGATATCGCCGAGTTCAGGATACAACTGTTCCGGTTTCTTGCCGCAGGCCATATCCTGGCAGATATCAAAGGCTTCGCAGAACAGAATATTGACGTCCATGATGATGCCGGCCTGATCCAGCAGAATATAACAGGAATGATTGGCTTTGGCGTTAAACTCAGACATCAGATCCTTAAGCTCATGGGAAGGATCGGTATAAAAATCCAGGGAACCCAGATAGCGGATCACGGAAAAATGCAAATCATCGGCCAGCTCCACAGGCATCACGTACATATTGATAAACGCATCCTGGAGGAAAATTTTGCTCTGGGGGAATGTGCGAAAATAAGGGAAAGCAAAGGTCACATATCCGGACAGAGCGTCGGCGTAGTGTTCCTCTCCGATTACCATGTAGGGTTTTTTCCCCTGTATAGCCAGGGCCGCGGCGTTGGTTCCCACCAGATTTTCCGACATATTGGTAGAAAATCTTAAGTTTTTACTTTTCAGTTCATCCAGAAGCTTGCGGTTCCCTCCCTTGGAGAACACCGAAAGTTTCCGGTTCAGATAAAAGACGGCCACGCCGATATTGGAGAGCAGGTCAAATTTCATCTGGTAAATATATTCGGATTGTCTCCGGAAGTACCGGGAGCTTTCCAGAATATCGTTGGACGTTTGGGTATCCGTGGCTTCCCGGATCAGGACTTTTTGTGCGGCGTCCACGTTGGACTGCCGGCAGCGCACCCATGACTGGTAGATATGTTCAGAGATAACTCCCTTTTCTAAGAGTTCACCTTTCAGGAAAGAATTTTTATATTTCCTGATGGTATTTTTATCATATGTAAATTCCATGGCGGATTCCTCTCGACTTATAAATAGGGCCTGTTGGCCCGGTTTTCAGCGCATTTTTATTATAGCATGTGTGATTTTGGAAATCCAGTAGAATGGGGGTTTTGAAGCCTTACCCGGGTTTCTTGTACCGATATATTCGGGAACGGGGCGCCCGTTCTATTAAGAGTTTGTTAAGTTTTTAGTAAATCAGTTGACACAACGGCGCAAATCCCCTATGATGTTGCAAAATAGTTTTGCGAAAGGAAATTTTCTGCCACTATGTATGACGCCGCCAGCAGTGATTCGGACAGGAACGACGACGTTTTGAGAATTCCATTTAAACTTAAGAATAGGGCATAACCTGCATTTTGCATGATGTGGGTTGTGCTTTTTTGTTTTCTTCCATATTCACATATTTGCAGATCTGTTTGCAGAATCCACCTGATAGCAGTTACGATACCAGAAATGATACCAGAAACGATACCGGAAAAGGAGTGTATGCATGGAACTGAAACTGACAGGAATCAGAAAGTCCTACGGAAGCAAAGAAGTGTTAAAGGACTGTTCCTTTACGTTTGAAAAAGGAAAGATCTACGGGCTGTTGGGCAGGAACGGCGCGGGTAAGACGACGCTGTTTAACTGCCTGACCGATGAGGTGCAGGCAGACGGAGGAGAGGCGGTGATAGCGGAGGAGGGAAAAGACAGCCGGCCGCTTTCCCCGGAACAGATCGGTTACGTATTTTCCATACCGGTACTTCCGGACTTTCTGACCGGCTATGAATTCATTAAATTTTATATGGATATTCACGAGGGAGAGATCCCTCGGGGGAAAACCGTGGATGAATATTTTGATATGGTGAAGATCGAGCCGGAGGACCGCCACCGGCTGATCAAAGGATACTCCCACGGTATGAAGAACAAGGTGCAGATGCTGTGCTTTATCATAGCGCGGCCGCCGGTAATCCTTCTGGATGAACCGCTGACCTCCTTTGACGTGGTGGTAGCCCTGGAGATTAAGCAGCTGTTAAGGGAAATCAAAAACGACCACATCATTATCTTTTCCACCCATATCTTACAGCTGGCAACCGATCTGTGCGATGAGATCGTGGCGCTCAGCGACGGGAGGCTGCAGCAGATCGATCACCACATGCTGGGAAGCGCGGATTTTGAGAATCGGATTATCGAGCTTTTGAAAGATGAGGAGGGCCATGATTAACACGTTAAAACAAATGACACAGTTAAAGGCTGCGCTGTGGGTGAATGCTTTTCTCTATTATTTTAAAAGGCTTTGGCTGATCGGCAGATATGTGCCGGATTCGGTTTATTCGAACTATGGGGTGAAGAAAGTTCTCAGTGTATTGGCGGTTGTGGTGCGCCAGCTGATTGATTTTTGCGGGAAGCCTCTGTATCTGTTATCGGTGGTTACCCTTCCTCTTCTGCTGATCCTGAACCAGAACCCGGAGCTTAAGGGCCGGGAATTTCTTATAATGGTTCAGATCCTGTTTTTCCTGAACGGCTGCCTGGGGGCGTTGGGAGACAGCCAGATTTTCGCGGTTACGCGGGATAAGATTGTCTGCATCAAGTATATACATATGAATGCTGCCGTGTATATCCGCGCTGCGCTGGCGTTCAAATATATTCCCTTCTTCCTGTATTATCTGCCGTGGCTGCTGGTCTTTTCACGCCTGGCGGGCGGGACGCTGTGGCAGGGCTTCTGTCTGTGGCTTCTGCTGGTCTCTCTTCGCATGATGGGAGAAGCGGCACAGCTGTTGATATTTGACCGGACGGGAAAGGTGCTCTCCCGGAATATGGCGTATAGCTGGGTATTGATTGTTATCGGCCTTGCCGGCGCGTATCTTACGTTTGCCTTCGGGGGAAAAGGGATGATTTCGCCGGTGCTGATTCATCCGGTCAGCGTCCTGGTTATCACTCTTCTCGGAGGAGTGTGCTTATGGTATATTACGGCCGGATACGGCAGCTATGAACGGAAATTCCACCGGTCCATCGATATCAACTATCTGTTCTCCAACTTAATAAAGGCGTCGTCGGGAACGTCGGCGGCTTTCAAAGAAGTAGAGATAAAAGATAAGGACATGGCTATTTCAGAAGCAGATAAAGAGAAGTTTCAATATCTTAAGGGGTATGCGTACCTGAACGCCCTGTTCTTTGCCAGACACAAACGCCAGCTCATCAAGCCTGTCTGCTACAGGCTTGCGATGACGGCGGCCCTCTTTGCCGGGGCGGTGGTTCTCTGGATAGTGAACCGGGATCTGGCGGTCAGGTTAAGTGAAAATATGACCGCTATGCTTCCCTCCTTTATCTTTATCATGTACTTTATGACCGTGGCCGACAAGGCCAGCCGGGCGATGTTCTATAACTGCGATAAGGATCTGCTCCATTACGCCTGGTACCGGAAGCCGGAGACCATACTGAAGAATTTCCAGATCCGTTTTCTGAGGGTTTCGCTGTACGACCTTTTTATAGCGGGAGCGGTCTGCGCGGCGGCGGCAGGTTTCGGGCTGCTGTGCAGAGGAAATGTGTTGGATGTGGATCTGCTGCTGTTTTGCACCGCGATCCTTCTGCTGTCGGTCCTGTTTACCGTGCATCACCTTTGCCTTTACTATATCTTCCAGCCGTATTCTGAGAATCTTAAGGTGAAGAATCCCTTTTTCTCGGTTCTCAACAACGGCATGTATGTACTGTGTTTTATGTGCCTTCAGATCGAGGTGGGCGGGTTTGCATTTACCATGACGGTACTGTGCTTCACCGTGATCTATATATTGGCGGCGCTGGTGATCGTGTACCGCCGTGCGCCGGCAACCTTCCGCGTGAAATAGGCAGGTTACCGATCCCTTTAAGAAGCATATGGCTTTCGCTGGCAGGCGGAATCCGGGTCAAATTCCTTATTTTTTGGAATTTGGCCCTTATATTTTGAAAACTGTCCCATTTTAGAATAGATTCTTAAAACCGGCAGATTCTACTAGATATACATGATATACAAGCTGTGTTTTTCCATCGCCACATGTGGTAAAATACGATAGAAAAGAATGCATAAAAAGAGAGGAGAAACTGTATCATGGACAGGGAAAATGTATGGAAGACATATAAGCCGGAGGATTTGGACGAATTAGAACGTATCAGCCGCTCTTACAAGGAGTGCCTGGATGAAGGGAAAACGGAGCGGGAATGTGTGAAGGTGGCCGTCCGTATGCTGGAGGAGAAGGGATTTCGCAGGCTGGACCAGATTATTGAAAATAAGGAACGCCTGCAGGCCGGCGACGGGGTCTACGCGGTGTGCATGGAAAAGAGCGTGGCAGCGTTTCGGATCGGCACGGAGCCGCTGGAACGGGGAATGAACATTCTGGGCGCGCATATCGATTCCCCGCGTATCGATGTGAAACAGAACCCGCTCTATGAAAATGAAGAGCTGGCTTATCTGGACACGCATTATTACGGCGGTATTAAAAAATACCAGTGGGTGACGACACCGCTGGCCATCCATGGCGTGGTGGCGGGGACAGACGGCACTGTGACGCAGATCCATATCGGGGAAAAGGATGAGGACCCGGTCTTCGCGGTGACGGATCTGCTGGTCCATCTGGCATCCCAGCAGATGGAGAAAAAGGCCAGCGCGGTGATCGAGGGAGAGAAGTTAGATCTGTTAATCGGGAGCCGTCCACTGGAAGACGATGAGAATCTGAAGAAGGAAGAGAAGGACAGAGTAAAGACCTATGTCCTCCGGCTGCTGGAGCAGACTTATGGAATCAGCGAGGAAGACTTCGTATCCGCGGAACTGGAGATCGTCCCTGCGGGAAAGGCCAGGGACTGCGGCATCGACCGGAGTATGATCATGGCCTACGGACAGGACGACCGGGTGTGCGCCTTTACCTCGCTGTTCGCCCTGCTGGATGTACAGCAGGTAAAAAAGACGGCCTGCTGTATCCTGGTGGACAAGGAGGAGATCGGAAGCGTGGGCGCCACCGGCATGCACAGCAAATTCTTTGAAAATGTGGTGGCGGAGCTGACAGCCCTTCTGGTGGGCGAGTCGGAGTTAAAGGTGCGCCGCGCCCTTCAGAATTCCAGGATGCTGTCCTCCGATGTGAGCGCTGCTTTTGATCCCATGTTCGCGGAGGCGTTTGAAAAAAGGAGTTCGGCCTTCTTCGCAAAAGGACTGGTATTCAATAAATTCACAGGCAGTCGCGGTAAAAGCGGATCCAATGACGCCAATGCGGAATATCTGGCTTTGATCCGGAAGGTGATGGATGCTCATCAGGTGGCTTATCAGTTCGCGGAGCTTGGCAAGGTAGACGCAGGCGGCGGCGGTACCATCGCCTATATTATGGCCAATTACGGGATGGAGGTTATAGACAGCGGCGTGGCGGTGCTCTGTATGCACGCGCCCTGGGAGATCACCAGCAAGGCGGATGTGTTTGAAGCGTATAAGGGGTATAAGGCTTTTATCCTGGATATGTAAACGGGAGGCTTTTAATCTGAATGGGGCTTTCGCATCAAGGACTAAAAAATCATTGATGTGAAAGCCCCAATATTTATACAATATCCATATTGATTGATCCGGATTATAATCCGTTCGCCTCAACCCCGTATACGGCCTGATCGTGTGTGAATCCCTCGTATTCCAGCTGATCTATCAGGCCATTCCTGGAAAAGGAGGAGAGATCCAGATAGGACTTGGCTTTTTTAGCCGCCTGCTCATTCCAGTCCGCCCCGCAATTGTCTGCAGCGTTTACCGCATCTTCGTGTGAAAACCCTTCATATTCCAGCTGTTCCACTAACCCGTCATAAGAAAAAGCGGAAAAGTCCAGATAGGACTTCGCTTTCGCAACCGCCTGGCTGCCGCCCTCCAGTCCGCAATTGTCGGCGCCGTATACGGCCTGGTCATGGGTAAATCCTTCATATTCCAACTGGTCGATTAACCCGTCATGGGAAAAAGAAGAGAACTTCAGATAAGATTTCGCTTTTTCCACAGCCTGTGCATCCCAGTCCGCACCGCAGTTGTCGGCGCCGTATACGGCCTCTTCATGGGTAAAGCCTTCATATTCCAATTGATCGACTAAGCCGTTATAGGAAAAGGCCGAAAAAGACAAATAAGAATGGGCTTTCTGAAGGGCATTTTTTTGTCCCGTGGTTGCTCCCGCGGACGGGCTGACCGTATTGGTTTTTCCTGGTGTTTTCGTACCGTCCGTATCGGAAGCGGATGCCTGTGCCGGTTTTATTGTACCGGACGGGACTTCATCCTGGGGCGCAGGGTCAGGCGTTTCGCTCTGTACCTTATCGGGAACAGGGGTATCGGTCGGAACAGCGGGTGTGGCTGTTTCTTCCTGGGTACCGGAGCCGCTGTCGGCCGGCGTGATAGTGATGCCTCCGCAGGCCGACAGAGTGAATGCAATCAGGATCGCAAGTGACATTGCCAGAATCTTTTTCATTTTCATTCCTCCCTCATAATTCCGGGCCAAGCGGCTCGGGGCGTGTCCGCCATATATACTATAATTCTAGCATATACGACATGAAGTGACAAGGAACATAAAAAATTCAAGTTACACCATACAACTCTGGAAATCCATGATATACTATAACAAGAAAAAAGAGATATTACGGTTTGATAAGAGATCATTAAGGGAGATACGGCAGTGAAAGGAAACAAAATGTACGGGAACAAAACAGCGAAGGTTACGGCAAAGGATACGGTAAAAGCATTCTGCAGCGCCTGGTTTGAGCAGCGCGATTTACAGGCGGCGGCAGCTTTTTTATCTGAGGATATCGATTTTGCCGGCACCGGAGGGAATGAATCCGCGCATAATAAGGCGGAGATGGAGGCGTATCTGAAACGGGACATAGAGGAACTGAAAGAGCCGTTTCAGTGTGAGCTGAAGGAAATCCGCCAGCAGGACATCCTGGATAAGGTTTGTAATCTTGCCATGCAGATGCAGCTTCAGAATTCCAGATACCGGTGGTTCCTGCAAGCCTTTTTCACGCTTGTACTGGAAGAAGACGGCCGGTTTAGAATACGCAGCTTCCATTTTGCGGAGCCTGGAAGCAGCCAGCAGGGGGAGGAACATTATCCTCAAACCCTGGTGGTTAAGAATCTGGCCCAGCAAAGACAGGAGCTGTTTGACGATTCGGTCCCCGGGGGAATGATGGGCGGGTATACGGATCAGAGGGATTTCCCGTTTTATTTTATTAACCGGCAGATGCTCCATTATCTGGGTTATCAAACGGAAGCGGAATTTATCGCGGATGTGAACGGTCTGATATCTAACTGTATCCATCCGGAGCATCGGGAGATGGTGGAGGCCGCCGTTCAGGAACAGCTGCAAGATTCGTATGAGTACGTTGCGGAATATAAAATGCGTAAAAAGGATGGTTCCTACATCTGGATCCATGATGTGGGAAGAAAGATTATCGCGGAGAACGGACGCCCCGCGATCCTCTCTGTCTGCATCGACATTACCGAGCAGAAAAAAATGAGTGAAGAGCTGCTTCATCTGCACAATAATATTCCCGGAGCGGTTTTCCGCTGCCGGTTTGATCAGGATTTCTCTGTTCTGAATGCCAGCCAGGGCCTGTTTGAGTTTTTGGGTTACACCAGGGAAGAATTCGCCGCTATGGGCAATAAGATGTCGGCGGTTATCCATCCGGATGATCTGGCCGTCATGACGGATATCCTGACGGAGCAGCTTCAAAACGGGAATACCATACATAACGAAAACCGCCTGATCTGCAAAGACGGGACGATCCGGTGGATTTCTATCCAGGCACAGTTATTGGGGGAAGGCGACGGTCAGGAGTTTTTCTGCGTCTTTATCGATATTACAGAGGAAAAAAAGCTTCAGGAGCGCAACCGGGAGCTGTATGAGCAGGAATTGGCTTATTTTGCGGAATTATCTTCCTATGAGGGGACGATCCAGGGAACCATCAATGTAACCCAGAACCGTCTGGAAAGCTATGTGTCCACTGCGGATGTGGCGATTGCCAAGGTGGGGGATACTTATATGCGGACGGTGTATAAGCTGTCGGAGTCTGCGGCGGATCCTGAGATCGCGGAAGATATGCGGTGCACCCTGGATCGGGGAAAAGTCCTGAGCGACTACGAGGCCGGCAGGACGGATTATCACTTTGTATTTTTGCGGAGGAAGAACAGCGGCGGTTATTTCTGGAGCAGCACCAGAATGCGTTCCTATCTGAACCCGGAGAACAATGACATAATCTTATTTTTCTATACGACCGACATCACCGAACAAAAATTAAAGGAGCAGCTGCTTCATCAGATCGCCCAGCTGGACTATGACATGCTGACAGAGGTGGATATCCGGCAGGACACATACCGTTTGGTCTCGTTTAACGGGGACATTGAAAATACAATAGCCATGCAGGGAAAATTCCAGGAGGAAGCGCGCCGGACAAGCGAGCGCACGATGGATGAAAAATCCCGGAACGAGTATTTAAGTAAACTGGATTATACCTATATAAAAGAGAAGCTGGAAAAGGTACCGGTATATACATTTATGGTGGAAGTTGAAGATCAGCCGGGCAATCTGCGGATGAAGCGTCTGGAAGTATTCTACGTGGAGAAGCCGATGGGCCGGATCTGCATCGCCCGCAGTGACGTGACGGAGGTGTTTAAAAAGGATCAGAAGCAGAAGGAGGAGCTGGCTTCCGCTCTGGTGGCTGCGGAACAGGCCAACGCCGCCAAGTCGGATTTCCTGTCCCGTATGAGCCATGAGATCCGCACGCCCATGAATGCGATTATCGGCATGAGCACCATAGCGGCCCAGTCCATCGGTAACGATGAGCAGGTAGCGGACTGTATCTCGAAAATAGGGATCTCTTCCCGCTTCCTCCTGTCCCTCATTAACGATATCCTGGATATGAGCCGGATTGAAAGCGGAAAAATGCTGCTGAAGAATCAGAAGATTCCTATGGAGGAGCTTTTATGCGGCATTAATTCGATCTGTTATAACCAGGCGGAGTCTAAGAACGTGGACTACGAATGCATTGTGGATCCGGTATTGGACGACTGCTATATTGGCGACAGTATGAAGCTGCAGCAGGTTCTTTTGAATATTTTAAGCAATGCCATCAAGTTTACCGGAGAAGGAGGCAAGGTGACTTTTTCGGTGGAACACCGGAAAAGCACAAAAAACAATGCCGAGCTGCGGTTTGTCATCAATGATACAGGGGTCGGTATGAGCGAGGAATTCATTCCCCATATCTATGAGGCCTTTTCCCAGGAGACCACCGGAACGACTACGCTCTACGGCGGCACCGGGCTGGGACTTGCTATCTCGAAAAATATCATTGACCTCATGGGCGGGAAAATATCTGTGCGCTCCATCAAAGGCATCGGCACGGAATTTACCATAGACGTAAAGCTGGGACTCGTGGAAGGAGGCCTGACCCATCGGCAGAAGAAGCCGCAGCATAATTTTTCACATCTGAAAACGCTGGTGGTGGACGATGATGTGGCGGTATGCGAGAGCGCGGTAGCTACCTTAAAAGAGATGGGCGTCGTGGCCGAATGGGTGGACAACGGCTACAAAGCCATTGAGCGTGTGAAAGAGCTTATGAACAGCGGCCGGTATTTTGACATGATCCTGATCGACTGGAAGATGCCGGACATCGACGGGATCGAGACGGCCCGCCGTATCCGCAGTCTGGTAGGTCCGGAGGTAACGATCATCATTGTGACGGCATATGACTGGGGGGCGATTGAACACGAGGCCATGCTGGCCGGCGTCAATCTGCTGATGAGCAAACCCATGTTCAAATCCACCCTGGTATCGGCGTTCTCCAAAGCTCTGGGGGAAAAGGAAGAGGCGGCGCAGCAGACTACAGTCATCGACTATGATTTCACCGGGAAACGGATTCTGCTGGCGGAGGATAACGCCTTAAATACAGAAGTGGCTATGATGCTGCTGGAGAATAAAGGTTTTGCGGTGGAAACGGCCGATAACGGGGTACGGGCTTTGGAAATGTTCAGCAAGTCCGAGGCCGGTTACTACGCGGCGATCCTGATGGATATCCGGATGCCTCTGATGGACGGACTGACGGCTACTACCAGTATCCGTCATCTGAGCAACGAGGATGCCATGACGATCCCGATCATTGCCATGACTGCCAATGCGTTTGACGACGATATTGAAAAGAGCAGGGCGGCGGGAATGGATGCCCATCTGGCCAAACCCATTGATCCGGACCGGATGTATCAGACCCTGTATGACCTGATCTTTAAAGAGGAAGAATAAATATCCAGGATATACGGGCTTAAGACGCTTCGCGTACAGCCCGGTATATCTACCGGTGTGCGGACGGGCTGGGGAAAAAGCCCGTCAAACGATCAAAAAGCAGGCGGACAGTTTTTGGTTCCGCCTGCGCAATTCCTTAAATTATGAAGCCTATCTGGCACATTCCGCCGTCGATGACGGCATTCAGATCTCAATTCATTCATTTTTCCATTAACTTCTATATGAAATAATCCCAACCAAATGGATTCTCAAATATTAATCCTATACATTAGATACTGCCTTCGGCTGTGGCGATTGCACATTGATTGCACTCCCTGTTTTATTATAAAAAGCACATCCCCAAGGAGGAACTAAGATGACTGGAATAAAAGTGATTGCCGTTGATGACGAACAGATCGTATTGGAAGATCTGAAAAGGCATCTCCATGAGATAGCGGAAATCAGGGAAGTAACCGCTTTTACAGATTCCGGGGAAGCGTTGCAGTGGCTGGAAAAGAATCAGGCCGACGTGGCGTTTTTGGATATTCGTATGCGCAATACAGACGGACTGACTCTGGCAAAAAAATTAAAGGAACTCCAGCCGGCCTGCGCGGTAATCTTTATCAGCGGATTTTCCGAATACGCCGTGCAGGCGTTCCAACTGCATGTTTTCGGCTATTTGATGAAGCCGGTCACAATCCAGGATATCAGACGGGAGCTGAGCCATCTGTATCAGCCGCAGATTCCTGCAGTACCGCCGCAAAAGATCGTGCGGGTTCAGTGCTTCGGAAATTTTGAAGTCTTTATCAATGATGAGCTGGCCAAATTCCGTTACAGCAAGTCCAAGGAACTGTTTGCGTACCTGATTGACCGGATGGGGGCCGCCATCGAGGCGGGGGAGTTGTGCGCCGTGTTATGGGAAAACAGGCCGGACAGCCATTCCCTTCGCAGTCAGCTGCGCAATTCCATTGCAGATCTTACAAGATGTATGTCGGAGGCCGGCGCGGCAGATGTGCTGCGCAAAAGCCGTAACAGCCTGGCGGTAAATACACAGGCGCTGGACTGTGATTACTATAGTTTCCTTCGCATTGAACCGGGGGCGGTTAATACATACAAAGGCGAATACATGACCCAGTACAGCTGGGCGGAGATGACATTGGGCGGGCTGGAGCGTTTACAGCGACAGTAAGATTGCAGTTTGATTGCACCCGCTATCGTATGATAACCACACATAGCGGAACTGTATAGTATACCGGAGGTTAGAAATGATGAAGATTTTGGCCGTGGAGCCGGATCAGAATGATTTGGACAGGCTGACAGATGCCTTACGTAAGGTTCATGGAGAATGTGAAGTTTTATCCTATAGAGATCCCATGCTGGCGTTCCAATACGCGTATAACAATCCTGTAGATGCGGTATTTGCCGCAGCGGATATGGGACGTTTGAACGGTTTTACACTGGCAAAGATGCTGTACCAAGCCTGTGGGAAAATTTCCGTCTATCTGATCGGGGCTGATAACACATTTCGTTCCGATGCCCGGCGGCTGATGCTGAACGGTTTTCTGGTCAGGCCGGTTACACCGGAGGGAATCACGCGGGAGGAAAACGCGGAGGAATGGTAGGACATGCGGTAAAGACAGAACCGTAACAAAGGAGGAAATGGGAAATATGCCCAAAAGAACAGGCCATACCGGCGGTTTTGCCGCGCAAAACAGCGGATCCATTCAAAATTGTTACAGCGTAGTGCGGCTCCGTGCAAAAAATCAGACGGCAGGCGGCCTGATCGGCGAAAACAGCGGAGTGGCTGCGCACTGCTATTCCTATTGTAAGCTAAAGGGGCTGACCGGTGGTCTCACAGGCAGCGGCGGCGGTGATACCGAGCAGGGCTGCTACTTTTTCCACAACGAAAAAGAGGGAAGCAAATCCCTGGATAAACTTTCCGATCCCATCCGCGGCCAGCGGCTGAAGGAGATTCAGGAGGCAGAGGACGTCCGGCAGCTGGGCTTTGATCTGGATACCATATGGGAATGGCAGGAAAATGGGGTGCCGCTTCAGTTTATTCCTGAGAACTGGCTGTTTGATGTACAAAAGTCATCCAAATATGAACAGTATAGAATCCGGGAGACGGACAGGCAGGCGGATGAAGAAGCGGAAAAGGCAGGGGCTTTGACGACCGTGATCCACGACGCGGATGAGCTTTGGACGCTGGCACAGCAGATCAACGAGGGAGACCGGAAGCTTGGGGCTTCTTATATACAACTTGCGGAGGATATAGATCTGCGCGGCAAAGAATGGATTCCGATCGGAAAAGACAGGACCTGCGCCTTTACCGGCATATTCGACGGCTGCGGCCACACCATAAAGAACTTTGTGATAAAGGATAAGAAAATCGAAAACAAAGGCCTATTCGGATTTGTCAAAGGAGGCGAGATCTATAATCTTCTCGTTGACTGTAATCTGAAGGGGGGAACCTGTGCCGGAGGTATCGCGGCACAGAATGAGGACGGAATAATCGGCTGCTGCGGGGCAGTGATCGAGATTAAAGGAAAGAACGGGACCATGGGAGGCTTGGTTGGGCGAAACACCGGCACGATTTTTGAAAGCTATTCCGCCGGACGCGTAACAGCGATAATCATCCCATGGTGGTGGTGGCTTCCCTTATTGGGACTGCTGTTGGCGGCGCTTATCATAGGAATGAAATATCCCCGGGTGAGGTCCACCTTTGCTCCGGTTCCCTATGATGAAGACCAGGTGCCGATTCCCGATGAGGAGATCAGTCCCAATACGGATGGAAATTTTGTCTCCTTCCAGTTTGAGCAGAGCATTGACGTAAATCTGTCCACGGGACTGTGTAAATTCGGTTTCAAAAATCCGGGGAATTCCAACCACAACATCGTGGTACAGCTTCAGTTCACCGACGCCCAGGCGGTTCGGGTAATGGGAAGCACCGGACGGACCGCCGAGGCTCAGAAAAAATTAGAAGAGGATCCGGATTATGATCCTGAGACGAACCGCACCATTATCGCGGAATCGGGAGCTATACGGCCGGGGTATCAGTTGGAAGACCTGCAACTGGTAAAACAGCCAAACGGCGATACGGTGCCTGAAGGAGAATATAATGCCATGGTCTATCTGGTTTTTTATGAAATCGATACCAACAACCGGGCTATGCTGGAATCACAGCTACCGGTCGAAATATCAGTCCATGAATAAGGAGAAAGGAGCGTTTGTATGAAACGTGTGAGAAAGATACTGACATCACTGATGATAGCGGCTGTGATATGTACGATGTACACGGTTCCGGCGCTGGCCTACTCGGGCGCGAACTACGGAGCGGTTTCGACTTCCGGTTCGAAGACTTTTAACATGGCCAGCTTCTGGGCTTTCGATGTATACTCATTCACGCCGTCCACCACCGGCTGCTACGAATTTTATTCCTACAATAACACAGACGGTGACCCGTTCTTCTATCTGGTGAGTCCATCTTACTATAATACCGTATACAATTCCCTGGCCAATACCGGGTGCAGGAGTTCTACGGCGGACGCCTACAGTCTGGCCTACAATGACGACGGTAACGGGGGACGTAATTTTAAGCTGCAATATCTGTGTTACGCAGGGCAGACCTATTATTGTTTCGTTACCAAGTATAACACCAATACGACAAAGGGCTCATTTGCGGTCAGCGGTCCTTATTATAATTCCGTTACCCTGGACCGCAACGGCGGAAGCGGCGGATCATCCATTTTATATAATGGAACCAATTATGGAAATAGCCAGTCTGTCTGGCTGTCTACCGGATCGTCCAGCGCAGCCAGCTATATCACGGCGCCAACGCGCACAGGATATACCTTTTCCGGCTACTACGGGTCGGTTAACAATCAGCAGTATATCGCCAGCAACGGAGCTATTTTAAGCGGGATGGGAGGGTACGGAAGAGGCACCCTGGTGGCACAGTGGAGCCAGAATGTGTACACCCTTACACTCAGCAACCAGGGGGTGGCCAATACCTCAGCTACCGTGGCGTATAATACCGCCATCCCGGAAAGTGTCGCCGCACCGGTTAGGGCCGGTTATCAGTTTGAAGGATACTACAGCGCCGCCAGCGGAGGAACCCAGTATTATAACTCAGCCGGGAAAAGGGTCAGCAGTTTCAACATGACCTCGGACAAAATGATCTACGCTCAGTGGACCCCGCGGACCTACAATATCAGCTACCAGGGTCTGACAGGCGCGGTACTGGATACAAAACCTGCGGCCCATACGTATGGCACTGCTACAACCATCCCTGATCCGGTGAAAACAGACTACACCTTTACCGGATGGACCATAAACGGCGGCACGGTAAAAAGTAAGAATCTCACACTGGCGGCGGCAGGATATACGGCGGACATCAGCCTGACCGCCAACTGGGTAAAGAGAACCGACGCGGTCGTACAGAATCCTGATAATATCCTTATCTCAGACAATATCAGCCAGGAGGATCTGGCGAATATCTTTCACAATCCTTCCGAGGAAAGTAAAAGAGGTGTAACACAAAGTGAGCTTAACAACAGCGACGCGGTAAGGCTAACCATGACGGTCTCCAACATTACCGGCCCGGCAAACGGGGAACAGGAGATCAAGGAAGCCACCAATGGCGAGGTGGTCAGGTTCTTCGATGTAAAGGTGGTGAAGGAGGTGACCCCTGCCGGAGGCGGAACGGTGGTGACTACGAACCTGGTGGAGGTTCCCGAGCCCATCGAGATCCGCATCCCCCTGTCCGGCGACCTGTCCGGCAAGAGCAGTTATCAGGTTCTGCGCTACCACTCCGACAGTGAGATCAAGGATGGGCAGACGATCACTACTTCGGACACACAGGCGATTCCCCAGGACGGCACGGGCGAGTATTTCACGATAGAAGGTAACAATCTGGTTATCCATACCCGGCTGTTCTCCACCTATGCCATAGCAGCCGGACAGACCAGCCTGGATCTGACGCCTGTCCAGGATGGCGGTACGGGAAACGGCTTCGGCACGGATGTGCAGGGCAGGATCGTTCAGACCGGACTGAGTCCCGTGTATAAACTGGATGTGAGCTGGGGGCCGATGGTCTTTGAATACACGACCGCCCGGGAATGGGACCCGAACAATCATGTGTACCTGGGCGCCAGCTACAGCTGGGCGCAGCAGAGCTTCCAGGGCGGTAATAACCGGATCATACTGGCAAACCATTCCAACGCAGATGTGAATATAGATTTTAGTTTCGCAGCGTCAGGAAGCGCGCTGGACGGTGTGGATGTAACATTCAAAGAAACCAATGCCGACACTGCTCCGGAGGTTACGCACTATTTCCTGCCCAAGGTACCCGCCGAAGCGGCCGACGCCCCTTCTCTTAAGAGTTACCTGTGGCTTTCGGGCACGCCAAGGGATCTGAGCGTATTCGGAACCGTAGAAAGCGGCGGGGAAACCCCGATTCAAAAGGTGGGCGTGATCACCGTGACGGCAGCGGCGGATCCGAACTCTACCCTGACACCGAAGAACCCCTAAGGGACATTCCCGGGAGGAAAACCCCGGTTGTCATATCCGTCCAGAACTTTGTAAATAATAATCAAACATATACATATTAAGGAGGATTTCCAGATGAAAAAACAAGCGTTATTAGCGGTTGGCCTTACGTTCTGTATGACCCTGGTGATGGCGGCTCCCGCCTTCGCCGCTAATGTGGATGCCAATGTAAACCCCGACGGCACCGAGGTTACTTTGCCCGGCAACCCTGTCTATGACACGGCGGGCGGCGGAAGTACACAGGAGACAGGCATGAGCTACAATCAGGCCGAGATGACCGGAACCAATGGTACGGATTTTTACACGGAAAATGATGATGACGCAGTGGCAAAAGACGCGGATACCAACGGGGCGGACATCAATGTATGGGCCAAGGTGACGGACTCCAGCTCCAAGATCTATAAGGTAGACCTGGCCTGGGGAGCTATGAAATTTGAGTTTGATTCAGGTTCCGGGCAGTGGGATACCACTACCCATACGTATACCGGGGGATCCGGTGCAGCCAAGTGGACCGAGAGCTATCTGGATGGAACAAATAACAAAGTGGAGGTTACCAACCACTCGAACAGCGGGATCAATGCGGCTTTCGCCTATGCCATGACAGGCACCCCTTTTAATGATGTAGATACCAGCGACAACGCAGTGACAGGAAATTTCTTTAAGGAAATTAATGACGCGGCTGTGGCAGCTACGGTACTGCAGAATACTTTTGCCGGCGGTACTGAAACCGCCAATGTTTTGAACAAGCTGACGGACAGTAAGATCTCTCTGGCTACTGCGGACAAGTATAACAGTTCTACCGTAACGGCGACAGATGCCGCGAATAACCATGAAGCCGGGGCGCGCACCGACAGTGTATATTTCGCGTTCAGCGGAACTCCTGACAGCGGCCGCGGTGCGACGTTAGATACCTTCCGTAAAGTCGGTGTGATTACGGTCACCGTTACCCCTAACACGGAATTGCAGTACAATCAGCCTCAATATACGCCGTAAGACTCGACAGTGTTCCGGCACCGGCTTTCCCTCCCGCGATTTGGACGGCGCGGATGATGAAAGCAAATGCGTTGCCTGTAAAAGGGAAAGCGTGAGGGAGCAGGATACAGAACTGGCTGTGTTTCGGATGCTCCGGCCGCCTGACGGGGCCGGAGCATCCGTTTATATAAGGGCATGGCACTGTCATGCCCTTATATAAACGAAAGAAACACTTTAGCACAGGGGACAGGGGAAGTGCGGAGGAGGAGAATAATATGAGTCAACGCCTGAAACAAACGATCATGCATACGAAGGCGGACCGTGTCAATGACGGGAACGCCGTCCGCATACAGGGTGTTCGTGTGCGGACAGGGGCATATAAAAGAAAAATTCCGGTTATCCTATGTGCAGTTGTTCTGGCAGCGCTGGCTTTTGGGACATATCGCGCGGTGAACCCGCCTTATGCGCCGCCTCCTTTTGAGCCGGAAGCAGTGGCCGGCACTCCGTCGCCAGGGGCGGACATGGGTTATGGAAAGGTGGGGGCGGAAGGCGGATTTTCTTTCTGGGTAGCGGGCGTTATGTATCAGCAGCAGGACGGATCACTGGAACTTTGGTTTACGAATCCGGCCGGAAGTGAAGTTAACCTGATGTGCGAGATCCAAACGGAGGATGGGACTGTCGTTTATAAAAGCGGCGTACTCCGTCCCGGTGAATATGTAGAACGGCTGCAGCCGCTCGTCCGGCTTGCCGGCGAAGCGGTACCCATTGAGATGAAGGTGTACGCTTTTGAGGACAATACGTGGTACAGTAAAGGGACCATCAGCCTGATGAACACTTTACAGCCATATTAGAGGGCAGGCAGACGGGGTGGAGACATTATAGTATGGAGACATTAATGAGACAATCCGTGAAATCAAATAACGGGATAAAAATGTGGACTTTGCTGGTAACGGCGTTTTCCGTGCTTCTTCTGGTACTTCCCAGTCAAATCTCTGCCGCCCAGAACCACATCAGGATCGTGATGAATCCCCAGAACGGAGCGGGCGGCGCTTCGGAGATTTTTGTGGAACCGGGCGGAGCCATGCCGGATATTACGCCTCCCACCCGGCGGGGTTATACTTTTTTGGGCTACTGGTCCGGGGCCAGCGGAAAAGGCGAACAGTATTATGATGAGGCGGGCCGGGCTCTGAGACCATGCGGGTTCACGGATACAGCCGCCCTTTACGCATTCTGGAAGGTGCGTACCTATGCGGTTATATATGAAAATATGGCGGGAGCGGTAATCGACGCCAATACGCCTCTTACTCATACGTACGGCCTGAATACCAGGATACCCGATCCGGTCAAAGCGGGCTATACCTTCTTCGGCTGGCAGATCAACGGCAGTACCATCGCATCCCGCGGGCTGACTCTGGGGGCCGGCGCTTATGACGCAGATATCACCCTGTCGGCCGTATGGAACAAAGCGGCCCTGGTGACCCTGGTGGACAATGCAACAGAGACGGTTACCATGCATGATGAAGATCTGAGGCAGGTGTTCCAGCGCCAGGTTACGGATGCTCAGGCCGGCGTGACTGCCGCCGATCTCAACAGTGAGGAGGTTCTGCTTACCCTGTACGCCTCCGATGCGGATGAGCAGGCCCAGGGGGCGGAGGATATACTGAGTCTTGCCCAGGGAGAGGTGCTCAAATTTTATGATTTCAGCGTTACAAAGTCGGTGACAAAAGAAGCGGGGAGCGGTACGGTGACCACATCACTTCATGAACTGCCGAATACCGTACAGGTAGAGATCACCCTGGGCGCGGCTATACGGGGGAGGCAGAGCTACCGGGTCTACCGCTATCACAATGGCCGGGCGGAACCCATACCCATGGGGCCGGCAGAGGATCCGGAGCAGAAAAAGGAATCCTTTGAGCTATCGGCCGATGGGACGATTCTTAAGCTGCATACACGGCGGCTGTCCACTTACGCAGTGGTGGGCGGCGAGAAAATTCTGGGCGGTTCCGGTACTGTGGAAGAAGGAGCGGCCGAAGTGGATGTACAGGCCCGGGTAAAGGAAGGCGGTGACGGCCCGGTCTATAAGGTGGATATCGTGTGGGGGCCGATGCAGTTTACCTATTCTACCGGCCGCAGCTGGGACACGGTGGAGCACCGCTATACCGATGTGCGCATCTATGATTGGATCCCGGCGGAATGCTATAGCGGGGGAAATAACAGGATTACGGTATATAACCACTCCAACGCGGATGTAGCGGTGGACTTTGCGGTCTTTCCGCTGCTGAAAGAAGGGGCGGATACCAGCCTTATGGACGGTGTGGATATGACAGTCAATCAGACCAATACGGCGGATGGTCCGCCTGCCGCCGGTGTTTTCCTGACCAAGGTACCCGGGGAGGGAGAGCCTGCACCCTGTATCAACGGATACCTCCGGCTGAACGGTTCCCCGACAGACCCGGAGTTTTATAAAGGGCTTGTTACGGATGAGGAAGGTTATGTGAAGGTCGCGGGCATTGCAGTGACCATCACCCATCTGGACGGGCCGAGAACACCCAAACGAATTTCATAAAAGAAGGCGTTGCGAAATCATGGTTTCAGGTGATTGAGCGGCGCTTCTTTAATTTCATGGAATAATTTACCAATGTGCCGGCAGTCCGGCTTCGACTACAATGGAATCAGTTGAAAGAACCATGTAGGAGGAAGCAAAATGCCATCACAGATTTACGGATATGTGCGAGTGTCCACCAAGGAACAGAATGAGGATCGGCAGCTGATTGCCATGCAGAATTTTGGGGTAAAGCAATCCAAAATTTACATGGATAAGCTATCGGGAAAAGATTTCGAGCGGCCCAAATACAAGAGACTGATGAAAAAGATAAAGCCGGGGGATACGCTCGTCATCAAAAGTATCGACCGGCTTGGCAGGAATTATGAAGAGATACTGGAGCAGTGGAGGATAATCACTAAGGAAAAACAGGTGGGCATTGTGGTCCTGGATATGCCTTTGCTGGATACCCGTCATAAAAATGACCTGACGGGTACCCTGATTGCGGATATCGTACTACAGCTGCTCAGCTATGTGGCGGAAACCGAGCGCATTAACATCCGGCAGCGGCAGGCAGAAGGCATCGCGGCTGCCAAAGCACGGGGCGTACATTTGGGCCGTCCCCGGATAGATATCCCTGTGGAATTTTACATTTTAAAGGAGAGATATCAGTCCAGGGAGATTACAACACGGGAGGCGGCTAAAATTCTGGGGATCTCCGCCACCACATTCCTTCGCTGGGTGGATCAGGATCAGTCTTGAAGTTCCCTCATTTCCATAATTGACACCATTGCCCGGATCTGATCTTTAAAATGTCATAGCTAATTTTAAAAAAATCTTGATTTTATAGTATATATACGGTATTTTAATTATAACGTTATCGTTACGCCATAAAAGGTACACTTTTAATAGCAAGCAAAATGACAGCTAATGAACCGTCCGGAAGGACGGTTTTTTTACGTTTTGGCAATGTCTGCCTGTGTAACAAAAGGTGTACCTTTTGACGCAAATCCACAAATCAAAAGCACAGTTGAGGATAGGCGGTGGTGCAAAAGAAAAGTACAGATGAGAAAGTACGGAAGAGGCTGAAAAGCAAAGACCGTGCCGCTCTGAAGCGGGCAGGAATGGGGTCACATACAAATGATAAAAATAAAGATGCAAATCGAAGAAACAACGCAGGAACAGGCGGGTATATCCCCGTCATCAAATGAACAGATCGACTATATGGAATATTGCCGGGCTGTTTTTGAACTTCGCCAAAAGACAGGGGAGGAACAAAAAAGAGACGGAAGGCAAGTTCCTAAATGAACGCGGGAAAAAGAAACATTACCTGTAGAATGTGACGGGTATTTGATTAAAAAGAAGGCTTTTAACTCAAACGAAGAGTTAGGAGTCCTCTTTGACATAGCGCTTTTTGAATGATATAATAGAAAAACAAATCTGAGGAAGAAGCAGCTTCTGAATAATCTTTTGTACTTCGCCGCAACACGCATGTTGTACGTCTGCCGGA
>NZ_JAHQCW010000064.1 GCF_019042275.1 Diplocloster agilis
CATCCTGAACCCGGCTTTCCGATTTCACTAAGCGTATTCACAGCCGCCCTATGCGCCCCCAGGGAGATACAAAAGAACCCGGCCGCCCGGAGCGTCCCCAGATACCGCCCACGGTTTCAAGTCCTAAGCAGCGGGCATAGTGCCCCGTGGAAGAACGCTAAGTCAGTGCAACAGCCCGCGGTTCAGAGGCTCTTGCCCGTCGGACGCAAAGTCCGCCGGTCATCCTACCCCCGGCTTTCCGATTCCACTTAGCGGCTGCCAGCGCAAGCCCTCCCCGCAAGCCCTCCGCGCTCCCGGGGAGGCACAAAAGAACCCGGCCGCCGGGAGCCTCCCCGAATACCGCCCTTGCCCCCGTCCCAGCCGACGGTCCTGCCCCAACCCGGGGAAGAACCGCCCCGGCTGCTGTGAGGCTTCGCCCTTATCGGAATCCTCTATTCAATTACACATTCAAAAAGTAAAAAAACAATAACTGAACGCTACAAAATAACACCGGCCACTCAAACCAGCTAAAAAAAGCCTTCTGTAAAGTAGGGGTGAGCGGGAGGGCGGAGGGCCTTTGGAAACCGGGCGGCAAATAACGCGGGGCCAAAGCACTTGAGACCGGGCCTTAGAACGGGTTACGCAGAAGGCGGGAGAACCTCGCAGGGCCTGGAACACTGTCCGAGCCGTCCTTTGGCGAGTTTGTTCCGGGCCCTGCCAATAAGAGGTTCTCCCGCCTTCGGAGTTACCCGTTCTTAGGTCCGGCCGAAGTGCTTTGGCCCCGCGTTATTTGCCGCCCGGTTTCCAAAGGCCCTCCGCCCTCCCGTTCACCCCGGCCCTCCTCAAATCAGCCGGCCCTTCCCCAAGCAGCCGCCCCTTCCCAAAGCTGCCTGCATTTGTTATAATATTTACAGCAGGCCGGAAATACATATTGGGGGGAAGATATGGGCGCTTATACGGTACTTTTGGTGGATGATGAGGAAGAAGTAATCCAGGTCATTATGAAAAAAATCAATTGGGAAGGGCTGGGCTTTTCCGTGGTGGGGTATGCCAACAATGGCGTGAAGGCGCTGGAGATGGTGGAAGAATTTCAGCCGGATGTGGTTATGACGGATATCAAAATGCCTTACATGGACGGCCTGGAGCTGTCGAATCATATCAAGGCGGATTATCCGGCAACCAAGATTTTGATTTTTACCGGATTCGATGAGTTCGAATATGCCAAAGAGGCCATACACCTGGATATCGGAGAATATATTCTGAAACCGGTGAATTCTGTGGAACTGATGAATGTGTTTACACAGTTGAAGATAAAGCTGGATCAGGAGATAAGTGAAAAGCGGAATGTGGAGACACTGCAGAAGTATTATATGGAGTCGCTGCCGCTCCTGCAGGCGAACTTTTATTCCACTCTGATAGAAGGAAGGATCCGTGAGGATGAAGTTTCCGCTTATCTTTCCAATTATCAGATTTCACTTGCGGGGCCGTTCTTTTGCTGTTTGGTCATTTATGCGTCACCGAGCCAAATCCCAAAGGAGATGAATCCTCTGCTTTTGTCCATGTCCGTTCAGAAACAGGCGCAGGAACGTCTGGGGGAAAAGTGGCAGGCGAAATGTTTTTCCTATCTGGGGAATACTGTTTTGATTGTGCAGCTGAAGAATGAAAATGAAATCTCCGAATTGACCGATGAATGTGACCGGTTTTGCAAATATGCCTACCGGATCATTGGCGCTATTGTCACGGTGGGTATCGGTCAGGTCTGCGGAGATATCCTTCAATTGTCACAATCTTATACCGGCGCGAGGGAGGCTGTCTCCTATCGTGTCATCTACGGCACCTCCAGAGCGATCAATATTAAAGAGATCGCGCCGCAGGAGATCAGCAAATCCGGGGTAAGCAATGACGCGGAATTATCATATTTGTTTCGAACCATTCGTCTGAACTCCGCGTCGGATATTATTGAGGCGGTCGATAAGTATCTGGACCATATATTTTCCTCTTCCCTGTCTTTGCAGCAGCACCATATTGCCATTATGGAACTTATCAGCGAATTATATAAGTTTTGCATGAACAATGAGATTGTCATGGAAGAATTCTCAGAGGATATGAGAAAGCTGTATAACAGCCTTCTTGACCTGGAACCGAATGGGCTGCGAAAATGGCTGGTTGATATCGGTCTTTCCTTCCATGAAAAATTAACCAGCGCCCGGAGCCGGTCGACAAAATCGTTTGTGGATAAGGCGAAAGAGTACGTCCGCAATAACTATTCGGATGAGGATCTGTCGCTGGATAGTATCTGCGAGGTTTTGGGTTTGTCGAATTCTTATTTTTCAACTATTTTTAAGAAGGAAACGGGGAATTCCTTTATCGGCTATCTGACGGATTACCGCACGGACCAGGCATCCCGGCAGCTGATCGAAACAAATGAAAAAAGTTATATGATAGCAAGGAATGTAGGTTATACGGATCCCAATTATTTCAGCTATGTATTTAAAAGGCGGTTTGGCGTATCGCCTTCCAAATACAGGACGGAGCATACAAAAGAGTGAAAAAAAAGTATTTTAGGCATTTGAAAAGGGTAAATCCCAGAGGGATACAGTCAACGATTATGTTTGCATTTTCCATGATTGCCATTTCAACCATGCTGATTGTGGGAATTGCAATGTATATCCGTTTCTCCGCCTCATCCCGGCAGGAAATCATACAGAGCAGCCAGAAGCTGATGGAACAGGCCGGGGAAAACCTGGAAGATTATCTGCTCAGTATGAGACAGATCTCGGATGCGGTCTATTATAATGTAATCAAGGAGACGGATATATCCAATAAAGATAACGACATCCAGCAGGGGATGAATCTTTTGTATGAAGCGAACAGGGATAATCTGCGGAGCATTGCCTTATATAATAACTATGGAAGCCTGCTGGCGGCGGAACCGGTCGCATCACAGAAGGAAGATCCCAATGTCACCAGCCAGGACTGGTACAAACAGGCCAGGGCCGAAATGGAAAACATGCATTTTTCCACGCCGCATATTCAAAATCTGTTTAATGACTCTACGTTCCGGTATTATTGGGTGATCTCCTTAAGCCGTGTGGTAGAGCTTACCAATAACGGGGATTCTCAGTTGGGAGTCCTTCTTGTGGATATGGATTATTCCAATATTTCTCGGATGATGAAGCAGATCAATACGCTGAATAACGGGCAGTATTATTATCTGTGTGACAGCAACGGACAAATCATCTATCACATGCGTCAGATACAGATCAGTGACGGTATCAGCAGTGAAAATAGTGAGGTGGCGGCGAAATATAAGGATGGCATCTATGATGAGGTCTTTGAGGGAGAGCACCGGAAGGTGATTGTCAATACAATCAGCTATACCGGGTGGAAGCTGGTCGGGGTAATCCCTTATTCCACATTTAACCTTGGCATGGTCAATATCCGGTATTTTATAGCCGGCCTTATGTTTTTTATGGCGCTGATGCTTGTGATCGTCAACCGCCTTGTATCTGTCAAGATTTCGAATCCTATTTTGAAATTGAATCATTCCGTAATGGAATACGAAGCGGGGGAAAAGCCGGAGATTTACATCGGAGGTTCCCAGGAAATCAGACATCTGGCGCAGTCCATACAAAAATCCTACGAACAGATCGATATCCTTATGAGGGAAATTATCCTGGAACAGACGGAGAGAAGAAAAAGTGAACTGGATGCGCTGCAGAGTCAGATTAATCCCCACTTTTTGTACAACGCATTAGAGTCTATAACGTGGATGGTGGAGGGGGAACGAAACGACGAGGCCGTATTTATGATCTCGCAGCTGGCCAAGCTTTTTAGGATCAGCCTTTCCAAAGGCCGCACCATTATCAGTGTGAGCGAAGAACTGCAGCACGCGGAAAGCTATATGAACATACAGAAGATTCGTTATAAAAATGCGTTTTCCATTGATTTCCAAGTGGACCCGGCGATCTGTTCCTACTGTACCGTAAAATTGATTTTGCAGCCTATCCTGGAAAATGCGATAAACTACGGAGTGAACGGCATGGATGACTGTGCTGAGATAACGGTGACCGGAAGGCTTGAGGAGGATAAGATCATTTTAGCGGTGGCGGATAACGGAATGGGAATGTCGGAGGAGGAAGTAAGCCTGCTGCTGACGGACAGCAACCGGGTTCACAAACATGGTTCCGGCGTTGGACTTGTGAATGTCAACCATCGTATTCAGATTGTTTTTGGCAAAGAATACGGCTTGATTGTGGAGAGCGAGCCGGACCAGGGAACCACGGTTTCCGTCTGCATCCCGGCGGTTCCCTATACGGAAGAAAACAGAAAGATACTTGAAAAGGGCAATATGTTCAGCCGGGAAGAAATGATCGATAAGAAAATACAGGGTAAATAAAAGATGAAGACTGGAAAAAAAGTAGTCATTCTGCTGGAAGCAGTGTTAGCGGTCCTGGTTCTTGCGGCGGTGGTTTTGATGCTGCAGGGAAAAAACGGACAAGATATGGTTAAGGTATCCGTGATCATTCAGAATTCGGATGATACGCAGTGGGCCGCGTTTAAATATGGCTTGAAGATGGCGGCGGAAGATCAGGGAATCGAAGTTTACATAGCCAATACGGGAGAAACACTGACGGTTGAGGAAGAAAAGAGTCTCATCGAATGGGAAATCAGTAATGGGGCGGATGCGGTTATCGTGCGGCCTGTGCCGGAGGAAGGCGCGGAGGAAATGCTAAAAAAATTTGAAAAAAGGATCCCGGTGATGCTGGTGGGATCTACGGCATCAAAAGACAGAAGCTTGTCCGCGCTTCCTGTTACGGAATCCGATAATTATGCCATGGGTACAGCCCTGGCGGAAGAATTGCTCAAAGACTATAACAATAGTGTAGAGGGGAAGACCATAGGCATTGTGTCAGAAACCGGTGAGCTGGAGTCTGTGATGAACCGGGAAAAGGGGTTTCGGGACAGGCTTTTAAATACGGGGATTCAGATTCTCTGGTCGGTAACCAATCGCTCCGGGGAACCAAAAGAGAATCTGCCTGCGGACCAGCCCGAGGTGAATTTTGTGGCCGCTCTGGATAATAACAGCCTGACGGCGGCCGGGGAAGAGGCGGCAGCCAATAATCTGCACGGAGCCATTGTGTACGGAATCGGACATTCTACAGAAGCGGTCTATTATCTGGACACGGGAAATGTGAAGTGCCTGGTGGTGCCCGATGAATTTAATATCGGGTATCAAAGCCTGACGGAGATATCGGAAAGCCTCAGGCGGTTTTTCCATAAAGTGCAGGATAAAGCGGTTTCCCATACGGTGCTTCGCAGGGAGACGCTGTTTACGAAAGAAAACCAGGAAATCATTTTTACAATGAGTCAGTAGAAACGGTTTGAGGATCGGAACAAAAGCAGAGGTAGAGAATGAAATATTTAAGAATTTTGATGACAGGAATCCTTTTAAGTATGGCTATGTTTTCCTTATGCGCCTGTGGAAGAGAGCGGCCGGCTTCGCCGGATCAGATTCATGTGGGAGTGACATACTATAATCAAAGTGATACATTTCTCAATGAGCTGCTTGTCAGTTTTAAAGAACAGCTGGACACTTTCGGAAGCGGCCATTCCATGACACCGGTGACCATCCGGGATGCGGCCGGTTCGCAGCGGACTCAGAATGACCAGGTAAAGGAGCTGATCGACGCAGGGTGTAATGTGCTCTGCGTGAACCTGGTGGAGCGGGCGGACCCGTCGGAAATCATCGATATTGCCAGGAATCATAATGTGCCGATTATATTTTTTAACCGGGAGCCTGTCAAAGAGGATATGATGCAGTGGGACGCGCTTTACTATGTGGGCGCGGACGCAAAGCAATCAGGAGTCATGCAGGGGGAGCTGGCGGCAGAGGCGATCCTCTCTAACAGCAGGATCGACCGTAACCGGGACGGTAAGATCCAATATGTGGTACTGGAAGGGGAGCCCGGCCATCAGGATGCGATCATCCGCACGGAAAATGCGGTGGAAACTTTAAAAAATAAGGGGATCGTGCTCGAAAAATTAGGTAACGGGATTGCGAATTGGAATCGGGCCCAGGCCCAGAACCGAATGGAACAGATGCTGGCCCAGTATCAGAATAAGATAGAGCTTGTCCTGGCCAATAATGACGATATGGCTCTTGGAGCCATCGATGCCTATGAGAAAACAAATTTAACCGAGTCGGCCTACCCTGTGTTTTTCGGAATAGACGGCACGCAGGTGGGATTGGAAGCTGTCCTTGATGATAAGCTCTCCGGAACCGTATATAACGATAAAGAAGGACAGGCGGCGGCAATGGCAGAGCTGGCGGTTGCCCTGGCCACAGGAGAAGGAATGGAAGATATGGAATTTGAGAACGATAAATATATTTACCTTCCATATGCTGAGATTACAAAGGATAATGCCGGTCAGTTTCTCACGGAAGAGGCGCTTCGAAAATATAATCAGAATGGAAGCAGCTATTGATATAGCAATATTTCGGTTAAATATTGGAGAGAGATTATGGATGGAACAGGAATTAAACAGCAGGTCATTGAAGAAATCAGGAAACTGGCGCAGGAATATGGTATCAGAAAGATAATTTTATTTGGTTCCCGTGCGCGCGGAGATTTTAGAGAAACCAGTGATATCGATTTAGCAGTGTCGGGAGGTGATTTTGAACGTTTTGCGTTGGATGTGAATGAAGAAACTTCAACGCTCTTAAAGTATGACATCGTTAATTTGGACAGAGATATTCAGCAAGAGCTGCAAGATTCTATCAGAAAGGATGGGAGGGTGCTCTATGAAAAAGTATGAAAACTTTTGCGCTTCCTTATCAAATATGAAGGAGATTTACAATTATAAAGAACCGTATGACAGTGTTGTTTTGACAGGGCTTGTAGGACTATACGAGCTATGCTTTGAGCAGTCTTGGAAGATGATGAAAGAAATATTGGAAGTTCACGGCTATGAAGAGGGGGCGACCGGTTCGCCTAAAATTATTTTGAAAACTGCATATAAAGCAGGAATGATAAAAGATGAAGATCTCTGGCTTCGTGCATTGCAGGAGCGGAATAATGTTGCGCATTCTTATATTCGCAAGATTGCGTATGAAATTGTTGCACAGGCCAAAGAAAATTTTTATGATATGTTTTGTACGCTGAAAGAAGAAATAGAGGATCATTGGATTTAGAAATTGATATCGGTGGATATGCCGGATACAGGAATCAATGTGCCGAAAGTGCTGAATCTCGTGTTCTTCAAAAAGGTAATGGGCAAAGCAAAATTTTGGCAAATGAGCTTATTATAAAACAGAGAAAGAGGTATTTTCGATGGAGAACACACCAGAGAATAAACCCAAAGAATATGTTAGTATTGGTCTGCTGGCACACGTGGATGCGGGCAAGACCACGCTGGCCGAGAGTATTTTGTATCTGACCGGCAGTATCCGCAAATTTGGAAGGGTGGATCACCAGGACGCGTTTCTGGACACCTTCGCGCTGGAGCGTGCCAGAGGGATTACGATTTTTTCCAAACAGGCGGAATTCATGCTGGGGGATATCTGCGCCACGCTTCTGGACACGCCGGGACATGTGGATTTTTCCGCGGAGATGGAGCGGACCTTGCAGGTACTCGATTACGCGATCCTGGTGATCAGCGGGGCGGACGGCGTGCAGGGACATGTACAGACGCTGTGGCGGCTGCTGAAACGCTATCGGATACCGGTATTTTTCTGGATCAATAAAATGGATCAGCCGGGGACCGACCGTCAGGAATTACAGCAGGAGCTGAAAAACAGGCTGGATGAGAGGTGCCTGTATTTTGGAAAAGACCAGGATTCGGATACTTTTCTGGAAAATCTGGCCATGTGTGATGAGAGACTGTTGGAAACTTATCTGGAGACCGGCGGAATCGGGCAGGAGGATATCAGACGGCTGATACGCGATAGAAAGGTATTTCCCTGCTATTACGGGTCTGCCCTGAAGCTTAACGGGGTGGAAGAGTTTCTGGACGGGCTGGCGAGGTATTGCGACTGTCCGCGGTATCAGGAGGAATTCGGCGCCAGGGTCTATAAGATAGCCAGGGATGAGCAGGGCAACCGGCTGACCTATATGAAGATAACCGGCGGAAGCCTTAAGGTGAAAACATTGCTCTCCGGGCAGAAGGGGGAAGCCTGGGAAGAGAAAGTGGATCAGATCCGCATCTATTCCGGTTCGCAGTACCAGGCGGTACAGGAGGCTGCGGCCGGGACTGTGTGCGCGGTCACTGGCCTTACGAAGACGTTTTCCGGGGAAGGTTTGGGAATAGAGACGGAGGCGGAGATCCCGGTGCTGGAACCGGTGTTGACCTATCAGATCCAGCTGCCGCCGGAGTGCGATGTGCATACGGCATTTTTAAAGCTTAAGATGCTGGAGGAAGAGATACCGGAGCTTCATATGGTGTGGGTGGAGTCTGCGGGCGAGATCCATGCCCAGGTGATGGGAGAGGTGCAGATCGAAATCTTAAAGAGCCTGATCCGGGAACGGTTTGCTATCGATGTGGAATTCGGTTCCGGGAGTATCGTTTATAAGGAGACCATCCAAAGCCCGGCAGAGGGAGTGGGGCATTTTGAACCGCTGCGCCATTATGCGGAGGTACACCTTTTGCTGGAGCCGGGTGAACCGGGGAGCGGCCTTACGTTTGATACGTCCTGCAGTGAGGACGTGCTGGACAGAAACTGGCAGCGACTGATTTTGACGCACTTGGAGGAAAAGGAACATATCGGTGTCCTGACCGGATCTCAGATTACGGATATGAAGATTACCCTGACAGCGGGCCGGGCCCATCAGAAGCATACCGAGGGAGGCGACTTCCGGCAGGCCACCTACCGTGCGGTGCGCCAGGGATTGAAAATGGCCGACTGCGTGCTGCTGGAGCCGGTCTATGAGTACCGCCTGGAGGTTCCTGCCGAGAAGGTGGGCCGGGCCCTGTCCGATATTCCGAAGATGTACGGGACTTTTTCCGGGCCTGAGACGGATGGGGACATGTCCATTTTGACCGGAAGCTGCCCGGTGGTCACTATGAGGGATTACCAGACCGAGGTGACGGCTTACACCAGCGGAAGGGGGAGGCTGTCCTGCACGTTAAAAGGATATGAACCCTGCCATAACGCCGAAGAGGTGATCGATTCCATCGGCTATGATTCGGAGAAGGATCTGGATCATCCCACGGGCTCCGTATTTTGTTCTCACGGCGCCGGGTTTGTAGTCGGCTGGGACCAGGTCCGGGAATTTATGCATGTGGAGAGTGGGGTTTCCTTCGATCAGGAGCCGAAGAAAATAGATCCGGCGCCTTCTGTGAATACAGACTGGAGCAAGGCATCGCCGCAGGCGGATGAAAAAGAGCTGGAGGAGATCTTCGCCCGGACTTACGGGCCGGTAAAGAGAGAATCGCCCGGCTGGGCCAGAACCTCCGGAAGAACGATAAAGAGAGCAAGCGTCGAGGAGCGGTACAAGTCCGGCGGCAGCCACGCGCCAAAACCAAAACGTCCGGAGGAAGAATACCTGCTGGTAGACGGCTATAATATTATATTTGCCTGGGATGATCTGAAGGAATTGGCAAAGGTCAACATCGAGAGCGCCAGGAATAAACTGATGGATATTCTGTGCAATTATCAGGGCTTTTTGAAAAATACCCTGATACTGGTATTTGATGCATACAAGGTGGAAGGCGGTCAGGGAGAGATCTCCAAATACCACAATATCTATGTGGTATATACCAAGGAGGCGGAGACCGCGGATCAATACATCGAGAAAACAGTGCACCGGATCGGACGCAAATATCATGTCACAGTTGCCACATCCGATGCCACGGAGCAGGTGATCATTCTGGGGCAGGGGGCAGGAAGGCTGTCGGCCCAGGGATTAAAGGAAGACATCGAACGGATCAACGAACAGATCCGAAGCGTCATACACCAGAAATACAAGGGCGGCAGAAACTACCTGTTTGAATATCTCCCGGAGGAGATGACGGAAATCATGGAAGAAGTGCGCCTCGGAAGAAAAACCTTTGAACCGGACAGCGGAGGCCAGGAACCGAAATAAAAATAGTAGCGCTCGAAAAAACCTCGTTGACTATTTTTTATACATCGCACGTAAGCGGCTTAAAACAGCCGCAAGTGCTCATAGCTATAAAAAAGAAACTAAAAACGTATAGCTGTTCATCCACGGGTTTGGGTATGCCCGCTGCTTCAGGACAGGGAGGACGCCGGTTTCCGGGGATGCTTTCGGCGGCCGGGATCTCTTGTGTCTCCTCCGGGCGCGCATAGGGCGGCTGTGCATACGCTTAGTGGAATCGAAAGGCCGGGTTCAGGATGCACGGCGGACTTCACGTCCGACGGGCAAGAGCCTCTGAACCGGGAACACCTCATGTGTTCCTGGTGAATAGGCTCGGTTCCTGAACCCGGCCTTTCGATTCCACTTAGCGTATGCCAGCGCAAGCCCTCCGCGCGCCCGGAGGAGACACAAGAGATCCCGGCCGCCGAAAGCATCCCCGGAAACCGGCGTCCTTCCCGTCCTGAAGCAGCGGGCATACCCAAACCCGTGGATGAACTCACGCTACAACCTTTTACAAAGCTCTTCCAGCTCCCGGTGCGTATTCGTGATCACGTCCTGCACCTCCAGCTTATCTTCCAGCAGTTCGTAGATCCATTTGCAGACGATGGAATCGATCTCATTCTGAGATACGATTCGCTTGCCCTTCAGCCGGGGCGGGATCGGAGGTTTACAATAGGTGTAGGTGGAATGATAGAGCGGAAGCCAGGGATAGAGCTTGACCAGCTCATCATTCGTATAGGTGGAAGTGATGGCCGACTGGCCTCCTAAGAGAGTCAGGTAGTTGGCCACCTGTTCATCGCAGGTCCACTTCAAAAATTCGAAAGCTTCCTCCTTGTGGCGGGAGACCGCGCTGATTCCCATGCTCCAGCCGCCTAAGAGCGGACAGTGCCCGGGGATATGATGATAGCCGATGGAACCCACCAGGCTGCTCCGGCGCAGGTCTACGATATCGGTCAGGAAGGAAGGATAAGTGATCAACATCGCTGTCTCGCCCTGGAGGAAATCCTGTACGATGCTGACATCCGTGGCTTCCTGGTAGTTGGGCTTCGCCGCCTTGACCGAGCGCACAAAATGAATGTAAGCTTTCAGGGATTGGGCGGAATCCAAAGACACTTTGCCGTCATGATCAAAGAGCTTCCCGTTATAGGCCCGCAGCCGCATATAAATCTCAGGGGCAAGGCATTCGTCGTAGGCGGCGGGGACGGAGATTCCGTAATCAATGCGGTCCGATTTGTTGGTAAAGAAATCGGCGATCGTATTAAACTCCTTCAAGGTAAGCGGCGGGCGCAGTGTGATATTGTTCTGCTTTTCGTAAGCGGCCTTCAAATCGGGATCTTCGAACAGATCCTTTCTATAATAAAAGATCTGCGGCGCGTACATAAAAGGAATGCCGTAATAATGCTGGTTATAATTGCTGTAATATTTCAGGCAGCCGGGCAGAAAGATATTCAGGTCGATGGATTTTAGCTGCTGGGTGATATCTTCCAGAATGTGATCGGAGGCCAGGGCCGGCAGCCACGGGATATCATACATAAACACATCGTAAGGGTCTTCCCCGGCAAAAGCCTGGCTGTGATTTTCCAATATCTTATCATATAAATAATGATGGGGCAGGATCGTGATGTCGGCGTGGATATTCGTCCTGTTTTCAAAGTTGCGGATCAACCCCTGAAGAGAGTGAACCTGAGGGGTATCCATCATGAGAATGCGGACCGTTTTCTGCGGTTCTCTTTTTTTGTCCGATTTGTCCATAACGGTAACCGTTCTTACGAGAGACATGGGCTTGTTGAGCGACGTGTCCCGCAGAATGATTTTCTCATTTTCTTTGGTGGACGGAGATTTGAGCTGTTCCAACAGCAGGTTGGAAGCGGTCTGACCCAGCTTGATGGCGGGCCTGGCGGCGGACGCGTTGGTCATGGAATGGGTATAAAGATTCCAGTGCTCCTCCCCAAGCGTTATCACAGGGATATCTTCGGTGCGGTAGCCGAGGATCGTAAACGCCTCGATGATCCCTGTGGCGATGGATTCCGATGTGGCGATGATCGCGTCGGGCTTATGCCTTTTTAACAGCTGTATCGTTTTTCGAAACGCGTCCTCTTTGCTCAGATTGGTTTTCAGCAGATAGGCCGGGTCCGGTTTGGAACCGCATTGGTTCAGGGCTTCCTGGAATCCGCTGATACAGTCGGCCTCGCAGTCGAATTTGGAAGGACCGCTCATCAGGTAGATATTCCGATATCCGTAATCTAACAGATAGGTGGTCATGTATTTTATGATCGAGAAATTGTCGAAGGAGACAAAGTTTGCATCCAGGCTGTGAATATTGCGGTCGATCAGGACCAGGGGCCTTTGGTCGGAGGTAAAATAATCATAGTAAAACTTCCAGTTGTCAGGCTGGCAGGAGACCAGGATCAGGCCGCAGATCTGTTTCTTCAAAAAGTTGCGGACGATATTCTGCTCGTAGTCCGGGATATCGTAGGAAAATGACAGATTGACATAATATCCTGTATTTTGAAATGTATTCTCAATTCCCTGAAACATCTGTACATAATAGGAATCGTTCAGATTCGGCAGAATTACTCCGATATCATTATAGAAATTTGATTTCAAACTTTTCGCCGAGAGATTCTGGGAATATTGCAGGGCATCCACAGCTTCCTTGATTCTCTGGGAAACCTCCTTACTAACCGGCTTGGTATGATTCAGATAATTCGATACGGTGGCAATGGAAACATCAGCCAGCTTTGCCACGTCTTTTATCGTAGCCATGGACAATCCTCCCTTTAACCTTTCAGGCCTTATTTCGTACTTTTAATAGGAAATTCCGCTAACGGAATTCTTTCATACACTATAGCATATAAGTGTTTAAATGTAAAGTGAAACGTTTAAATTAAATTAAAGTGAAAATGAAGTGAAAATGTTGACTGGACCGCGGAAAGCAACTAAAATATAGGACAGAGGGAAACAAGAGAACGGTATTTAGGGTAGTGGGAATGATAAATGAGGTTGCTCATTTTATCATAAAATTTTAAAGGAGGGTTTTGTTTTATGAAAAAAGCACTAGCATTACTCATGGTAGCAGCGATGTCACTGGGACTGGTAGCATGTGGATCTTCTGAGAAACCTGCGGAGGCTCCGGCAGAGAGCGCAGCACCGGCAGCTCCTGCGGAATCCGCGAAACCGGCAGAATCACAGGCTCCGGCCGCAGACAGCACAGGGGAAAAGCAGACCTATAAGATCGGCGTCTCCATTATGGAGCTGACCGCGTACACCTGGTATCAGGGCGTGATCGACGGCTGCAATCAGTGGATGGCAGATCACGGCGATGAGTACGGAGTAAACTTCGAATTTTCTTTTGAAGATTCCAGATCTGATGTTCAGACGATGCTGACCAACGTGGAGAATATGGCAAGCGCAGGCAGCGATGGTATTATCCTGTTCCCGGCTGACGCATCCTCCGCGATCCCGACCATGAAAGAACTGACAGGCCAGGGAATCCCGTTCGTAATCGGTGATTATGCCCAGGAGCCCAGCTCTGACAGTGACGTGGTATGGTCCACCTTCGTAGGCCATGACATGAAGGCGCTCGGTAAGAAAGCAGGAGAAGAGGCTGTAAAATATCTGGATACGTTAGGAAAAGATGATCCGGTATGCCTGTTTATCTCCCGTCCTACCTCCGGTCAGGTATCTCAGGACCGTTTTGACGGATTTAAGAGCGCGGTTCTGGAAAAATATCCGAACGCTAAGATTATTGAAGAAGGCGACACCGGCGCTGGTAACCGGGATTCCGCCCAGACGTTGATGGAAAACGTGCTGCAAAGAGAATCTGTGATCGATGTGGTATGCGGACATAATGATGCAGAAGTAGTCGGCGCTTATTATGCGGCAGTGGCACAGGGCAGAGACGAGACCAAATTCATTGGTATCGCCGGTGATATCGACGTATTGACCTGGATCTCCGAAAACAATGACAAATGGCTGGCGGAAGTACTGCAGGACCCGGTAGTTCTGGGCTATCAGGCAACGGACGCTATGTATAAAGCTTTAGTATTAAAAGAAGACCTTCCGGAAAACTATGACCTTCCGGAACCCGAAGCAATCACACCTTCCAACATCGCAGATTACGACTGGAAGAACTGGGGATGGCTTGGCTGATCAGAACGGCAGAATGATTCTGAATATTTAATAGGTATATAAAAAATAAAAGACGGCGGGATAATTTTGCCCGCCGGCTTTTATAAGCGAAAACAGACATTGAAATTAAAGCAGACTTAAAAAATAAAACAGGGGGTTCGATAAATGATCAATTTGTTACCGGAACCAAAACATTTGATAGAAAAACAGGGCTCAACGAGACCATTTTATAAAATCTGTCTGAACTCTGAAGAAAAGAATCTCGATCTGAATGAATTGCTGGAAATAACAGAACTTCGTCTGTGGAATTATAAAGAAATAAAAACTGCTGTCGGAGAAGGCAGCGACGACGGCGAGATGCCGGTACATATTATTTTATCGCTTAACGGGCTTAATGCGGAACAGCCGGAACTGTTTAAGGAGCAGGGATATGATCTGGATATCCGGGAAGAAGAAATCATCTTAAAATACGAAAACAGGGCCGGTTTTATTAATGCGGTTACTTCTTTGAAAATGCTGTTAAAGGAAAGCGACGGCGCTTACCGGCTGCCGCTGTGCCAGATTACCGATTATCCATCCCTGCCGGTGCGGGCTATTGCACAGACCTTTTCCTGGTATGCGGGCTACGGCAGATTCGGTTTTGACAGCCAGCTGTGGGGATATGAGGACTGGGTACAGTATCTGAATATCTGTCTGGACAATAAAATCAATCAGTTTAATCTGGTCATGTATGGATACTGGCCTTTTGATATGGAGGACTATCCCGAGACTGTGTTCCGGGATGTACCCATCAAAATATGGAATGCGGAGAACCGCAGATGGCTGACCGTGCGGTATACCCATCCGAACCTGGAAGAACCGTATATGGACAAATTTATCCGGCTGGCGCATAAGCTGGAGGTCAAAATATTTGCCTATGTGGGACTGAACTCCTATAACGGCGCGTTTTCCATCAAACATCCGGAAGCGAGGATGAAAGCGCCCAAGTCCAGCGGTTTCCTGAACGATTTCGATTCGCTGTGCTTAAGCTATCCGGGAACCGTGGATTATATCATTGAATCCATGCGACAGATCGCCAGACTGGGCTTTGACGGTTATACGCTGGAGGAGAGCGAGGAAGGATTCTGGTACTGTGAATGCGACGAGTGCAAGAAACGCTGGCACGCGATCAGCAGCTCCCCCGGTGAGGCGAAGCACAAAGCAAACATGTGGCTTCTGCAGAAAATTTACGACGCGGTGAGGGAGATCAATCCCCAGGCTGTGATCGGCATCCGGGCATTCCGCCAGCCGCCCCTTGAGAAAGATCCGGCATTCTTAAAAGAGTGTGTGGACTCCATGCCGAAGGATATTATGCTGTTCTGGGCGCCGGGCCTGTATGTGCCGGAAACCGAATTCCCGAAATGGTGTGACGCATTTGGCCGGGACAGGATCTGGGCGAGAGACACGGAATCCAATTCCATCACGTCCACCATGGGACGTCTGTACCGGACCTTTAAGTCCAATATGATCCGCTATGAGGATGAAACCAATGAGCAGGTCATCGAGACCGATATCCGCCAGCACAAGGGCAGTGTGGAAATGGGTGTACACGGCATTAACGGATTCATGTTTGAATGGTACGGACTGTTCATGCACCTGTTTGCCCACGGCAACTATGGCTGGGGTTCCACGATGGATGAGGAAGAATTCTATCAAAGGGCCTGTGAGCTGAACTTCGGCGCATTGGGAGAAACCATCCTGTATGTGATGAAAAATATGATAACCATTCACGAAAGCCAGATTCCCCTGTACACCACGGCTTTCCCGTTCCAGAAGAATAAGATGACCCAGGAGGACATTCCGGCTATTCTCGCGGCCAAGGCGAACCATGAGAACCTGATGGCGAAGATCCATATGCTGCAGCAGGAAGCCGGCCGGAACGAAAAACTCTATCCATGGCTTACTCATTTTGACCGGTGGGAAAATGCGGAACGAAGAAATGCGGTGATCTATGACATGGTGCTGGCGGCGCTGGCCTATGAAAGAGAGCAGGATCCGGAAAAGAAGGAACAATTGCTGGATGAAATCTTGTATCTGAATGAAAAAGATTTCGACATCGTAAAAGAGATGTTCTTTGATATCAACCCGGTAAACGAGACGGGTGTGAACAGCTGCATGTTCCCCTATCATGAGCTGAAACGGCTGATTCACAATATCAGACATCCCGAGGCACCGGATGACGCAATTATCTGTTCTGGCGTGGAAGCCCTTGGGTGGTTATGGCTGTAATTTGGAAGGAGTTATCGAAATGGGCGAAAATAAAACGGATGTAACACCCTTGATTGAGATAAAGAACTGTACGATGGAGTTCCCCGGCGTGAAAGCGCTGGCGGATGTGAATTTTACGCTGATGCCGGGCGAGTGCCACGCTCTGGTCGGAGAAAACGGAGCCGGAAAATCAACCCTGTCCAAGTGTATTACCGGTGAAAACAGAATGACCAAGGGCGAGCTGTTCGTCAAAGGCGAGCAGATCAAAATTCCATCCTACAGTGTACGGGAATCTCAAAGCAGAGGAATCGCCATCGTTCATCAGGAGTTCACGCTGATGAGCGATATGAACGGCGTAGAAAATATATTTGTAGGACGTTATGAGAAGAAACACGGGCTGATCGATTGGAAAGCCCTGGACCGCCGCGCGCAGGAAATGCTGGATTTCCTTCAGTGCGACATCAATCTGCATATCCCGGTCAAACATTTGAGAACGGCGGAGAGGCAGATTATCCAGCTGGCCAAAGCGCTGCTTGACGATCCCTCGATCATCATATTCGACGAGCTGACGGCGGTGCTGCAGGAAAAGGATATTGAAAATATTTTCCGTATCATCGGCCTGCTGAAGCAAAAGGGAATCGGTATCGTCTACATATCCCACCGTCTGAATGAGGTGTTCGAATGCTGCGATTCCTACACGGTATTGTGCGACGGACGTTATATCAATTCCGGAAAAGTGAAGGACATCGACAACGGGCAGCTGGTGAAGATGATTATCGGCCGGGAACTGGCCAATGTTTATCCCCCGGTCAACGAAGATCTGGGTGAAGTGATCCTGGAAGTGAAGAACTTAACGGCGCCGAAGGCATTTCGGGATATCAGCCTGCAGGTACGGGCCGGAGAAGTGGTCGGCCTCGCGGGGCTTTTGGGAGCCGGTAAAACCGAGCTGGTCCAGGCGATCTTCGGAAACCATAAGATCGTAAGCGGAGAAGTGCTGGTCAAGGGAAAACCGGTCCATTGCCGCAAGCCGTTCCAGGCGATCCGTCTCGGCATGGGGCTTGTGCCTGATGAGCGGCGGACGCTGGGATTGAATATGAAATTCGACATCAAAGATAATACGACCCTGCCGTCCATGAAGCTGTTCCGGAAGATGGGAATCTTCCAGGATCACGAGGCGGAATCAAAGGCCGCTTATGAGATCAATGAGAAGATGAATCTTGCCTACTATTCCCTGTGGCAGAACGTAAAGAAACTGTCCGGCGGTAATCAGCAGAAAATCGTTATTGCCAAATGGCTGCTGCGGGATACGGAAATCTTTTTGCTGGATGAACCGACCCGCGGAATTGACATCGGGGCAAAATTCGAGATTTACCAGCTGATTCATGAGCTGACGAAACAAAAGAAAGCGGTTATCCTGGTTTCCCCGGAAATGGAAGAACTGATCGGGCTGTGCAACCGGATCTACATCATGTACGAAGGCGCAATTATGGATGTTGTGGAAGGTGAAAGAAAGACACAGGAAGTCATCATCAATAATTTGTTAGGAGTGAACGCATAAATGAATGATTATAAGACAAAATCAAAAAAATACAGCGGCGGCGCAAAAGCTCTGCTGACCGACTGGATGATTTTATTTCTATTTATCGCACTGTTTATTTTGTGCTGTTTCAACAGTAACTTCCGCACCACGAACAATATCATGAATGTGCTGCGACAGGCATCCTTTGTAGCCATCATTGCCATGGGAGAATTTTTCGTAATCCTGATCGGGGAGATGGATATGTCCATTTCCTCCACCATCGGACTGGTCTCTATCTTTTTTGCCGGCTGTACGGTAAACTACGGATTGCCCATCTGGGTATCCTTCCTGATCGTGGTCGCCATGTCCGCGGCGGTGGGAGTGATCAACGGCTGTCTCGTGGTATACGGCAAAATGCCGTCGTTTATCGCGACGCTTGTTATCATGAATATGCTAAAAGGTGTCAACTACATATATTCCGACGGCCTGCCGATCTCAGGCCTGCCCGACAGCTTCGGCAAGATGGCTCTCGGAAAACTGGGAATCGTGCCTTATGCGGTTATCCTGATGGCAGTTGTAGCCGTTATCCTGTATATGTTTACCGCGCATACGGCGATCGGGCGCAGCTTCTTCGCAGTAGGCGGTAATAAGGAAGCTTCCAAACTGTCCGGTCTGAATGTCAACTTTGTAGCGATCCTGGCATTTGTCATGTGCGGAGTCCTGACTTCGATCGGAGCGCTGGGGCTTACGTCCAAGACCCAGTCCGGAAACGTGACGCTGGGCGATAACCTGCTGTTTGATGTCATGACCATCTGCGTGCTGGGCGGCACCTCATTAACCGGCGGCCGGGGACGCGTGGTCGGTATCGTGATCGGCGCTTTGTTCCTGCAGGTGATATCCAATATTATGGTTCTGATGGGAATCAACACGTACTGGCAGTGGGTAGTGAAAGGTATCATTTTGGTCGTTGTTGTTTTGATCGATTCTTTCTCCAAAAAGGATTGATCGTAAAAGGAGAGATTGCATGCGAAGACAGGTATTCGGTCAGATCGGGAAGTTAAAGCCGGATAAGATCCAGGAATATATCGAGCTTCACGCGAACACGTGGCCCGGGGTCCTGGAAACGATCCACAAATGTAACCTGAGAAACTACTCTATCTTTATACAGGGTGACAGCGTATTCTCTTACTATGAATACATCGGCGACGATTATGATAAAGATATGGCCCTGATGGAGGAGGACAGCATCACCCAGGAGTGGTGGAAGCATACGAGACCGTGCTTTATAAAATACGCCATAACTCCTGACAGTGAATTTTACCACGACATGCAGCAGATATTTTACTATGAATAACGGACGATAAAAAGAAGGGACCAGCGCAGCGAAAGCTTGCGGTCAAATAAATAAATTAAGAGACAGAAATGAGGGTGAGAAACATGGGTTATGGACAGAAGGTATGGGTATTTCCCGACGCGGAACTTCCGCCGGTAGGCGTGAACAGTATCCCGGGACATGAATCCATCATTATTACGAACACGGGAAATGAGGATGCCCATATCAACATTACACTTCTGTATACCGATCGGGAACCGGTACGGAATATTCCGGTCACGGTAGAGGCAGAGAGGGTGCGCTGTTTGAGAACCAACGAGGAAAAAGATTTTGGAGCGCATACGGCGGCCTTTGGTGAACAGTACGCGATTCTCTTAGAAAGCGACGTGCCTGTCGTCGCACAGTATGGCAGGGCGGAGCCCCGGACCGTAGCGTTTTATACGACTCCAGGTTACAGTTGTGACTGAGTGAAATAGCTATATCAGACGCTTTCGGGCAGTGTATATAGGAAATCTTAAGCATCGCATGCAAGCGGCTAAAAAAGCCGCTGCATGCTCAAAGTAATTAAAATTGGAGGAAAAAATTATGGCAGAACATGGAAGTATCTGTATTCCCGTTGAGGAGTACAAAGAGAGAGCAAAAAAAGCGGGACAGATCCTGCAGAGGGAAGGGCTGGACGCCCTGATTGTAAATTCAAACGAATCCGATTACGCCAACGCGCGTTATTTTTCCGGATTCTGGCCGCTGTTTGAGCGCTGCGGCGTAGCGATCAACCCGGCGGGCGAAGCTGCGCTGATGGTAGGACCGGAGAGCCGTGAATTCGCTGCGGACCGTTCCAGAATTGATAAAATCTTCGTATTAAAAGAATACCGGGAAGGCGCAGATCCCGCTTATCCCGAGCTTCAGGCCGATACCTATCACGATGTGTTCAAAGCATTAGGAATCACAGGTTCCAAGCTTCGCATCGGTGTGGCCAGCTATCTGGATACCTCCGTAATCATTATGGAAGGCATCAAAGCTGCATTCCCGGAAGCTGAGATCGTGCGTGCGGATCATGTGATGGTAGAGCTTCGTTCCATCAAATCCGTAAATGAAATCAATTGTCTGAAGGAAGGCTACCGGATCGCAGAGCTGGCAACCCAGCAGGTCATCAAAGAGATCCGTCCCGGAATGACGGAGCTTCAGATGGTCGGTGTGGCTGAGAGAGTGGTATATGAAAACGGAGCGGAATACGAAGGTCTTCCGATGTATGTATTCTCCGAAGCGTCCACCCGTCATGCTATCTCCCGTTCTTCTTACCGGAAATTCGAGAAGGGCGACATCGTACAGTTGAACCTGTCCGCGAAAATCGACGGCTATTCCGCTTCCATCGGTTACCCCATCGTTCTGGGTAAACTGGAAGGAAACAGAAGAGATGTGGTGATGTTCGGACTGGAAGCCCACAAATGGACACAGAAACAGATCAAAGCCGGCGTAATTGCCGCTGATATTGCAAAGAATTTTTATCAGTATTATGTGGAAAATAATTACCAGGATAACTTTGTCTACGGCCCGATGCATGGCACCGGTATGATCGAAGTGGAAGCTCCCTGGGTAGAGACGATCTCTAACTATGCGCTGCAGCCGAATATGACGTTCCAGATCGATACATTTATCTCAACCAAGACGTTTGGCGTCCGCTGGGAAAAAGGAATCGCGGTTACCGAGAGCGGATGTGAGGTTCTCTCGCCGGAAATCGGAAAACTGTACGAACTGGAATTCTAAGCAGGCCCTTGAAGCAGGCCTGACAGGGCAGGAAAGGAGTGGATCAAGATGCAAATGGTTGATATGTTCTATAAGGAACTGGAGGACGCGAAGAAGCGGAAGGTACCGTTTATTATTCCGATCGGGACGATCGAGTATCATGCGCTCCATGCCAGCTGCGGCACGGATACGATGGTGATTAACGGAGTGTTAAGAGAGCTGGAGAAGACAAAAGAGATCGTGGTGTGCCCGCCGATTTGGTACGGCGTGGCCAGTTATGCAGTCGGCGGACCCGAGACAGGCACGATCCATGTGGATGTGGATGCCTATGAGAATTATATCTATTGCATTCTGAAGTCGCTGATTTATGGCGGTGTGAAAAATATTTATTGCGTGGCCCATCATCAGACGGAGGAAGCCGGGCTGATGCCTATGACGCTGGCTTGCCATAAAGCCGCGAAGAAGGTTACGATGGAGTTTATGGAGGACACCAGAGGCAAGGGCTGGTGGGGCAGCAATGATTATGCCGACTATTATGAGAATCTGGGTTCAGGCGATGATCCGTTCTCTTATATCAAAGTGATTCCTCTTATGAGTGCAAAGTGCCAGCATAAGATCGGCGGATTTGACCATGCCGGTAAGTTTGAGTCCAGCCTGATGTACGCCCTTTATCCGGACCATGTGGATCTGGAGAGGACGAAGGAGAATACGGAGTGGTTTGCGCTGAATTCGGTGGAAACCAGTATGGAACTGGGACAGTTTATGGTGAAATGTGCGCTGGAGTCCCTGGAAGAGATTATCGTTTAGTGCGTAGTTCGTGAATCAGTGGAACAGAACCCTTTCGGCCTGTGGGCCGGATGGGTTCTGTTTTTTTTGAGAGGGGTCGGGAAGAGAGCTGCGGGGAAGGCCGGGATGATCCCGGATGGGCGGGGACGCTCCGGGCGGCCGGGTTCTTTTGTATCTCTCTGGGAGCGCGGAGGGCTAGCGCTGGTATCCGCTAAGGGGAATCGAAAAGCCGGGTTCAGGAACCGAGCCTATTCACCAGGAACACTTGAGGTGTTCCCGGTTCAGAGGCTCTTGCCCGTCGGACGTGAAGTCCGCC
>NZ_JAHQCW010000065.1 GCF_019042275.1 Diplocloster agilis
CGTATCTACCGTTTCCTTCATATACTCATCTCCTTTGGCCAGCGTCTTCATCTCCTGAATACTCCCGGCGGAAATAAGCCTGGCCCAGCGATATACATCCGTTCCCCTCTCCGTTTCCGAAGCCTGCTTTAATTTACTTAATTCTACCACATGAAACGCCAGCTTGTCACTATAGATACGTCCGGTCTTTACATTCGCTATCTTATGTATAGAATAAAATTCCCTCTGATCCGGAAACAGAGTAAAATCCAATATGCCTATATGGATACAGGCCTTCGCGTTCCGGTAGTCCTCCCCTTTCCGTACACTGCTCACAAACAGCTTGCTGTTATAGAAAAGAGACCGGTCCTCCCAATAATTCACATGATACATCTGCATCTCAATATTGATGTGCCTCTTATTCTGGCAGAGTATCCTCAAATCCAGTATCCCTTCCTTATCCTCCAGGTATTCCTGATCGAGATGGGTATCCAGAAACTCGATATCACGGATACTCTCAGGCGGAGCATTCAACAAAGCGCCCAGGAGACCCTGAAGACCTTTTTTGCTTCTTCGGAATACGCTGCGAAATACTACATCATTTTTGAGCGTCAGTTTCAATTCCCGCATAGCGCTCTGCCGGCTCCGGTCAACCAGAAATCCGTCCTTTTTTTCTTCGTTATTCAGTTGTACTTTTTTGTCCATACACACTTCTCCTTTGTTTTTGGATTGTTTTACCTAATTCATGGATTAAATGGCGAGACGCCAGATAGATAAGGCAGAGAATTCTGCCTGATGTATTTAATATAGCATAACTTTATAGAAAGTACAAGGCGCCCTGCGGCTTGGTCATGACCAGGTCGTAGGGCGTATTATCCGGTTCTTTTCTTCATTTTCGATATCTTACTAAAAACCCATACAAATCATATGATAGAGTAAGGATATTTTTGAATTAACTCTTTATATAGGAAGCAATCGGGTGCGTGGTCATTGATTATACCGCAGGCCTGCAGATGGGAGTAGACGGTAATAGCTCCCAAATATTTGAATCCCTTATTCTTCAGATCTTTACTGATGTCTTCGGACAATTTATTTTGGGCCGGCAGCTTCCTGCAGGAGTGGTCTTGATACAAAATCGTTTTGTGGCCGGAAAAGGACCACAGGTAATGGTCGAAGGATCCGTACTGCTGACGGATACGCAGAAAACAGTTGGCATTATTGATAACCGCTTCTATCTTCCTTCGGGAACGGATCATATCCGGCATCTGCAGGATCTCCTCTATCTTTGCTTCCTCATAGGCCGATATTTTCTCATAATCGAAATTGTCAAAACACCGGCGGAAGGTTTCCCGCTTCTTCAGCATCATGGTCCAGTTCAGTCCGCACTGCATGACCTCCATCATGAGAAATTCAAACTGTTTTCGGTCATCATGAACAGGGATTCCCCATTCGCTGTCGTGATACTCCTGTAAGATCCCATTATCCTGACACCAGGTGCATCGGATGAGTTCTTTCATATATAATAGCTCCTTCCGGACACGAATTTCATCTTAGATCCTTCTATTATAAAGAACAAGTGGGAAAATAGCAATCCGTTGCTGAAAAATGGGAACGCCCCTGTCTAATCTTGGTTGACAATCCCGTTCTGTTCCATAATCTTCCGGTACCAGTAACCACTCTTTTTCACAATACGGCCTCCGGTCCTCCGATCCAGGTAAATCAGCCCGAATTTGTTCCGGAAACCCGTATTCCACTCAAAGTCATCAATCAGGGTCCACACATAATATCCCTTGAGATTCACTCCCTGTCGGACGGCATCCCAGCAGGCCATAATATGGCGTTCCAAATAGTCGATGCGGCAGTCATCCAGCACTTCCCCCTTGACGTTGACCACGTCCAGGAAGCTGGCTCCGTTTTCCGTCACATAGATTTTAGGATGCTTATATTCCCGGTCCAGATGTACCAGCAGTTCCGTTAAACCACGCTCAACGATGGGCCACCCATATTCCGTCACGGAGTAATCCCCCGCCGTGGTTGTAAAATACAGCGGCCAGTTATCGCCGCCGGCTCTGGTAAATTCGATGTAGTAATAGTTGACACCCAGAAAATCAACCGGTTCCCGGATCAGCTCCATATCCATAGGTTCCATGTCCGGCAGCGTAAGTCCCATATCCTGATAATACCGCATCATATCTTCCGGATAACAGCCCTTGAATAACGGGTCCAGAAACCATCGGTTCGCATAGCCGTCGTTGCGCAGGGCAGCCTCTTGATCTGCCGCATTGTCCGTCGCCGGCTCCCTCGGACACAGATTCAATGTAATCCCGATTTCGCCGTTCCCATGCAGCTTCCGATATGTCCTTACCGCCATCCCATGGGCGCGGAGCATATTATGGGCCGCCTGAAGGGCACTTGAAAAATCCCGGATCCCGGGAGCAAAATCTCCGGCATAGTATCCGTTAAACGCGCACACCCACGGTTCATTCAATGTGATCCAGGATAAGACTCGGTCACCCAGACCGGAGAACACCGCCTCGCAGTATTGTACAAAATAATCCGCCGACTTCCGGTTCAGCCATCCCCCCAGATTCTGGAGCCATTGGGGCATATCCCAGTGATAGAGCGTGACCATGGGGCGTATGCCATTTTCCAGCAGAGCATCCACAAGGTCAGAGTAAAACCGTAACCCCTCCTCGTTAGCCCTCCCGCTGGCATCCGGAAAAATTCTGGGCCATGAGATGGAAAACCGGTAGTTTTGAATTCCCATTTCCCGCATCAGACGGACATCTTCCCGATAACGGTGGTAGTGGTCGCAGGCCACATCCCCTGTCGTATCATCCTGTATCCTGCCCGGGATGTGGGTAAAGCGGTCCCAGATCGATTCCCCTTTTCCGCCCTCCCTGGCTGCGCCTTCAATCTGGTAGGATGCTGTGGCAGCACCCCACCGAAAATCCCCGGGAAATATGTAATCTCTCATCTTCTAATCTCCTTTGCCACTGAACCGTTGTCTCCCACCGACAGTGTCTTAGTCTCATTTGTCAAACCAGCATCGTCTGCCGCCAGCGCCTTTCCTTCATCTTCCAAACCGCCGCCGTCGACTGCCAGCGCCGCTTCTTCATCCGCCTCGAAATCGGCAAAATCAGATCTTCGCAGATACCCCTGAGGAAGCGGTTTCGGCCGGTAAAAATCTGTAGTCATCGAATAGGCACGCTTCGTCCGCGCACTCTCGGCGATTCCATGCAGCGCCTCCAGAGAGTGGACGGCCATCTCCTTACCGGCTCTGGGCACACGCCCTTTTCTGAGTGCCCAGGCCATCTCCGCCGCGCCCAGGCCTCTGCTGTTCTCCTCAAATCCATGGTTCTGTTGTATAGCAGCAGGTTCCCTGCTTCCGCGCCGCAGCACTTTTACTTCTCCCCCGAACCCATCCGGGTCCGGCAGGTACAGAATACCCTGGGTTCCGAATATGGTCAGTTCCGGGTAACGGTTCATGATACATTCCGAGTTAAAAAGTACGGTCCCCATTGCTCCATCTTGGAAATGCAAGGCTCCTGCCATCAGGTTTTCACATTCCACCTGATAGGGCTCTCCAAAGCCGGGCCTGTTGGGATAGCGGTGGGTCCGCATCGGTTCCCTGGTATCCATGAATCCGCTGACCTCTTTCACCGGTCCCATCAGGCTCAAAAGCGCCGTCATATAATAGATTCCCACATCAAAACCGATGCCGCCGCCCGCTCTTGCGATATAGGGGATGAATTCCGCCCCCACCCGGTTATCCCGGTTCAGTACAGCCAGGCATCCGGTGGGTTCCCCGATCATCCCGCTGTCCAGGATGAATCTGCCGGTCTGGAGGGCGGACCCCAGGAACGTATCCGGCGCGGCTCCCAGATACACATGATTCTTATCGGCCAGCGTCGCCAGTTCCTTTGCTTCTTCAAGTTCAAGCGCCAGCACCTTTTCCGTATAGACATGCTTCCCGCTCTGCAAGAGCTGCCGGATCACCGCATAGTGGGCTGCCGGCGCCGTCAGGTTGATCACCATCTCGATGGACGTATCTTCCATGATCTCTTCCAGGGTCATGGAACGGATTCCGTATTCCCGGGCTTTTTGTTTTGCCGCATCTTCCCGGATATCACAGCAGCCCACCACCTCCAGGATGGAGAACAGATCCCTGCAGTTCTTCAGATAAATATCGCTGATCATCCCGCAGCCAACGACCGCAGTTCTGACACTGCGCATATTTTCCCGTTCCATAGAGACGCCTCCTACCATGGCAGCTTTCTGCCGTCGTATTTAAAAAACAGTGCTCCTTCTTCCAATTCATCCATGTGCTCTGCCAGCCGGATGATCTCCCCGGCGCTGAACATGGGATCCAAGTCCGCCTGCGCCCCTCCCATGTCCGTACGCATCCAGCCGGGACACACGGTAATTATATTGCGCCTGTCGCCGTGTTCCCGCACGTATTGCCGGGTCGCCATATTAAGGGCCGCCTTGGACATACAGTAGGAATACATGCCCCGCTCTTCACAGTTGGTAAGGCTTCCGCTCTCAGAGGAAATATTCACGATCCTGGTCTGCTCTTTGATCTGCCCTGCCAGTCCTTTCAGAATACGCAGCGCTCCAAATGCGTTCACATTCATCATATCGGCCATTTCATCGATATCCAGATACGTTAATCCCTTGCGGTCTTTTTCCCAAAAGATGCCTGCCACATTGTAGATCAAGTCGAACACTTCCACCTTTTCCCGAAGCTTTGACAGCGCGTCCTGAATCGCCGCATCAGAACCCACATCCCCCAGATATACATGGCACATGGGATAGGTATTCTCAAGTTCATCCACGGCATCCGTCCGTTTGCGCACAATCATGTGGACACTTTCTCCCGCTTTCAGATAACTCGACGCGATACAGTAGCCCAGCCCCCTGGAAGCGCCGCTTACCAGAATTTCTCTCGCCATCTCTTACGACCACCTTTCCAGCAGTTCGACCACGGTCTTAAGGCTGTCGAAGGCGTCCATATAAGCGTATCGTCCATCCTGGGCGGCGAAGTAGCCTTTCTGGATCATTTTCATTCCGAATTCCTCACAGTTTTTGATACACGCATCCAGATCGTCCACTACAAACGCAATGTGCTGGATACCTTCCCCGTATTTGTCCAGGTAATCCCGCCAGATCGATTCCGCTTTGTTGGGCTCGATCAGTTCGATATCCATCGGCCCTCCTACATTGAAGAACGCTAATTTGGAGTCGATCTGGGGCGCATCCTGATCCATGTATACCGTCCTGGTGACTCCAAACCCCTCTTCCCCGCCTGTACTCTGTATGGTTGGCGGAACCGGCACTCCCAGAAATTCCGCGTATTTTTTCTTAGTCGCTTCAATGTCTTTTACAATATATCCCACCTGCACCATTTGTCTCGTATTCAGTAATCCCTGCATGTGAATGCTCCTTTTTTACTATTTTCACTGTTTGTAGCCTCCGCACCGTGTCGATGAAAACAGCGAGGATCAGAATCAGTCCGTTTAGCAGATCCTGATAATAGGCCTGTATGTTCAAAAGTGTCATGGCATTGGAAAATATAGTCAGCAGGGCAACGCCGAAAAATGTTCCCACTATATTTCCCTTGCCGCCTCCCAGTCCCACGCCGCCCATAATGACGGAGGAGATCGGAATAAATTCACTGCCTACGCCCGCAGTGGGCACGGCGGTACGCATCTGCGCGGTCCAAAGGATCCCGGCAAGTCCCGAGGAGAGCCCCGTGATCGCGTATGCGAACATTTTGATTTTATTGACTTTAATCCCCGACAGATAGGCCGCCATCTGGTTGGAGCCGATCGCGTATACGGAACGCCCGAATTCCGTATATTTCATCATAACGAACACGACGATAAATACCAGTATCATCACCCAGAACTGAACCGGCACGCCCAGGAATGTCTGAAACGCCAGGTTATCCAAAAGTTCGTTGGAAATACGGATCTTATTTCCCCCCGTGGTCAGGGAAGCGATTGCCCGAAAGGACATCTGGGTTCCGATGGTAGCGATCATGGGTACGATCTTCATTTTAGTCACGATGAAACCGTTCACCATACCTGCCAGAATTCCGATCACCAGAGCAGCCAGCAGCCCCACTCCAATGGGATATCCCTGCTGATAAAGCACTCCGATCACCATACTGCTCACAGCCATAACCGACATCTGGGACAGATCCAACCCGCCCAGGAGCATGGATACGGTTACCCCTCCTGCCAGCACGCCGTACGTGGCCATGGACATTCCCAGATTTTTCATATTTGTCCCGGTCAGGAAATAGGGAGAGGCGATCGAGACGATAATGAAACCCAACGCAACCGCCACGAACATGCTGACCTGTGAACTGTTCATTTTCAGAAACCGCCTGACCTTCGCAACTCCTCCTGTTTTCATCAAACCCTTTTCATTCATACCTCTTCCTCCAAACTGCAGTCCGTCTCGCCCAACACCGCCTTCATAATCTCGAACTGTTGATATGGCTGTTCTCTCTTATCAAATGCAGCCGTAATTCTTCCGTCGTGCACTACGATGATCCGGTCACAGATCGCCATTGTCTCCGGCATCTCCGAGGAGGCCATCAGAATCCCCAGGCCCTCCTTACAGAATTCCTCCATTAATTTGTAAATCTCCGCCTTTGCTCCCACGTCCACTCCTCTGGTAGGTTCGTTGAGCAGCAGTAACTTCGGCTTTACATTCAGACACTTGGCAAATACCACCTTCTGCTGATTTCCTCCGGATAAGGACTCCACATCGGTATCCACATCCGGCGTCTTTACATCCAATGTCTGTACCCATTGCTCTGCCATCCGGCGCTCTTTTCTAAGATTCAGAAATCCCCTGCCGGCGATTTTCTTCAGGGAAGCCAGGGTAACGTTAGCCCCCACCGGCATATTTAACAGCAGTCCGCCTGCTTTTCGTTCTCCCGGCACATAGGCGACGCCCGCGCGTATGCTTAGGTGGGGATCTGTAAGCGCCGTCTCTTTACCATTCAGATAAAACGTACCGGACTCGCATTTCTCGATGCCGTATATACACTGGGTAATCTCTTCACATCCGGCTCCCATCAGTCCGTACAATCCGACGATCTCGCCGGAATGAACTTCAAAGCTGATATCCTTAAGAAAATGGCTGCTCAGGTTTTTCACCTCAAATACCACCTCGTGCATCTCATGTTCCTCCACCGGATACATATTTTCCAGCTCCCGGCCCACCATAGCCTCTATGATCGATTCCTTCGTCTCCTTCTCAATGAGGGAGCGGAGCACATTTTTTCCGTCTCTCATGACCATTACCGAATCACAGATGGAAAAGATCTCATCCAGTTTATGGGAGATGAAGATCACCGAGCCTCCCCGTTCCTTATATTTTTTCACGATCTGATAGAGCTGTTCAATCTCTTTATCCGTAAGGGACGCCGTAGGCTCATCCATCACGATCACTTTGGAGTTTCGCACAAATGCCCTGGCCACTTCTAACAGCTGCTTTTGTGCGGTCAAGAGCCCACCCGCTTCCTCCATGGGGTCCAGCTCATCAAGTCCCAGCTCCCTTTGAATCTCCAGGCTGTCCTGATAGAGTCTGCGGTAATCGACGATTCCGCTTTTCTTTTTCGGCAGCCTGCCCAGGAAGATATTTTCTGCAATACTGACCGTACTCAAATAGTTTAATTCCTGATAGATTACAGATACTCCCAGTCCGATGGAGGCAATGGGGGAATATTTCCCGCTGTCCACCGGGTGTCCGTCGATCTGAAGCGTGCCTTCATCCTGCTTGTAGGCGCCGGACAATATTTTCATCAACGTGGACTTCCCTGCGCCATTCTCACCTACCAACGCCAGAACTTCGCCTTTTTCCAGATACAGGTCCACATGGTCGAGGGCTTTTACACCCGGAAATGCTTTGCAGATTCCGCTCATTTCCAAAATACGCTCACCCATCTTCCGCCCCCTCCTTTCTATTTTCCGCCTGTTATAAATATGAAGAACAATCGGTCACATTTCTTATTCGGGATGCAGTTCCAGTACATTATCCGGATCCATGACAACCGTATCGGAATATGTCTTGTGCTCTACGCTCTCGCCGTTCACCAGTTTCTGCGCAATTTCCAGCACGCCGTATCCGTACTTCTCCATTCCGGAGGACACTTCGCCCTTGGTCACGCTCTTCTCACCGGATTTGAAAATATTGATGGTAGCGTCCATTCCATCATAGGAGAACAGGTTCAGTTTATCGTCAAAGCCCTGGGCCTTGGAGGCAGAGTAGATCGCATCGTTGAAGCTGCTCGCAAAACTGATCATCAGTACATTCTGCGCATCCTTGTGGGTAGTCAAGAAGTCCGTCATCTCCTGACGCACACTTTCCAGATCGTAATTGGTCAGAGATATGTAAGCCACCTGATCCTCTGTAATCAGCTGATTATCCAGCAGCATCTGCTTGGGAACCTCGGTACGTTTGGCCACATCTTCGCCATGGGAAGGGGAATCCATCAAAATGAGAAGATCACATTTTCCATCCATTTTATTATTCACGTAGTCGACCAGATATTTTCCCAGTTCCTCTCCGGCTTCCCCGTTAGACAGGCCATAAAAATAGGAATCTTCGCTGGGGTCCGCGTCAATACAAATATGATAGACACCGTCCCGTTTGCAGTCGTCCGCCAGCGCCTGGCTGGTCTCAAGCGATGACAGGAAGTCGACGATCACATTACATCCCTGCGCCACATAGGAATCATAGGTGGACCGGATCAGCGACATGTCCTCTCCCGGAGTGCTGTAAAGACATTCCACACCGGCCTCCTTACAGGCCTTCTGCATCCCCTCTCCAAATTTGATATGTACCTCCTCATCCGCCGTCCGGTCCAGCACGCCTATCTTCAGGACGGCGCCCTCTGTTTTATCCTCAGGCTTCATTGTCTGTGAGGGTGCTTCTGTCTGTTCCGGCGCTTCCGGCTGTGCCGAATCGGAAGCCGTTGTTTTCCCGGTATCTGCTGCGCTGCCCCCACAGCCTGCCATGCAGATTACTCCCAGCATTACGGATAATACGACCGCTACTAATCTTTTCTTCATTTCGTCTCCTCCTGAATATGAAATATGATTATTTTTTGCTACACAGTACCTGTCCTTTGCCGCGCGCTGTAAAAGGAAATTTACTATATGTCGAATATAGCATGTGTGTACAAGTATGTCAACATATTTTGTATAATTTTATACGTTATTATAGGTATTTTTAAACATATTATTGTTTTTTCTTTAACATCATCTAGTTTATAGTGGGTATTTTTCTTATATTATTACATTTTATCCAGTTTTCTTTCTCTTTCAAGCATTTTTCTTTATGTTCTATTTTATACTCTATATGTATAATTTTATACATTATATGTGCATTTTTATTTACATACCTATTGCACTTCAATGAAATTCCTGATATAATGTCCATAGTTTTTCAATATCACATAAGTAGGGGAAAAAATATGAATCAAAGGTATGGTACATACAGTGTCAATCAGATCGCTCAGGCGCTGAATCTCTCCCGCAGCACGGTTTCCAAGGTATTAAACGGCCGCCCGGGAGTATCTGAGAAAACATATAATCTAATCATGAATTATATCCATGCGGCGGACAAACAGCCGGATAACCCGTCGGCCGGCAATGCATCCGGCCAAATGCCGACGATTATGTTCTCTTATTGTCTGGAAAATATAGAATATATCAACGGATTGCTGGCAGGGATCGAGGAAGCCCTGAAGAATAACGGTTATCTGCTCGCGGTGAATATTGTCACAAGGAATTCCGGGGAAGGGAATTATCTCCCCCCTTCCGTGTACAGTGGTTCCGTAAAAGGCATCATATCTTTCAATATCTATGATCTGGCTTACTGGGAAGAGGTGTGCGCCCTGCCGGTGCCCTCCGTCTTTCTCGACACCATATATGACAAACACCGCTTTTCCGGAAAAACAGATATCATACTTCCGGAAAATGAAGCGCCTCTCATGGAGGCGATCACCGCATTAGCCAGGGAAGGGCGGCGCAACTTCGGCTTTCTTGGATATCCATACTTCTGCTACTCTCTGTATCAAAGATGGGAGACTTACCGGAACACGTTAAAGAATCTGGGTCTGCCTTTGAATGAGGAGAACTGCATATTGGATGATTTTGACCAGATGCCCGATATCGACATGGCCCAGGCACTCAAGAACCGCCTGATTCAGATGAAAAACCTGCCGGATGCCTATATCTGCACCAGCGACAAACAGGCGATCCAGCTTCTCAGGGCTTTGAAAGAACTTTCCGTGTGTGTGCCGCAGGATGTGGCCGTCATCGGCTTCGACAATCTGCCGGAATCCCTGCGCCAGGATCCCCCGCTCTCCACTGTTGACGCCTACTCAAGCGTTCAGGGTTCCCTCGCTGTGACGGCATTGCTGGATCGGATCGCGCATCCGGACCGGCCCCATATCACAATACAGTGCCAGACAAAACTGCTGCTGCGTGAATCCAGCGGGCACAGTACCAGAATCGGGGGCGAATGAAATGCTTCTTCCTCGGGTTTGGGCATGCCCGCTGTCAAGGCCGGGGACAGGGGCGATATCTGGGGGGCTTCCGGCTGCTGGGGCCTTTGTGTCTTATGTCTCCCGGGAAGCACGGAGGGCTAGCGCTGGCATCCGCTAAGGGGAATCAAAAAGCCGGGTTCAGGAACCGAGCCTATTCACCAGGAACACCTGATGTGTTCCCGGTTCAGAGGCTCTTGCCCGTCGGACGTGAAGTCCGCCGTGCATCCTGAACCCGGCTTTTTGATTCCCCTAAGCGGCTGCACAGCCGCCCTATGTGCTTCCCGGGAGACATAAGACACAAAGGCCCCAGAATTCAGAAAACAGCCGGATATTGTGTACATCTATGTTGGATAAGATCCTATAGATACATCTTCATATAATCCCCGTGTGCAGCTATCAGCTCATCGCACATCTTTACAATATCATCTATACTAAGCTCTGCCCCTGTGTGCGGGTCCATCATGGCAGCCTGATAGATGTATTCTTTCTTCCTTGTAACAGCCGCCTCTATGGTCAGCAGCTGCACATTGATATTGCTCATGTTCATGGCTGCAAGCTGCACCGGAAGCCTTCCCACCCAGGTGGGATGAACGCCGGTCCCATCCACAAGACAGGGAACTTCCACGCAGGCGTCTGCCGGAAGATTCTCGATAGAACCATGATTGATTACATTTCCGCCAATCTTATACGGCCGGTCTGTCACAATTGCTTCCATAATATAGGAAGCATATTCCAGACTTCTGTCGTGGGTGATCTTGCCGTCACTTAGTATATGATTCCTCTCTTCCTCCCAGCCCTTGATCTGTTCTATACATCTTCTGGGATATTCATCCAGCGGAATGTTGAATCTGTCAATCAGCTCCGGATAGCGGGATTTGATGAAAAACGGATTGTATTCGGCATTGTGTTCACTGGATTCCGTACAGTAATACCCCAGATGCTTTATGTACTCAAACCGGACCATGTCTTTATGTCTGCCCGCCGCATTCATCTCAACCGCTCTTCTTCGTATTTCCGGATACAGGTCATTGCCGTCCCGATCTTTAATTTCCAGCAGCCACGCCATATGATTAATTCCCGCGATCGTCTCCAACCGCCCTTCCAGTTTATCCTCCATATGCAGTTCCTCCAGCAGATGGCCGGAACAGCACTGAACGCTGTGGCAGAGCCCTATTGTCTTAACTCCTGTATAACGCTGCATATAGCCGGTCAGGATTCCCATAGGGTTCGTATAATTCAGGAAAAGGGCATCCGGACAGACTTCCTCTATGTCCCTGGCAAACTCCTCCAAAACGGGAATGGTGCGCAGTCCCCTCATGATCCCGCCGATACCCAGACTATCTGCTATCGTCTGCCGAAGCCCGTATTTTTTTGGGATTTCAAAATCGGTTATGGTGCAGGGGTCATATCCGCCTACCTGAATCGCATTTACTACAAATGTGGCATTTTTAAGCGCCTCTTTTCTTTGCTCTGCACCCAGATAGGTTTTGATACCGGCCCGGCCCTGATTTACATTTTTGTTGATCGCTTCAAGGATGACGGCGGATTCCTCCAGCCGCTTTTTGTCAATGTCGTACAGCGCTATCTCACTGTCCTGCAGGGCCGGACTGCACATGCAGTCTCCCAGTACATTTCTGGCAAACACCGTGCTCCCTGCTCCCATAAATGTTATTTTTGTCATGTTCTTTCCTCCGTTTCCTTTTTACAAATTTGAATTTTTCATACATCTGTTACCTGTCCGCACACATAGCATACTCTGCCGTCTTGTTTTATGTTTTGTTGCATGCTTAAGGACTATCCCGAAGTCCTTCCGGTTTTACATAACGTCGTATGTCACTATGTTTTGTTGCTTTCTTATGATCTGTATTATATAATCAGCATGTGCAGGATTCTATCTTATTTGTGTCATATAATTGTGAATTTGTTGTATTTTACGATTTCTACTCCTTTGTGTAATCCTCTGTGGCGGTAGATCAATTAACAAACAGCATGAAACGGTGATTAGGATGAATGAAAAAATACCCGGGATACTCTCTATTTATTTTTGCGGAAGTGAACAATGCGCCCCCGGCCACTCTTTCGGGCCTGCCATACGGCCCCACTATCTGCTCCATACGATACTGGATGGCAGGGGCATCTTTATACGAAATGGAAAAACCTACCATCTAAAGGCAGGGGATGCATTTCTCATCTCCCCCATGGAATCAACATTTTACCAGGCGGACAGAGCGGATCCGTGGAAATATGCCTGGATCGGATTCGACGGACTGGGCGTGGAAGAATATGTAGTGAGAACCTGCTTCCGGAATTCCCCTGTTTATCACTGTCCGGATGGCCGGAACACACGGTCTGCCATGGCCTCTGTGATGGCAGCCATAACAGAGGCCTTTCCCGCCGCCGGTCAGAACTCCTTGACCCTTATGGGGTATTTCTTCCACCTGTTAGGTATCATGCAGGGGACGCAGCCTGCAGAATATCTCAGCCCTACGAAGGGATATCTGGAAAAGGCGCTCGATTACATCCATAATAATTACAGCTACAATATCCATATTTCAGATATCGCAGCTTATATTGGCGTAGACCGCTCATACCTGTACCGCCTGTTTATGGAAATGGAACACATCTCTCCCAAACAATATCTGATGAGGTTTAGGCTGCGGACCGCATCCGGCATGCTGCGCTCCCCGCAGTACACCATAACAGAAATTGCCTGTTCCTGCGGTTTCCGGGATACGGCCACCTTCTGCAGCCAGTTTAAGAAAAGCACAAAGCTTACCCCCAGTCAATTCCGGAAGAAAACAAGAGAGGAAAACGGAACGAACGTTGCATTTTTATGAACAATCTTAAATTTTCTTTAAAAAATGCGGTAGCTTAGGTAATATCATTGAATAATCTTCTTCATTATGCTACTTTTAATAAAGCAGTTATAACATCTGTACAGAAAGGAATGATGCCAAGGAATGTCAGCACAGACAAGAAAACCTCAAAATTCCGGAGGCAGAAAAACCTCTTCCAGATCTCCCGGCACAAGACCTGCCGGAACAAGGCCGACTGGTTCAAAATCATCCGGTTCAAAAGCTTCTGCTCAAAGACCGAATGCATCTTCTACACACAAGACTTCCCAGCAAAGCAAAGGGGCAGCAGGCGCGGTCAGGAAACCGTCCGCCTCCGCCAAGGCGCCCTCTAATGGGAAACGTAAAAAACGCAAGAAAAAAGGCTCCGCGGGCTTTTATTTTATACAGTTCCTCATACTGACGGTTCTTCTCGGGACTTTTGCTATTTTCGCCATCTCTTACGGGCCGAAAATCTATTCCTTATATAAGGAAGCAAAAGAACTGGTCGCCGATTCCGACCGTTCTACGTTCATGACCGGCCAGTCCGGTATGATATATGACAAGAACGGTACTCTGATCACGATCCTCAAAGGGGATAAGGATATGTATTATCTCCCTTCCGACCAGATTCCCCAGGAAGTCAAAGACGCCATCGTCAGCATTGAAGATAAGCGCTTTTATAAACATCACGGCGTAGACCCGATCGGTATCCTCCGTTCCGCTGTATCCCTGGTCAAAAAAGATGAAATCACCCAGGGCGGAAGTACCATCACGCAGCAGCTGGCCAGGAATGTTTTCCTGACCCACAAGGTCAGCTGGGAGCGAAAAGTCCAGGAAATATTTATATCCTTTCAGCTGGAACGGCTTTACAGCAAGGATGACATCCTGGAGTTTTATATCAACAACATATATTTTTCAGACGGTTACTACGGAATTCAGGCTGCCAGCCGCGGATATTTTGATCAGGACGTGTCCGAACTGGACTTGTCCCAGATCGCATTTTTGTGCGCGATTCCCAACAATCCCACACTCTACGACCCAAAGGATCATATGGAAAATACTTTAGGCCGCAGAGACCGGATATTAGAAAATATGAAAGAGGATGGAAAGATAAGCGACGGCCAGTATCAGCAGGCTATTTCCGAAGAAATCACGCTCCATGAAAAAACGGCTGTGGCAACCACCTCCACATCAGCCGACAGTTATATTACTTACTGCGCGGTCCGCGCATTGATGGAGACGGACGGTTTTGAATTTCAAAGCGAATTTGACAGCGAAGAGGCCCAGCAGGCCTACCAGGATTCTTACAACACTTTATACGATCAGTGCCGGCAGGATCTCTATACCAAAGGGTATCAGATCCACACCTCCATCGATATGTCCTTACAGCAGGAACTGCAAAGCGCCATCGACGCCAGCCTGTCTGAATATACGACGCTTGGCACAGAAGGAGCTTATGCCCTGCAGGGCGCCGGTGTCACCATTGACAACTCCACCGGCTATGTGGCGGCCATCGTCGGCGCCCGCAGCCAGGAAGATATGCCTTTTTCCCTGAACCGGGCGTATCAAAGCTACCGTCAGCCGGGAAGCTCTATCAAACCGCTGATCGTCTACACCCCGGCTCTGGAGAAGGGGTACACCCCGGATTCCACGGTAGTCGACCGCAAAACAGAGGATGGGCCCGACAACTCCAACGGCAAATATTCCGGCTCTATCACCCTGCGCTATGCGGTAGAGCAATCCAAAAATACGGTGGCCTGGAATCTGTTCCAGGAGATAACCCCCAAAGTGGGCCTTTCCTATTTAAAAGAGATGAATTTCTCAAAAATAACGGACGATGATTACAATCTGGCCGCGGCACTTGGCGGTCTTACCAAAGGAGCCACTCCGCTTGAGATGACCTCCGGCTATGCGGCCCTGGAAAATGGAGGCCGTTACCGCGCGCCTACCTGTATTATACGCATCACCGATCCTGCCGGTAACAGTATCGTCGAGACCTCCCCGGAAGAAAAGCAGGTCTATACCGAGGAAGCCGCCCGGACCATGACCGATATTTTAAAAAGCGTCATGACAAAGGGTCTCGGAAAAAGCGCCCGCATCTCCGCCATGGACAGCGCCGGTAAAACCGGCACGACCAACGATAACAAAGACGGCTGGTTTGTCGGCTACACCGGCTATTACACCACAGGTATCTGGGTCGGTTACGATATGCCCCGCAAATTACCGGGCCTGTACGGTTCCTCCTATCCCAGCGAAATCTGGAAGCAGTTCATGGAAACTGCCCACGAGGGCTTGGACCCCATCTCCCTGCCCTAATGATCAATGTCCTAATAATAGCTTTATCCGGGGAGACTCCCGGCCGGCGGGGCCTTTTTGTCTTCCTGGAAGCGCATAGGGCGGCTGAACAGCGCTTAGGGAAATCGAAAAGCCGGGTTCAGGATGCACGGCGGACTTCACGTCCGACGGGCAAGAGCCTCTGAACCGGGAACACATCACGTGTTCCTGGTGACTAGGCTCGGTTCCTGAACCCGGCTTTTCGATTTCACTTAGCGGCTGCCAGCGCAAGCCCTCTGCGCTTCCGGGGAGACAAAAAGACCCCGTCGGCTGGGAGTTTCCCCGGATACCGTCTCTGTCCCCTGCCTTAAGCAGCGGGCATGCCCAAACCCGAGGAAGGACTGAACCGCATAGCAACAGGTTCTCCCACCTTTTTGTTACTCAGTAGATTGTCATCCCTTTTTGATTTCTCCGGCCTTCGTCAATGCCAGCTTCGTGGCCAGCGGTCCGATCAGCTCATAGATCACGGTACCGCAGAGTATGATCGCCCGGATCGCGGCCCCATGCTCGGGTACTACAGTCATGGCGATTCCCGAGAGGCCGATGGCTACGCCGGCCTGAGGCAGCAGGGTAAAGCCCAGATACTTCGATACTACCGGAGGGGCTTTGGAAACCTTGGCGCCGAACGCCGCTCCTAACGCCTTACCCGCCACACGGAACACGATATAGATCGCTCCCACCACTCCGATCGTGGGAATGATGCCGATATTTAACTCTGCCCCGGATATGACGAAGAACAGCATGAAGATCGGCGGAGTCAGCCTGTCTACGATCGGGAACATGACATCGATTTCCGTGGATATATTTACCAGCACACCGCTCATCATCATACAAGCCAGCAAAGAAGATAAGCCCAGCATATCGGATACTCCGATGCACAGGAAAATCATACCGACGATACAGGACAGCCTCGTTCCACGTCCTGTGAACAGTTTCAGCAGGTATCTTAAGATAATTCCCAGGATTGCGCCATATACCAGCGCACCGACGATCTCGAATACAGGCTCCAAGAGTGTCTGGGCCAAAGCCACCTCTCCCTGGGAGGTGATGGCCTTGGCGATGGCAACGGAGATACCAAAGCTCATCAGGGCAACCGCATCGTCGATGGCCACAACCGGAAGCAGGGTCTCGGTCACCGGCCCTCTGGCTTTATATTGTTTGACTACCATCAAAGTAGCCGCAGGGGCCGTCGCTGCGGCGATCGCTCCCAACACCAGTGAAAACGCCACATTCTGACCGGTCAGGATCAGTACCAGATCGACCAGCAGAACGGCCGCCACACCTTCGCAGACCGCGATGATGACCGGAGATTTTCCGACTTTTTTCAAATAGGACAGCTTGAATTCGGATCCGATAGAAAACGCAATAAATCCCAGGGCAATCTCGGAAATGATATCGAAGCTTTCGATTGTTTCAAGCGGCAGTATTTTCAGACAATAAGGGCCGGCCAGCAGACCGATAATCAGATAGCCGGTAACGTTCGGCAGATGCACCTGCTTAATCAGCTTCCCTCCGGCCAGCCCCAAGAACAGGGCAATAGCCAGATAGGTCAATGTATTAAGCGTCATAGGATTCACCCAGCCCTTCTACATAGGTAATCGGGATCGAGAACATGATTCCCGTATTCGGCTCTTTCATATCACCGATCACGTTCTTAATGGCATTTCTGGTATCCATGACCTGCTCATCTTTCAGCACAAACAGCATCAGTTTACAGGCTTCTTTTTCATCCGAGGTCAGCATGGAACGCAGTACCCCGAACATGGGCAGTTCTTCCATATTAATTAGGGCCTGCGCCATCCCGGTTCCTTCCAGTATCGTCCCCCCGGACACGCCCGCCTCCGCCAGTTCCCGGATCAGACGTTCCATGAGATCTACTTTCTTCAGTATCAGCACTAATAATTGCATAATATCCCCCTTTTCATATTGATATAAATTATGGCAGGCAAGTTATTGCCCACCTGGTTTCTTATGTTTGCCTGTTTTCCAAGGCATATAGGTATACCCGCAGGGTGTTTCTTATATTTGCCTGTATTCCATGGCATATAGGTATACCCGCAAGGGTATTTAACGGGAAAACAGGCGCCTATCAGGCGCCTATTTTATAAGGTATACTTCTCTTATTTATTATTTTGAGCTGCTCAGGTATTTTTCGATTTCGCCGATAGCATCTTCCTCGTCTCCGCCGTCAGCGGATACTACGACCTCTTCCCCGGCGGATAAGCCCAGGGTCATCATACCCATAATACTCTTTGCATTCACTTTCTTTTCTGCAATTTCCACATAGATATTACTCTCGAATTGACTGGCTACCTGGACCAACATAGCGACCGGCCGTGCTTCCAACCCAGATGAAAGTTGAATGGTAATAGGTTTCTTAATCATAATTACTCCTCCTTGTTTTGCCTTAGCTCTTCCGCTAAACTACTTAATTTTCTCAGTCTATGATTTACCCCTGACTTTCCCACCTGGGGCGTAAGCAGCATACCCAGCTCTTTTAAAGTAGCTTCCGGATACTCCAGTCTCAATGTTGCGATCTCACTCAACCCTTCCGACAGATCATCGAATCCGACAGTCTGCTGTATATAGCGGATATCCTCGATCTGCTTGACCGCCGCCGAGACAGTTTTATTGATATTTGCCGTCTCGCAGTTAACCTGGCGATTTACAGAATTCCGCATATCCTTCAGAATCCGGACATTTTCCAGATTCATCAGGGAAACATGAGCCTCCATCACATTCAGGATGTCCACAATCTGGGCTCCCTCTTTAATATAAACCACATAGTACTTCTTTCGCAATACAATCTTAGCCTCTATATCGAAGCTGCGTATGATTTCCTGAAGCTGAATGGCTTTCGGCATTGTAGAACAGACGATTTCCAAATGATAGAATTTCTCCGGATCGCTGATCGAACCCGACGCCAGAAACGCACCTCTTATGAAAGCCCGCCTGCAGCAGGCGCGCTGGATCACCAGATGATTGACCAGCAGGACTTCATCGTCCTCATCATTTGGCAGCATATCCAAAAGCTTTGTAGCCTGCAATATGCGGAGAGAATCCTCCGGATCTTTTACCGTCAGCAAATAGGTTTTGCTTTTTTTGAGATATACATTCCTGCGAATAGAAATTTCCGTCTTTATATTAAAGGTTTTTTTCAATAATGTAAAGTACTTTCTGGCAACTGCAATATTTTCCGTATGAATCTTTACAAAATATCTGCTTTTCTCCGTGACCTGGATTCGGCCGCACATGCCGATGATAGCTGCAATTTCTGCGATCTGGCAATGCCTGGCCCGGTTTACCTGCCTGGAAAGTTCTTCCTTGACCTCACTGGAAAAGGACATAGCTTCCTCCTTATAAGGGACCTCTATGCTTTGCGCACGGCATCCTTTTCAATATCCCGGTGTTCAATCTTCAGCCCGTATTCCACCGAATTACCAAGGGCCTCATACAGCTTATTTGCCAGTGTCACAGAGCGATGCTTGCCGCCGGTACAGCCAATACTGATCACAAGCTGATTTTTACCTTCTATTATATAGTTTGGAATTAAAAACTTCAACATTTCGACCAATTTATTTAAAAATTCGTGAGAAACGTCAAAACCCATCACATATTCCTGCACTTCTTTGTCATTTCCGGTCTTGGGTTTCAGTTCATCAATATAATAGGGGTTGGGCAAAAAGCGCACATCAAAGACCAGATCGGAATCGCTGGGGATCCCATACTTAAAACCAAAGGACAGGATGGTGATCACCAGATTTTTAAATTCCTGATTCTGTACAAATATTTTATCCAGTTCTGCCTTTAATTCTCTTGTCAATAATTGGCTGGTATCGATGATGTAATCCGCCTGTTTTTTCAAAAACTCCAGTTTCCGCCGTTCTTCCTGAATCCCTTTATCCACCCGGCCGCCTCCGGACAGCGGATGGCTTCGCCTGGTCTCCTTGTAACGCTTGACCAGAACTTCATCCTCCGCATCCAGGAAAAGGACTTCATAGGTGAATCCGGCCACAACCATCCCTTCCAGCACCTGCTCCAGTTCTCCCAGAGCCTGTCCGCTGCGGATGTCTACCCCCAGCGCGACCTTTGTGATCTCACTGGATGGAGCATAGGTAAGCTCCGCAAATTTACTGATCAGAGAAATGGGCAGATTATCCACGCAATAATAGCCCACATCCTCCAGCATTTTCAAAGCGGTACTTTTTCCCGCGCCGGACATACCGGTTACAATGACAAATCTCATTTAATCGACTCCCTCGAAACATCCAAGCGTCTTCACCTCTGTCTCCAGAGTGACGCCAAACTGTTCTTTTACTTCGGCCTGTATATGCCGGATCAGCTGCATAATCTGGGATGCGGTAGCATTCCCCCGGTTAATCACGAAACCACAGTGCTTCTCCGACACCTGCGCGTCCCCTACCCGGCATCCACGAAGGCCGGCATCCATAATCAGCTTACCGGCGAAATATCCCTCCGGCCTCTTGAACGTGCTGCCGGCGCTCGGATATTCAAGCGGCTGCTTTTCACTGCGGGCCTTCTGTAGTTTCTCCATCTGTCCGCGGATCAATTCCGGTTCCCGGGGCGTCAGCTCAAATTCCGTTTCCACCACGACACCGTGAACTTTGGCCACCGCACTGGTCCGGTAACCAAACTCCATCTCCTCCCGGGTAAGCACCTTAAGTTCCCCCTGTGGTGTCAGCATCGTTACCGAAGTACACACATCCTTCAGTTCTCCCCCGTAGGCTCCCGCGTTCATTACCGAAGCTCCTCCGACCGTCCCCGGGATTCCTGCTGCAAACTCCAGACCGCCAAGTCCCTCTTCCAACGCCCGTTTTGCCAGACGGGATAACAGTACCCCGGCCTGTGCCGCAATGCTGGTTCCCTGCACCCGGATTTCATCCAGATTCTGAAAGACCTGAATCACAGCTCCCCGGTATCCGGTGTCGCTGACTAACAGATTACTTCCATTGCCAAGTATATAGTAAGGGATTTTGCAGTCGTTACAGATTCGAATTGTCTGCTGCATTTCCTGAATGGTATGAGGGGTAATAAAATAATCCGCAGGACCGCCGACCCGAAACGTCGTATGTTTCTTCATGGCTTCTTTCAGTTTAACGCTGCCGCTGCCGACAGTTTGCATGATTTGATCATAGAATTCCTGATTCACTGATAGGTCCTCTTATATTCTAATATATATTCACTAATATATTCCAGAGACGGTAACATTTATACCTGCAAAACCGTCTATGATTATCATACAATAATCGAACGATGAATTCAATCATTTTACTATGACAATCTTTGTGTCGATTTTTGCCGTTTTATAGGGGTTTTTACTAAGAGGGGAACGGGGGACATGTCCATTTCGGCTTGGGACGGGGCTGCCGCACTCACTTAGCACTCTTCCCGGGGCTTCACATGCCCGCTGCTTAGGACTTGGAACCGCGGGCGGTATACGGGGACGCTCCGGGGTGGCCGGGTTCTTTTGTATCTCCCTGGGGGCGCATAGGGCGGCTGTGAATACGCTTAGTGAAATCGGAAAGCCGGGTTCAGGATGCACGGCGGACTTCAC
>NZ_JAHQCW010000066.1 GCF_019042275.1 Diplocloster agilis
ACGTCCGACGGGCAAGAGCCTCTGAACCGGGAACACATCACGTGTTCCTGGTGAATAGGCTCGGTTCCTGAACCCGGCTTTTCGATTCCACTTAGCGGAGGCCAGCGCTAGCCCTCCGCGCTCCCAGGGAGACACAAAAGAACCCGGTCCCCGGGAGCAGGAAAGGATACCGCGGCTGTCTCCGTTTCTAAGCAGCAGGCATACTCAAGCCCCCAGGAAGAACCGCACTTCGCTCCGTTGCTTTTGCTCCTTGCTCCCCTATCCCGGCAGCCGCCCTTACGCCTTGCGTCTGCCCGCATCGTCCCTCACTCCCCGATCAGTTCAGAGATCAGATACGCATAGATATCCTGGCTCTTGGCTTTCCATTGATTGCACACAGCCTCCGCCTGCTCCTCCGTAGGAACTGCAAGACTTAACTCAATCAGGTGATGCGTCCGGTCCCGGATCATACAGTGAGCTTCAAAATCATGATGGGTCGTCTTATAATAATCCGCAATTACCGATACCTCATTGCGAAGCTCATATTTCTTCTCCTTTAGGAAGTCATCAATCTCTGAGCGGATGGTTTCCGATATCCGGTTTCCAAAAAATTCCAGAGTGTCCCGCCCCTCCTGGGTAATCTGATAAAAGGAACTGTTCCGCACGGACTCCGCCCCGATTAACTCCGACTCCAGCAGCTCATTGATGGCCTGCTGAAGCGTAAAATAAGTGGTGTAACCCTGATCCAGAATAAAATCGGACAGCTGCGCGTTTGTCAGCGGAAAATCCACCTTATCTAACATATAAAGAATGATCAGCTTATAAAGTGTAAATGATTCTGACATGTCATATTCTCCCCTTTCCCTTTTTGTCCGGGAACTTTTACTCAGATTCCGGCAAAATATTTTCCCTGAAAACTTTTGTTTTCCCTCATCCTCTTATGTATCGTGTTCAGCACCCTGGTTTTGGCAGCGCTCCATTGGGGAGCGATCAGAAGTTCTCTTGGGCCGTCGCCGGTCAGCCGGTGAACCACGATATCCGGCTTCAGATGTTCGATACACCGGATCACGATCCCCACATATTCCTCCATCTCAAGCGTCCGGAATCCTCCCTTCCGGTAATAAGCCGCCAGATCTGTCTGCTCCAGCACATGTAAGGACTGCAGCTTGATCCCCTGAATCCCCTTCTGATTCAGATATTCCACGGTCTCAAGCATCCTTTCCCCATCTTCCCCCGGAAGCCCCAGGATCACATGGGTGATTACTTCAACCCCGGCTTTTTGAAGCTTCTTTACCGCCTCGTCGAAACAGGACAGCGGATAACCTCTTCGGATAAACTCCGCGGTATCTTCATGGATGGTCTGAAGCCCCAGTTCTACCCAGACAGGCTTGACACGGTTTAACTCACACAACAGCTCTATCACGTCATCGCCCAGACAGTCCGGCCTGGTCGCGATCGACAGAACCTCCACATCTGGATAACGGATGGCTTCGGTGAATATCTCCTTTAGATATTCCACCGGGGCGTAAGTGTTGGTAAATGGCTGAAAATAAGCGATGTAGGTCATGCCCTCCGGTTTCTTTTGCAGAAGGCTGCGGGCATACTCCATCTGCTCCGGAATCGTCTGTTCCGGACGGCCGGCGAATTCTCCCGATCCGCCTCCGCTGCAAAAGATACAGCCCCCGCTCCCCACGGTCCCGTCCCGGTTCGGACAGGTCATGCCTCCGTTCAGGCACAGTTTATATACTTTATGGCCGAATTGTTGTTTTAAATAATAGTCCAGCGAATAATAGGGTTTGGATCCCCACATTCTTCCATTCATCGGATATGATCCTTCACCGCCCGGCTTACCACATCCGCCACTCTGGGATCAAAAGCCTCCGGCATGATATTTTCCTCCGACAGCTCCTCCTTAGGTACCAGCCCGGCTATGGCCGCTGCCGCCGCCAGCTTCATCTCTTCCGTGATTTGGGCTGCCCTGCCCTCCAGCGCCCCTTTGAAAATACCGGGAAACGCCACCACGTTATTCACCTGGTTCGGGAAATCGGAACGGCCCGTTCCCACCACCCGGGCCCCTGCGGCCCTGGCTTCGTCCGGCATGATCTCCGGAACCGGATTCGCCATGGCAAATAGAATGGAATCCCGGTTCATAGACGCCACCATCTCCTTTGTCACGATGCCGGGAGCGGAGACGCCCACGAAGATGTCCGCCCCCTTCATGGCGTCGGCCAGGTTCCCCTGCCTGTCATCCAGATTCGTAACCTCCGCCATCTGCTGCTGCATCCAGTTGAGTCCCTGCGTGGATTTTCCAATAATCCCACAGCGGTCACACATGGTGATCTGCGTAAAACCATAGGTTAACAGCAGCTTGGCAATGGCGATTCCCGCGGAACCCGCGCCGTTTACTACCACCCGGCACTCCTCTTTTTTCTTCCCGGTCACCTTTAACGCGTTGATCACGCCGGCCAGCACTACAATGGCGGTTCCGTGCTGGTCGTCATGAAATACCGGAATATCTAACAGCTCTTTTAGACGCTCCTCGATCTCAAAGCAGCGGGGAGCGGAGATATCCTCCAGATTGATACCGCCGAAAGCAGGCGCGATATTGACTACCGTGCGGATGATTTCTTCCGTATCCTGAGTGTCCAGACAGATCGGAACGGCATTCACGCCGCCGAACTCTTTAAACAATACCGCTTTTCCTTCCATGACCGGCATCGCGGCTCTGGCCCCGATGTTGCCCAGTCCCAGAACTGCGCTTCCGTCGGAAACGACGGCAATCGTATTGGCTTTTATCGTATAGCGGTAAGCGGCCTCCGGGTCTTTGGCGATCACCTTACATGGCTCGGCCACACCCGGGGTATAGGCAATCGCCAGATCCTCCCGGCTGGTAACCGGAGCCTTGGATCGGATCTCCAGCTTCCCGTTCCACGCTTCATGCATTTGTAACGCCTTCTCATTGGTTGTCATCTTCTGCTCCTCCTTTGATCCATTTCATATGAGCTTTTATTTGACGCTCGTATCCGTTATCCGAAGGCACATAAAAGGTTTCATTTATGATTTCCGACGGCAGATACTGCTGTTCTACATAGTGCTTCGGATATTCATGGGCATAGAGATAAGTAAGCCCTCTTCCCAATTTGCCGGACCCTTTATAATGGGCGTCCTGCAGATGGGGCGGCACCGTGGTGTGCACCTGCCGCACATTTTCCATGGCCTTGCTGATGGACATGACGGCGGTATTGCTCTTCGGCGCGGTGGCTACGTATTCGCAGGCCTGCGCCAGAATAATCTGGGCCTCCGGCATTCCGATCCGCTCCACGGCCAGGGAAGCCGTCACCGCCACCTGTAACGCCTGGGGATCTGCGTTGCCCACATCCTCGGCGGCGCAGATCATGATCCGTCTTGCGATAAATTTGATGTCTTCCCCTGCATACAGCATTTTCGCCAGATAATAGACCGCCGCGTCCGGGTCCGAGCCCCGCATGCTTTTGATAAACGCGGAGATCGTGTCATAGTGGTTGTCTCCGGTTTTATCATACCGGACGACCCGCTTCTGGATACATTCGCCGGCCACATCCAGCGTAATATGTATCTTACCGTCACTGCCGGGCTCCGTCGTCAGCACACCCAGCTCGATGGCGTTTAACGCGGCCCGCGCATCCCCGCCGGCGATATCGGCCAGAAACTCTTTGGCGTCATCCTCGATCACCGCGTGGTACGCGCCCATTCCCTTTTCCTGGTCATAGACCGCCCGGTCGATCAGTGTCATGATATCCTCTTTGGATAACGGCTTTAATTCAAAGATGATAGACCTGGAAATCAACGCGCTGTTTACCTCAAAATAAGGATTTTCCGTGGTGGCGCCGATCAGGATCAGCGTGCCGTCCTCCACGAACGGCAGCAGATAATCCTGCTGCCCTTTATTAAAACGGTGAATTTCGTCCACAAACAGGATCGTCTTCTTCCCGTACATGCCCAGCGTATCCTTGGCCTGGCGGACGACCTCTTCCATGTCCTTTTTCCCCGCCACCGTAGCGTTGATCTGGGTAAATTCCGCGCTGGTTGTATTGGCGATCACCTTGGCCAGCGTCGTTTTACCGGTTCCGGGCGGCCCATAGAAGATAACAGAGCCCAGCTTGTCCGCCTTGATCGCCCGGTACAGCAGCTTGTCCTTTCCTATGATGTGCTGCTGTCCGACCACTTCCTCCAGAACCGTGGGCCTTAAGCGGGAGGCCAGAGGCGACTCCGCCTTCATCTGATTTTCCCTCATATAATCAAACAGATCCATGATTTTTACCTCTCTTATCACTCTTCACAAAGATCCTACATTATTTTCCGGCGATCCGCAGATCCAATACCACTTTCCTTAAGATTCGCAGAGATCCAAAATCACTTCCCTGGCGATCAGAATCCCGGCCACCGGCGGCACAAAGGCCACGCTGCCGGGGATACTTCTCTTCTCACCTGCATCCTCATCCGTCTGCACAGCCTTTGTATCGACCGGCTGCTCATCCGAATACAGGACTTTCAGCTTTGGAATTCCTCTCTTTTTCAACTCCCGCCGCATCACCCGGCACAGCGGGCAGACCGCCGTCTCATAGATATCCGCGATCCGGAACCGGGACGGGTTAAGCTTATTCCCCGTGCCCATGCTGCTGATCAGCGGAATTCCCGTACGGTTACAGTGTTCTGCGATGGCAAGCTTGGCCGTTACCGTGTCCACCGCGTCCACCACATAGTCCAGATCCTCCGTAATCAGATCTCCGGCGTTTTCTTCCAGCACAAACGTATTCAGAGCCTGTACCTGCGCTCCTGGATGGATATCCAGTATCCTTTCTCTCATCACTTCCGTCTTCTGCCTGCCGATGGTGCTGTGCAGAGCCACCACCTGCCGGTTGATATTGGTCAGGGAGACGGTATCGTGGTCCACCAGGATCAGGGTTCCCACACCGCTCCTGGCCAGCGCCTCGATACAGTGCGATCCCACGCCGCCGACTCCGAATACCAGGACCTTGCTGTTCTTAAGTTTGTCTACGCCGACCTCTCCGAGAAGCATCCGCGTTCTGCTGAATTCATCTATCATACCTGTTCCTTTTCCTCATTCCAGTATCAATTCATCGACCGTTACGAACTCGTATCCCTCTTTTTGCAGGATATCCACGATCCTTAGAGCCGCCTGTACGGAGCTTTCGTAATAGTCATGCAATAAAATAATATCATTTTCTTTGACTTTCGTCACTACTTTATTTACCACGTTCGTAGAGTTTCCCGTGGTCCAGTCTAACGGGTCCACCGTCCACATAACCGGTATCATCTGGATTCCGCACTCCAGATCATCCTTCCATAATCCGAAGGGCGGACGGACATATTCCGTGGGCGAACCGGTAATCTCTTCCACCAGCTCGCTGGTTCTCTCGATTTCGTCGCTGGCCTCCTCCCGGGACAGCTTGGTAATCTCCACATGGTCAAACGTGTGGTTCCCGATCAGGTGGCCGTCATCCGACATTCTTTTAATAATCTCTTCGTTTCCCTCAACGTTTTTTCCAATTACAAAAAAAGTAGCCTGAACATTTCTCTCTTTCAACCCATCCAGCAGTTCAGGCGTAAACACCGGATGGGGACCGTCGTCAAACGTCAGCGCGATCTTCGGCTTCATGTCGGATGCCAGGATGGTCTGGCTGGTCTCCATAACGGTTCTCTCCTGCTCCGCCTTCTCAAGCACGTGCATCCGGATTCCCACCACCGTCACCAGGACCATTAGGTCTAAAAATACAAATATCTGCAGCCGCTGCTTCCACATCGAACGAATTCCTTTACGGATCTTATTCTTTATCAATATATGACCCCAGGAAAAAACATATGCCCCCGGCGTAACGGCCTGAAACGCAGCGGCCGGGCTCCCGGCCTGGTTCCCGGTCCCGTTTACTGATCCGATTCCCGGCTGTTTTTTCCCGGAAAATACATATAGGTTAAATAAAGCTGCCGGAACGTTTCACTGTCGGCCAATTGGACTTCCCTGGCCTGTTTTGCAATGTGGCTGGGGATGCTGCCTGCTTCCAGCATGTATTTGGTCACTCCGCTTAAGGAACTGTTCCCTACTGCTTTTGCCCTGGATACCAGCTGAGGTGGGATTAAGCCGATGGCCGCCGCCTTGCCAAGATCCAAGCGGTAGCCGAATCCTCCCGCTACATACATGGCGTCAATCTCTTCAACAGGGATTGTGCAAACGGCGGTCAGCGTCTCTAAGCCTGCGCGGATGGCTGCTTTTGCCATCTGGATTTCCCGGATGTCATTTTGAGTGATGACGAGGGAGGGGGGCTGCCCTTCCTGCTCCTCCTGCGTCAGGGGATAGCCGGTTTCAAAGTATTCCGGCGCCAACAGGCCGGTTTCGTCGATCAGCCCGGTCCTGTATAGTTCCGCGATCCCTTCGATCAGGCCGGTGCCGCAGATTCCTATGGGCGGCCGGTCTCCGATTGTCTTTATGATGGCTTTGCGGTCCGGGCCGATCGTTACCCGGCAGACAGCGCCAGGCACGCTGCCGGTGCCGCATGTGATATTTCCCCCTTCGAATGCCGGTCCGGCTGCCGTGGAGGTGACGAAAAGGCGCTCGCCGGTGCCGATGGCCATCTCCCCGTTTGTTCCCAAATCCAGGAACAGCACCGGTTTTTTTGCCTCGTGGATTCCGCAGGCATATAGGCCGGCGGTTATATCCGCTCCGACAAATGCGGATATGCCGGGCAGAAGTATGACCGGACAGTCCGCCGGCGGGAACTTCCCGTCCTGATTGGAGGATTCAGACGTAGTGCGGAACAGATCCCGGCACTTTATTACCTGCAGTTCATTATGATAGGGTCTAAAAGGCGACGTCCCCAGCGTGCGGCAGGGATATTCCATCAGCAGATGCAGCATAGTCGTATTCCCGGCTATCCCTATTTTGCTGATCCGGCCGGCCGTTACCCCTTGGTCTTCCATCAGTTTTTGTATTCCCTGTCTTAAATCTTCCCGGATGGATTCTGCCAGCGCTTTCCCCTGTCCCGATACGGATGCCTGGATTCGGGATACCACATCCGCGCCAAAACGCCTTTGATGGTTGATACTGCTATAGCTGCCCAATATCTCATGGCTGACCGCGCCCACCAGCTGGAGAACCAGCGTTGTTGTCCCGATATCGGCCGCTATCACGCAGGCTTCCCCGCTTGCCGCCCGGCCGCCCTGCTCTCTTCTCTCATATTCCTGAACGATATCAAAATCCTCTTCCTGCTTCCACTGCCCCCGCATCCGGCAATCCGTTCTCCGGCAGGCAGCGCAGTTCATGATACATTTATCTTTCATTCTGCAATTCACCGCCTCACAAGTATTACAGTCGTGTCTTATTCTCATCCGGCTTTGGTCAGGACTGACTTTCAGCAGATATCCCATGGTTTTGACCGGCTCGAACATATAGCCTTTTGTAAGCCGGATTTTTTCCGTCTCCCTACATCTGACCGCTTCCAATAACTCCTTCTGGAACTCGGCGGGCAGGCAGACCGGCGCCTCCAGCCGCTCCCCGATCCCGATGCCTTCTTCCCGGCAGTATTCCAGGATTTCGTCCTGCATCTGCTCATCCAGCCGGAACAGGTATTCGTCCGCCATGGCGTGGAGCAAAAGTCCCTTTACGCAGTCCCCCGATGCGAAAAGACGGTCAGCCTCCTCGCTGACGCGTTCTCCGGTACCGGCCAGCACATATATCACATCCGCGGCTGCCCCCAATGTCTGAACCGCCGCGGAGCCCTCCGGGATCTTCCCTCTGCGGTACACCGCCGTGGGTTCCGCCAGGCCGTAGAGTACCGGAAGAAGCTCTTCGAACTCCTTCTCCAGGTTCCGATAAACATCACTGCCTTTTTCGCACTCCATCCTGCGAAAAACCTGTTCTTTCCTTATCTCAGGATGAGAAACAGCGGGCGTATACAAACCCGCCCGCTGGTTATGATTCCTTTTATTCACGTTCTTCCTGACCCTCTTGATCCGAAGCCTGTCCCACCGTTTCCGATTCAGCTTCCTCCGCTTCATCCTTCTGCGTCTCCTCCGGCACCTCTGTGTCCTCTGCTTCATTGTCTGTAAGCCGCGCATTTCTGGCCGCCGCGTCCGCCGCTGTGGGCAGCGGGGAATGATCTTCCTCCTCTTCCTGCACAACCTCATCCACGATTCCCAAAAACTCCTTCCGGAATTTCTGCCTCGGTCTCATGCTAAAAGCATAGACAATCGCTCCCACCAGGCCGACCGTACTGTTCCCGTCCGGATTGCCCAGCATAAATACAAACAGTACCAGACCGCCGATTCCAATAATATCCGTTCCCAAGTATTTCATATATCCGGTTTTCCGTTCCGGAGTCAAATTTTCAAACTCCTTAAGCAGATACGGTTCCAAAACGTCCAGCAGCAAAACATAACATACCAGCCAAACGCCCATAATCACCTGAAACGCCGTCATATTAGTATTCTTTGAAAAAATGGAATACCCGAAATACGCCAGCACAACCGCTGTAAGTCCAATCAAGATTCCGGTTATCAGCCTTCGGACTTTCTTTATCTCCTGTTCACTCATACCTGTACATTTCTCCTTTTCCAGTCATTGTTTTATTATATCGCATTTTATGTTCTTCTTCAAGGGCCAATGCGGCCTGATTCTGCATGACCTTAGCATGGCTTTCCTTTGTCTAAAGTCCGGCCCCGTTAGACAGACGAACGACCATCTCCGCCATCTGCGGCAGCGGAATCCGCCGCTCTTCCTCCAGCCATTTCAGAATCAAGCTAAAACTCCCCGATGCGATGTAGGTATATACGTATTCCGCAACCGACGGGTCCATGGCCTTTTTTGTCTGGTAATCCTTTACAAACCCTTCCCGGATAATCATGGTGATTCTGCGCTGGAAGTCCGGATTTCCATTTCCTCCCAACAGAATCAGGCACAGCTTCTCATTCTGCTCGATGTATTCCAGGATCTTGGTCAGCATGACCAGCATATCGGAGGGGTTCTCCTGGTAGTCAAAGCTCTGCAGATACATATTGATATTGTCGATCACTTCCTGCTCCACCGTGGCCAGCAGGTCCATCGGGTCGGTGTAATAACTGTAAAAGGTGGCCCGGTTTATTTCTGCGGCCTGGCAGATTTCCGTGACCTTGATTTGGGATACGGGTTTGTCCTGCATCAGAGTAATCAGCGCCTCTTTTAAAAACAGTTTCGTATAGCGGACCCGTTTGTCTTGTTTTTTTATTTCCATTTTACCCTCCAGGCGTGCATCTTCCGGCACTGGCGCCTTCCTTCATTCCCCGTCAATTTTCCAGATTCTGTTTAGTAATATACATATTTCAAATCTTTGTTTGGCATGTTACAGTTCAGACTTTTCTGATTGTTGAATTAATATCACCATGTATATTATTATAGATATATGAAAGAAAGTCAACACGGCGTATGAAAACAGAGGTGGTTTTTTGGGAATTTTATCAAAACACTTATTAAAACATAAAAAAAGCGTGACCGTACTATTCCTTGCCGCCGCAGTTATATGTGGCCTGCTGTTCCCGCTGGTTCAGATTAATTACAATATGGCCGATTATCTCCCGGAAGACGCGCAGTCCACAAAAGCCCTTCAGATCATGGAAGAAGAATTCGGCGGCTCCGTCCCCAACATCCGCATTATGGTACCCGTGTCATCGGTCCCCCAGGCGCTGGCCTTTAAACAGCAGCTGAAGGCCATGGATGGGATCTCGGAGGTCCTCTGGCTGGACAGCGCCGTGGATCTGAAGCAGCCCCTTCAGATGCTGGATTCCGGGACGGTGGAAACCTATTATAAGGATGGGAAGGCGCTTTTTGACGCCACAGTCCGGCAGGGTGACGAGGCCGAAACCGTGGAAGCGCTATACCGCCTGGTGGGAGATGACGGCGCGCTTTCCGGCGAGGCGGTTTCCATCGCCTCCGCGCAGCAGATGGCCCAGACGGAGACTCTCCGGGCCATGCTGATCCTGGTTCCCCTCATCGTCCTTATCCTGCTTTTATTCACTTCCTCCTGGATGGAACCTCTCTTCTTTTTGCTGGCCATCGGTGTGGCGGTGCTGATCAATCTGGGAACGAATCTGTTCCTGGGAGAAATCTCATTCATTACCCAGGCGGTCAGTCCGATTCTGCAGCTGGCGGTCTCCCTGGATTATGCTATTTTTTTGCTGCACCAATTTTCCGAGTGCCGCCAGGATACCAAAGATCCGCAGGAAGCCATGCAGATGGCCATGAAAAAGGCCTTTCCGGCCATAGCCGCCTCCGCTGCGACTACCTTGTTCGGTTTCGTGGCATTGAGTTTTATGAATTTTCAGATCGGCCCGGACTTAAGTCTGAACCTGGTAAAAGGTATCCTGCTTAGTTTCTTGTCCGTTATGATCTTTCTGCCGGCCGTCACCTTGTGCTTTTACAAGTGGATTGATAAGACCAGGCACCGCCGGCTGCTGCCGGTCTTTCCGGGGATCGGAAAACTGGTGCTGCGTATGAGAATCCCGGTGCTGGCTCTGATGCTGCTGCTGATCGTTCCCGGTTATCTGGCTCAGTCACGCACCGCTTTTACCTATGGCATGGGCGATAATTCTCCGCAAAGCCGCCTGATGAAAGACGCGGACGCCATAAATGATACCTTTGGAAAATCCACCGCCATCGTCCTTCTGGTGCCTAAGGGAGACGTGGCCGCCGAAAAAGCGCTGGGCCTAACACTTAAAAAGCTGGATCATGTGACCGGCGTCGTCTCTTATACGACCATGGCCGACGCCGCGATCCCCCATGATTATCTGGATCCATCGGTCACCGACCAGTTTTATTCCGAACACTATGCCCGGATCATTTTATATACGGATACGGAAGAGGAGGGGACCGTGGCCTTTGATACGGTAGAGCAGGTCATGGCCGCTGCACATTCCCTATATCCGGAAGGAGTCTATTCCTGCGGACAGAGCGTCAACCTCTACGATATGAAAACAACCGTGACCGCCGACAACCGCACGGTGAATCTGATCGCCCTGATCTCCATTGCGCTGGTGCTTCTTTTAACCTTCCGGTCCCTGACGTTTCCGCTTCTGCTGCTTTTAACCATAGAAACGGCGATCTGGATCAATCTGGCGGTGCCCTATTTTCAGGATTCTACCCTGAATTATCTGGGATTTCTGGTGATCAACACCGTTCAGCTTGGGGCCACGGTGGACTATGCCATCCTCCTGTCGGACAGGTACAAAGAGAGCCGCAGGGGCCTGCCCGCGAAGGAAGCCCTCTGTAAGACCCTGACGGACAATTATTTATCCATATTGGTTTCCGCCTCTATCCTGTCATCCGCCGGTTTCTGCCTGTATCTGACGTCCTCGAACCAGATCATCTCCCAGCTCGGGCTTTTGCTGGGTCGCGGGACGATATTATCCATGCTGCTGGTCCTGTTCTTCCTGCCGGCGTTACTGCTGGCGTTTGATCCGTTGCTGCGGATTACCACGGTCCGTTCCCGGTTTTACAGGAAGTGACGCGGCCTGCGCAAATACGCCACTGGAGGTAAGTCTATGAAAAAACGAATTCTCTGTCTATTGCTGGCCGCCGTGCTGCCGCTCTCCTGCTTTCTGGCCCTGGCGCTTCCGGTACAGGCCAGCGAAAATACCGCTCCCGCTTCCGGGACAGACAGCGCTGTACGTCCCGCTCTGGACGATTTTACTAAGGACGAGGTCGTCTACAGTAAGCTCTCATCAGACGGAACCGTGCAGTCCGTCTACGTGGTGAATACGATCTACACCAAGGAGGAAGGCCTCGTCACGGATTATGGTGCTTACTCCTTAGTCTCGAACCTGACGGATGAATCCGGTATCCGTTCCGAAAACGGGGAAAATATACTGACCGTGCCCGGCGGTGCTTTCTATTACCAGGGAAACCTGGACACAAACCGGCTTCCCTGGACCTATACGATCAGTTACCGGCTGGATGGCGTAGCCGTCACCGCAGACCGGCTGGCCGGCGCTTCGGGGCGCCTCTCCTTACAGATTCATACGGCGCAGACTCCTGGTATAGATGCGTCCTTCTTTGAGAATTATATGATGCAGATTACGGTCACCCTGGACGGTCAATTGAGCCGGAATATAAGCGCCCCGGACGCTTCCATAGCAAATGCCGGCTCCAACAAACAGATCGTTTTTACCGCTCTTCCGGGAAAAGAAGGAGATTTTTCCCTGGAAGCCGACGTGAATGACTTTGCCATGGACGGTATTATGATCGCCGCCATCCCATTCTCCATGGCGATCGAACTGCCGGACACTTCGGAAATGACCGGAGACATGAGCGAGCTGTCCTCTGCCATCGGCCGCCTGAATCAGGGGGTGTCGGATCTGTCCGGAGGCATCCGCACTCTGCTGGACGGCACCCGGGATCTGGCATCCGGTTCGTCGAAATTCCAGGACGGCCTGCATAAGCTGGATCAAAATTCAGATACCCTGCAAGCCGCTTCCTCCTCCATTCTGGACGCTCTGGATACGATAACCTCCTCGCTGAAAGAGCAGACCGCAAGTCTGGATATGAGCAGTCTGAACCAGCTGCCCGGCGCGCTGCGGGAGATGTCCGCAGGTCTGAATCAGGCGGTGGGAGGCCTTACGCAGCTTCGGGATAATTATAAGCTGGCCTACGACGCCCTGGCGCCGGCCTTAGACGCCCTGGATGATAACCAGCTAAGTCCGCAAGAGCTGGCATTCCTGCAGGCCATGCTGGCCCCGGACCCCGACACCGGCAATCAGCTGCCGCCGGAGCTTGCCCCGCTGGCTCCGATTCTTCAAAAACTGGTCAACACCTATACATCGGCCATGACCGCCAAGGGAACTTTTGACGCCGTCAAAGAAGCGTTCAGCGCGGTCGATACGACTCTCTCTTCACTGATCACGCCCCTTGATGCGATCCGTTCTTCCTTAAGTACCATGGCCGACGGAATCGGACAGTCGCTGGAGGATAACGATGTCTCCTCCGCATTGTCCCAGTTGACCCAGGGGCTTACGGATCTGTCCTCCAATTATTCATCGTTCCATTCCGGTCTCACTTCCTATGTAAATGGCGTATCGGATCTCTCCGACGCATACGATATCCTGAACCAGGGTATCGGACAGCTGTCCGAGGGCACAACGGAACTGAACAAAGGCGGCAGCCAATTAAAATCCGGAACCAAAGAACTTCATATGAATACGAAGGACCTGCCCGACCGTCTGCAAAGCGAGATCGACAAGCTCATGGAGGAATACGACAAGTCCGGCTTCCATCCGGTATCCTTTGTCGACAGCCGCAACCGGCATATCGAACAGGTCCAGTTTATCATCTCCACGCCCCCGGTCAAAATTCCTGAGAAAAGCGCCCCGGAAACGGGGGATACCGCGCCGAAGACGATTTGGCAGAAGTTTCTGGATCTGTTCCGGTAGAAATGCAGGAAACCTTCCCTATCTTGACAAGAGAACACCGTCGGGATTACAGTGTTCTAAGAACGTCAGGCAACAGTGGTATGGGCATGGAAAGGAACGCTGTCTTATGAAGATAACCTGGTATGGTACGGCTTCCATTTTGCTGGAGGCCGAAGGAGAACGGATATTATTTGATCCTTTTGTTCAGCTGCCCGGTGGGGAACATATCTTCCCGCCGGATACGTTTATACAGGAAAAGCATATCTTGATCACCCATGGGCATGTGGACCACCTGCTCTCAGTCCCTGCGATTCAGAAGCGCTCCAAAGCGGCCGTCTATTGCACGAATCAGGCGGCGGTTACTTTGAAACGGTTCAGCGGCAGGCGCGGACAGGTTGTGCGGATTGCCCCGGGTGACCGGATTAACATCGGCGGTATTCAGATCACGGTATTGCCCGGAAAGCATATTAGATTTGACCGGCGGCTGGTTCTGGAGGTGCTGTTTCGTCCCCGGACCTATCTGCGGCTGCAAAACAGCCTGTATTTGGCAAAAATGAATCACCGGTTCCCGGAAAACGGCGAGACGGTAATGTATCAGATTGAGGCGGAAGGAAAAATGATATTATTAATGGGCAGTCTGGCTCTATGCGATGGTGTGGACTATCCGCGGGGCGCAGATCTTCTGGTGCTTCCGTTTCAGGGGAGCAGCCGTCTTGTGGAGGCCGCCCTGCCTGTGATCGAAACCCTCAGTCCAAAGAATGTGCTGCTGGATCATTTTGACGACGCGTTTCCTCCTATTTCCAGTTCCATAGATACCGGTGAATTTGTAAAACGGATGGCAAGGGAATGGCCGGATATTAAAGTCATGATCCCTGCCGCCGGTATACCCATAGAAATGACGGATGTATAAATTTTTGAAAAAACCCTTGCATTTTTCCACCGTTTCTGTTATATCTATTATAGAACAGACATTCAAAGAGTAAATTGACATTTTTCAGATATAATGACTATAAGGAGGAAATCATATGAACATTAGTAAATTTACGCAAAAATCGATTCAAGCCGTCAATGACTGTGAAAAGCTGGCCTATGAATATGGAAATCAGGAAATAGAACAGGAACATCTGCTGTACTCTCTGCTCACCCAGGAGGACAGTCTGATTCTGAAGCTGATCGAAAAAATGGAGATTCAGCCGCAATACTTCGTAAACCGGGTGGAGCAGGGCCTTCAGAAACGGGTCAAAGTATCCGGCGGGAATGTATACGTGGGGCAGAATCTGAATAAAGCGCTTCTGTCGGCCGAAGAAGAGGCGAAACAGATGGGCGATGAATATGTGTCCGTGGAGCACCTGTTCCTGGCTCTGATCCGTCAGCCCAATCAGGAAATCAAAGCTATTTTCAAAGAGTTCGGGATCACCAGGGACCGTTTTCTGCAGGCTCTGTCCACTGTCCGCGGAAATCAAAGAGTGACTACGGACAATCCGGAGGCCACCTATGACACGCTGAATAAATATGGATATGATCTGGTGGAACGGGCCAGGGATCAGCAGCTAGATCCTGTGATCGGCCGTGACGCGGAGATTCGGAACGTGGTCCGCATCCTCTCCCGTAAAACCAAGAATAACCCCGTGCTGATCGGTGAGCCCGGCGTCGGGAAAACCGCCGTCGTGGAAGGGCTGGCCCAGAGAATCGTAAGGGGCGATGTCCCCGAAGGATTAAAAGACAAAAAATTATTCGCCCTGGATATGGGCGCCCTGGTAGCCGGAGCCAAGTACCGCGGCGAGTTCGAGGAACGTCTGAAAGCCGTGCTGGAAGAAGTGAAAAAAAGCGAGGGGCAGATCATCCTGTTTATCGATGAGCTGCACACGATCGTGGGCGCCGGCAAGACCGAAGGCTCCATGGACGCCGGTAATATGTTAAAGCCCATGCTGGCCAGAGGCGAGCTGCACTGTATCGGCGCCACCACGTTAGACGAATACCGTAAATACATTGAAAAAGACGCCGCTCTGGAGCGGAGGTTCCAGCCGGTAACTGTGGATGAACCCACGGTGGAGGATACTATTTCCATTCTGCGTGGCTTAAAAGAACGCTACGAAGTATTCCACGGGGTAAAGATCTCGGATGCCGCCCTGGTATCGGCTGCCACCCTCTCCCACCGCTACATTTCCGACCGTTTCCTGCCGGATAAGGCCATCGATCTGGTGGACGAGGCCTGCGCCCTGATTAAAACCGAGCTGGACTCCATGCCTACGGAGCTGGATGAATTACAGCGTAAGGTCATGCAGCTGGAGATCGAGGAAGCTGCGCTTAAGAAGGAAACAGACCGGTTGAGCCAGGACCGGCTGGAGGCTCTGCAAAAAGAACTGGCGGATCTGCGGGAAGAATTCCAGGGTAAAAAAGCCCAGTGGGATAATGAGAAAAAATCCGTGGATAACCTGTCCAAATTAAGAGAGGAAATCGAGGAATTAAACAAACAGATTCAGCTGGCCCAGCGGAATTACGATCTGGAAAAGGCGGCTGAATTACAATACGGCAAACTGCCCCAGCTCAAACAACAGCTGGAGCTTGAGGAACAGCGGGTGAAAGAAAAAGACTTAACCCTGGTTCACGAAAGCGTGACGGATGAGGAAATCGCCAAAATCATCTCCCGCTGGACCGGAATCCCTGTGGCAAAGTTGACGGAAAGCGAGCGAAGCAAAACTCTGCATCTGGATGAAGAATTACACAAGCGGGTGATCGGCCAGGACGAGGGCGTGACGAAGGTAACCGAAGCCATTATCCGTTCCAAAGCCGGGATCAAAGATCCCACCAAGCCTATTGGCTCTTTCCTGTTCTTAGGGCCCACCGGCGTCGGTAAAACAGAGCTGGCAAAGGCTCTGGCGTCCAGTCTGTTCGATGACGAGCAAAACATGGTGCGGATCGACATGAGCGAATACATGGAGAAATATTCCGTCTCCCGTCTGATCGGAGCGCCTCCCGGATATGTCGGTTATGAGGAAGGCGGCCAGCTGACGGAAGCCGTGCGCCGCAAACCCTATTCGGTCGTCCTGTTCGATGAGATCGAGAAAGCCCACCCGGACGTGTTCAACGTTCTGCTGCAGGTGCTGGACGACGGCCGGATCACCGATTCCCAGGGACGTACGGTGGACTTTAAAAACACCATTCTGATCATGACATCCAATATCGGATCTTCCTATCTTCTGGAAGGGATCGACGAGGAAGGAAATATCCAGTCCGAAAACGAAGAGCTGGTCATGAATGACCTTCGCGCTCATTTCCGTCCTGAATTCCTGAACCGGCTGGATGAAATTATCATGTTCAAGCCATTGACGAAAGAAAACATCCGTAGTATCATCGATCTGCTGGTGGATGACTTAAACCGCCGCTTATCGGACCGCGAACTCACGATCTTCCTGACCGATTCGGCTAAGCTGTACGTCACGGATCACGGTTATGATCCGGTCTATGGAGCCCGGCCGTTGAAGCGGTTCGTGCAAAAGCACGTGGAAACCCTGGCCGCCAGGTTGATTCTATCCGATCAGGTGCGGGCCGGAGATACCATCGTGATCGACACCATGGGCGATGAGCTCACCGCCTACGCTTCACATTCAGAATAAGGAGATTTTATATTCATGCTGCCTGATACACTGCCCAAGGACCCCGTTATATTACTGAGCTTTATCAATACCCAGTTAAGAGATTTCTACCCGGACCTGTCCAGCATGTGCAAAGCACTGCAGATTAGCAAACCGGATTTGATCTACAAACTCTACGAAATCGACTATGAATATGATCCTGCTGTGAATCAGTTTCGGTGAATTTTTAGGGGCCCCGGGAGGCTGACGGCGGAGGGCGGAGGTAGGGAAGGAAGGCCAAACCTGCGGGGCCTTCCTTCCCTACCCCCGCCCTCCGCCGTCAGCCTCCCTGCTTTAATTCAGGCGGGGTTACTTGTTAATCAGAATTGGAAAGAGGATCATTTATGAGGGAAAGACCTGGTTTGGATCGAAATTTGGATAGTAGTACATTTTTGGATTTTTATTATTTGAAAGAAGAAATGGTTGAGTTTTGTAGAAAGTATGGGCTGCCTGTTTCGGGCGGGAAAATGGAGATTGCGGAGAGGATCGCTCATTTTCTTGATACAGGCGGTGTATTGCCTGTTTCGGGGAAAAAGAAGAGGGTAACTTCCTTATTGGAGATTACCGAAGATAGTAGGATTGAAGCGGATTTTGTTTGTTCTGAAAGGCATAGATTATTTTTTAAGGAGCATATCGGAAAAAGCTTTTCTTTCCATGTCGGTTTCCAAAAATGGTTAAAAAGCAATACGGGAAAAACTTATAAAGAAGCGATTGACGCTTATTATCAAATTCTTGAGGAGAAGAAGACGGGGGCGGCGAAAATTGATAGGCAGTTCGAGTATAATACCTATATTCGGGATTTTTTTGCTGACAACAAAGGAAGCTCTTTGGAACAGGCTATCCGCTGCTGGAAATATAAAAAACAATTGCCGGGTCATAATCGTTATGAAAGGGAGGACCTTGTGGCTTTAGAATAGTCATTTCAGGGAACCGCCGCCAAAGCTTACGATTTTTGAACTATCGTCTATCTTTAATTCGGCGCTGTATTTACAGGTGCTGTCTTCTCCGGATATGTCAAAATCATTTCTTCCTTTTGTTAGGCTGACTTTGTATTCATCGGAGGTTATGTCTTTTGCCTCCTCTTTTTCTAAGGTTACTATGTCTTTGTCTCCCTGTGTGATTTTCAGGGCGCCCTTATCCTTGGTATAGGAAATATGGAATAATCCGGTTGTATTTTCGCTTACTTCTACCGTTATCAATGTGCCCGTTGTCTCATGGATCTTGACTTCCCCTTCGGAGACAATGGTATCGTCTTTCTGATCTACCTGCATGGAATTAAAAATGGTGGTCTCTTCCCCTATCAACTTGCCGCAGCCTGCCAATAGGTTCAGCGTCAGTATACATGACAGGATTTTAATTACTTTTTTCATGATTTTTTTCTCCTTATAAGTTACCGTTTTTCGCTAATGTCTCTTTCATGTACGGCATCCGTCCCGGCACAGGGTATTTGCCTGTGCCGGAATTATATCTTAATTGTCTCTCTTTTCCCCGCTCTTAGCGCCGCGGGAGGCGTAATGGGCGGGATACCATTTTTGATACCAGGCGGTAAACATTCCCAGCAGCATCGGGAGCGCCGAGTTGACCGCCCCGGCCCAGGGGGCGAAGGGAGTCAGCAGCAGGAAGTAGGTCCACGCAGGGGTGACCAGATATAACGCGCCCCAGCAGGCCGTGAGGATGCGGTTTGTACGCAGGAACAGGGGATTTTCCCACTCCTGCTCCCCCCGGTAGCTGTTGATGGAATAGTAGGCGGACAGGGGCAGCCTGCAAAAGACTGTCCCCAGCCACATGAGGCCGAATAACAGATAAGAAAGCGGCAGCAGCAGCGTGATGGGGATGCCGTACAGGGCCGGCAGGCTGATGCCTGTCACTGCCAGCGCGGTGATGCCCTCGAATACGGTGGGCTTCCACTTCAACAGGGCCAGCGGCAGGGCTGCCACGGCCAAGATCCCTGCCACGCCGCCCCATACGGGATGGATGGCGAGCAGCACCCAAATCGTGATCCAGGGTGCCAGCATCAGAGACATATTTGTCTTTTTCGCAGGCAGGGACGGTTGCACCTGCGTACTGCCCACGCCGAAGATTTCGTCCCAGTGGAGCATCAGCTCAAAATCGCCCTGCACAGTGTATTGGTGTTCCATCATGGCCTTACGGCCGTTGATCTCCTCCGCGGCGATTTTTTGCCAAAGGGCGAGCGGTGTTACGATCCTGGTGGTATAGGGGAGAAAATTCTCAGTCAGCACCTGGTGTCCCTCTTTTTGCAGTAAGATCTGGTAGGTCTTATCGGCGTCGGTATAGTAAAATTCTACCACCCGGTCCTTGCCTCCCCAGGCTTCTTTCTTGTAAAGCGCCGCCATCTGGCGGGTAAAATTCAAAGAGACATCGGGTGTCACATCCCCTGTCTTGCCGGCGCTGCGCGCCGCCTGTATGCCCCAATCCGCGTCCGCCATCTCCTCAAACACGTCCCGCGGCACCAGCAGCTGCGACAGAAGTTCCCGCGTCCTTGCCGTGACCGCCCCTGCATGGAATTCCCGACCTGCCCGGCACACGATGTCCAGATATTCCCGGGTACGCTTTTGAAGCTCAGGAACACGGAACAATTCACCCTCGCCGCAGTAGAGCGCCGTGTAGCCTCCCTTGCCATAGATCCGGTCAAACTGGGCCTTCACGGCATCATAATTGCCCTGAGGCGTATAAAAACCGCAGGTAGAAATGACGGCATACCGCTTGCCGGAGATATCATACCGGCTGGGATGGCCGCCGCCATCCGCATTCCGGGTCATGAACGGCAGGTTCATAGGCAGCAAACGGTCCATCAGTGCCTTGAGCCTGGATGGCAGGCTGAAATAATAAAGTGGAAAGCTCCAGATGACAAGATCTGCCTCCAGAATCTTACCGATGAGCTCTTCCATGTCGTCCTGCTGGCAGCATTCCCCGGGTGTGGAGCTCCAACACCGGAAACATCCCCGACAATCCTTTATCTCCCTTTGATAGACCGGCACAATCTCCACCTGCGTCTGCTCCGCCTGGGCGATTCCCGCGCAGAACGCTTTCGTCAGCTGCAAAGTATTACTGCGCTCTCCCTTAGGACTGCCATTGAACACTAAAATCTTCATATGAGCACCTCTAATCTTGCAATGCAGCGCTTGGCCCAGCCAATGCAAAACTCCATAAAGCTGTTACCGAAATCAGCGGTCATCTCCCAATACAGGGCTTGGTATGAATCCACGGACTGCCCGTACTGCCGGATACTCTCCGGCGTTTGGGACAGCTCCTTAAGATAATCCTCACAGCCCGCTATAAATCCCTGCAGCATAGCTATGCTCTGAGCGGGCGGCACATTACCCGAAAAGAATATCTTCATCAAAAAAGAGCTTTTGAACTCCCGCGAAAAACCGCTGTCCTTCTCGCCCAGCCAGCGGAAAAATTCCTTCCGCCCCGCATCTGTGAGGCGGTAAACCCTCTTGTTGGGTTTTTCCTGCTGTTCAACGACAGTGCCTTCAATATATCCGCCATGTTCCAGTTTCTTCAGTTCCAGATAGATATGGCTGTTTTGCGCGTGCCAAAAGAAATCCAGTGAGGACCCAAACGCCTTTGTCAAATCGTACCCGCTCATTTCCCCATATGTAAGAAATCCCAAAATCCCGTGAGCCAGAGACATAATATGCTCCCCCTTGACTATAGTATAAAATTATACTACTCCAATTTTATACTATAGTCAAGGCTATCGTCAAGCAAGATAATAAGGTTCCTAGTTCTTTTGTCTCCGGGGGTACATAGAGCTATCGCTGGTATCCGTTAAGTGGAATCGAAAAAGCCGGGTTCAGGATGACCCGCGGACTTCACGTCCGGTGGGCATGAGCCTCTGAACCGGGAGCTGTCGCACCAACTTAGCGTTCTTCCTCGGGCTTCCTATGCCCGCTGCTTAGGGCTTGGAACCGTGGGCGGTATCCGGGGACGCTCCGGGCGGCCGGGTTCTTTTGTATCTCCCTGGGGGCGCATAGGGCGGCTGCGTATCCGCTTAGTGAAATCGGAAAGCCGGGTTCAGGATGCACGGCGGACTTCACGTCCGACGGGCAAGAGCCTCTGAACCGGGAACACATCATGTGTTCCTGGT
>NZ_JAHQCW010000067.1 GCF_019042275.1 Diplocloster agilis
ACGTCCGACGGGCAAGAGCCTCTGAACCGGGAACACATCACGTGTTCCTGGTGAATAGGCTCGGTTCCTGAACCCGGCTTTTCGATTCCACTTAGCGGGAGCCAGCGCAAGCCCTCCGCGCTCCCGGGGAGACACAAAAGAACCCGGCCGCCGGTAGACTCCCCGGATACCGCCGCTGTCCTCCGCCCGAAGCGGCGGACATCCCCACCCCCGGGGAAAACCCGCCCTCCCGGCCCTGCTGATCGGAGGTTTCGCCCCGGCCCTTACCAAAGCCCCGCCCCTCAGGACTCCCCACCGTTCTGGGACCCCAGCTTAATCCGGAAGATCCTGCGGAATAGCTGCTTCCCATTGAAGGGAATCAAGGGATACAGATAGCTCTTGCCGGAAAGGGTCCGGTTCAGGGCGATGGATAGGACCGTGATCAGAACACCCGCCACAAATCCGAACAGGTTGAATAGGGCTGTCAGGATTAAGGTGATGATCCGCATAAATTTCAGCGCGTAGCCCAGCTCGAAACTGGACTGGCTGTAATTGGATACCGCTACAAAGGCCATGTAAAGCATGACTTCCGCATTAAACCACCCGGAGTTGACGGAAAACTCTCCCAATACCAGAGCGGCGATTACGCTTAGCGGGGTGGTCAGCATACTGGGGGTGTTAAGCGCTGCCAGCCTCAGTCCGTCGATGGCCAGCTCCAGAATAAGGAACTGGGCCAGGATCGGGATATTGATTTCGTCTTTTATCACGATAAACGCAAAGCCCTGGGGAATCCATTCCGGGTTCTGCATCAGAAGAAGGAACAGGGGCGTCAGAAGGTAGGTCATCAGTGTGATGACGAAACGGGACAGCCTGAGATACGTACCTGTGACCGGTGGAAAATAGTAGTCGTCTGCTTCTTCCACAATATCGAAAATAGAGGTGGGAAGTATCATAGCGGAGGGGGAATTGTCCACCAGAATAATGATATTGCCCTCCAAAAGAGCGGATGCGGCGGTGTCCGGCCGTTCGGTGTGCTTTAACTTGGGAAAGGGATTAAACCACTTCCGGTGATACAGGCATTCGGCCAGGCTTTCCTGGTTCATGGTCAGGGAGTCTACCTGAATGGCATTTATACGATCCTTCATCCGTTCCAGGAACTGGGTGTCCACCCGGTCGTCCATGGAGCACACGACCACATCGGTCCGGGAACTTTTCCCGACCTGCAGCATCTCCACAGACAGTTTCGGACTGCGGATCCGTCTGCGGATCAGCGCGGTGTTAAAGACCACCGTCTCCACAAAGCCGTCTCTGGATCCCCGCAGCGTCTTATCCTTCTCCGGTTCTTCCACGCTCCGCATGGGATAGGTCCTGCAATCGATCGCCAGACAGGAATCATACCCGTCGATGAACAGGCAGAGCACGCCGGACAGGATATTCGTCACAACCGCATTCCAGTTATCCAGGATGTCCACTTCCACATAGGGAAGGAATTGATGGGAAAATGCATGCATGTCTTTTGCCATCTCTTCCGCCTTTATCCCATAGAAAAATTCCAGCACTTTTTCCATGATGTCATCCTTGACAAAACCGTCGATAAAATAAAATCCGGCCTGCCGGTCCGCGATCTTCAGGGTTCGGTATATGATATCAAAATTTTTATCGGTATTCAGTTCCGAATTCAAATGGTCCATATTATTCTTTAAAACAGCGGATATTTCCTTATTCATCCAAAAAACCTCTCTTCCAGACAGATGCAGCACCATACTCCATGGCGCTACCTCTAGTATGTCTGGAAAAGAGGCAACTTATGTGTGAAAACGCGGGCATTATAGCCGGATCTTACATCCCTTGGTATCCCGCTTTCCGATTTTCAGCCGGTTTAGCTGGACGTGCTTTTCTTTGTATTGGACATCGGTGTCCTGTCCTTCCTGAAGGAAATAGACGTGCTCCAGGGAATCCCCTTTTAACAGCTTGATTCCCCTGACGCCGATCGCCCCTTTCTTCTTCTCGGGCACTTCTTCCAGCGCAAAGCGAAGGAATACGCCGCTGACGGTTTGCAGCACGATCTGGGTACAGGTTCCGGCGATTTTCACGCTGATCAGTTTATCCTCATCCGCAAGCTTGGTGGCCGCGATCGTCCGCTTAGATGCGTCGAACTCACTGCCGTCTACTTGCTTGAGCATCCCCTGTTTTGTAGCGAATAGCAGCTTCTCCCCGCGGATATGTTCCAGCGCGTTGACATAGACGATGTTTTCTCCGCTGCTGTCATAATTCCCCAGGTTGTCCATGGGGGTCCCCTTATCCCGGAATCTGCCATAGGGGATATCCATCACCTTGACCAGATGGAGCCTGCCGGTGTCTGTGAACACACAGATCTTGTCCGTGTTCATGCAGTTGATTACATACTTGTTCTCCGCGTCGGCCGCTTCCTGGTTCCGTTCGTAAACGGAGACGTCGATGGTTTTGACATATCCGAACCGGTCCATCAGGAACACGACTTCCTGCTCTTCGATCTTCTTTTCTTCGAATACCGCTTCCTTCGCATTTTCAATCCTGGTCTTACGGGGCACTGCGTATTCGGAGACGATGGCATCCATCTCCTCCTGGATGACCCGGGACATGACGGAGGGAAGTTCCAGGATCTCCTGGTAATCCTCGATCCGGCGCAGCGTCTCTTTGTGCGCCTTCATTAACGCCTCGATCTCCAGCCCGATCAGCTTATACAGCCGCATCTCCAGGATTGCCTGGGCCTGCCGCTCCGTGAACTTTAGCTGGGAAGCGGCTTTTTCAGAATATTTGCTCTTGAATTTTATGGGCGCGGTTTCGCCGTTGACCAGACAGGCTTTGGCGTCTTTTATATTTTTACTGCCCCGGAGGATCTCGATAATCAGATCGATAACATCACAGGCCTTGATTAGGCCTTCCTGTATCTCCTTCTTTTCCAGTTCCTTCTGCAGAAGTGTCTGATATTTTCGCGTCGTCAGCTCATACTGGAACTCCACGTGATGGCGGATGATATCTTTAAGCCCCATGGTCTCCGGCCGGCCATTGGCCACCGCCAGCATGTTTACCCCGAAGGTATCTTCCAGTCTCGTCTTTTTGTAGAGGAGATTTTCCAGGTTCCGGGCGTCCGCGCCTTTTTTCAGCTCGATTACGATGCGGATTCCCTCTTTTGACGACTGGTTGGATATATCTACGATGTCGTTTGTTTTTTTGGTTTCCACCAGATTAAAGACATCATTCAGGAATTTTCCGATGTTGGCTCCGATCATGGTATAGGGGATCTCGGTAATGACCAGGCGCTCTTTTCCGCCTTTCACCGGCTCCACTTCCACTTTACCGCGCAGACGGATCTTACCGCTGCCGGTGCGGTAGATGTCCAACAGCTCATCCTTGTTGACTACGATGCCGCCGGTAGGAAAATCAGGGCCCTCCACATATTTCATCAGTTCTTCCGTGGTGATGTCCGGATGCCGCATGTAGGCTTTGACCGCTTCCACCACCTCACCCAGGTTATGGGGCGGGGTGCTGGTGGACATTCCGACCGCGATTCCCTCCGAACCGTTGACCAGAAGATTCGGCACCCTGACCGGAAGCACCTCCGGTTCCTGTTCCGTAGAGTCAAAGTTGGGGATGAAGTCCACCACATTCTTATCCAAATCCCCCAGGAAAGCTTCCTGCGTAATCTTCTGCAGGCGGGCTTCCGTATAACGCATGGCCGCCGCGCCGTCGCCCTCGATCGACCCAAAGTTCCCGTGCCCGTCTACCAGGGGCATTCCTTTTTTAAAATCCTGCGCCATCACGACCAGGGATTCATAGATGGAGCTGTCCCCGTGGGGGTGGTATTTACCCATGGTATCTCCCACGATTCTGGCGCACTTGCGGTAGGGCCTGTCGTAACGGATACCCAGCTCATACATATCATACAGCGTCCTTCTCTGAACCGGTTTCAGACCGTCCCTGACGTCGGGTAGCGCTCTGGCTATGATAACGCTCATCGCATAGTCGATGTAGGATTTCTGCATGATCTCTGAGAATTCCGTCCTGATTATCTGTTCCTGTGTTCCCTGCATCTTCCTTCACCTCCTATATATCCAGTTCCGCGTCCTGGGCATGTTCATAGATAAATGCCCGTCTGGGCGGAACTTCCGTACCCATCAGCATCTCCGTTACCTCCGAAGCCATTCTGGCATCCTCGATCTCCACCAGCTTTAACATCCGGGTCTCGGGATTCAATGTGGTCTCCCAGAGCTGTTCCGCGTCCATCTCGCCAAGTCCCTTATAACGCTGCAGGGTAAACGGCCCCTTGTGCCTTCTGCGGTAGTGCTCCAGCGCTTTATCATCATAGAGATATTCTTCCTCCCCCTTGGAAGGGATCGCCTTATACAGAGGCGGCATGGCGATATAGACATGTCCCTCATAGATCAGTTCCGGCATAAAGCGGTAAAATAAAGTCAGCAGCAGCGTGGAAATGTGGGCGCCGTCCACATCCGCGTCGGCCATGATGATAATCTTCTCATAGCGCAGCTTCGTGATATCGAAATCATTCCCGTAGCCTTCGGAAAAGCCGCAGCCGAACGCATTGATCATGGTCTTGATCTCCGCGTTAGCCAGGACTTTGTCGATGCTGGCCTTTTCCACGTTCAGGATCTTGCCGCGGATGGGCAGGATCGCCTGGTACATCCGGTTTCGGGCCGTCTTGGCGCTTCCGCCGGCGGAATCTCCCTCTACGATAAAGATCTCGCACTCACCGGCATTCCGGCTCTCACAGTTAGCCAGCTTTCCGTTGGAATCAAAGGAAAACTTCTGCTTCACCAGCAGGTTAGTCTTCGCCCGCTCCTCGGTTTTCCGGATTTTGGCCGCCTTCTCCGCGCATCCGATCACATTCTTCAGCGTATCCAGGTTTTTATCAAAGAACAGGATCACCTCGTCTGTCGTCACCTTGGCCGTGGCCCGGGTGGCATCGGGGTTGTCCAGTTTTGTCTTGGTCTGCCCTTCGAACCGGGGGGAAGGATGCTTGATGGACACCACCGCCGTCATGCCGTTTCGCACATCGGCTCCGGTAAAATTCGAGTCCTTCTCCTTTAAAATCCCCAGCTCCCTGGCATAGTTATTGATCACGTTGGTAAAAGCGGTCTTAAACCCTGTCAGATGGGTGCCGCCCTCCGCGTTATAGATGTTATTGCAGAATCCCAGCACATTTTCCCGGAATTCGTTGATGTACTGGAAGGCAACCTCCACCATGATGTTTTCGGATTCCCCTTTTAAATAAACCACCTCATGTACGGGATCCACATTTTTATTCAGATCCTTGATGAAACCGATAATGCCGTCTTCCTCATGGTATTCTATATGTTCAACCGTTTCCCCCCGCCGGTCTTCAAAAATAATCGTAAGCTTCGGGTTCAGATAGGCGGTCTCGTGGAGCCTGCTCTTAACCTCGTCTGACTTAAACCTTGTCTTCTCAAAAATCGTGTCGTCCGGCAGGAAATTAATCGTGGTCCCGGTCTTCGTAGACTTCCCAACCACCGGCAGCAGGCCGTTTTCCAGTTCAATCACCGGAATGCCCCGCTCATACCGGTCATGATGGATCATTCCTTCCCGGCTCACCTTTATATCCAGATAGGCCGACAGCGCATTTACCACCGAAGACCCCACCCCATGAAGTCCGCCGCTGGTCTTATAGACGGAGTCGTCAAATTTACCGCCCGCATGCAGGGTGGTAAATACAAGACGCTCCGCCGACATCCCTTTTTTATGCATGCCGACCGGGATCCCCCGTCCGTTGTCGCTTATGGTGGCCGATCCGTCCTTTTCCAGGTATACCCATATCTTGTCGCAAAAACCGGCCAGATGCTCATCCACCGAATTGTCCACGATCTCATAGATCAGATGGTTTAAACCCTTCCGGGAAACACTGCCGATATACATGCCGGGCCGTTTCCGGACCGCTTCCAATCCTTCCAGCACAGAGATACTGTCTGCGTCATACTTTACATTCTTCGTCATAGCTAACCTCACCGCTTAATTCTAAATGCTTCGTCTGTATTACCAATACCAACACCCACAAAAGGTACGCGCCGCGTACCCTTTTCATAACATCTTTTTGATTATAGCACAGGAGCCGCTCTATTTTCCAATCATTCTCCCGTATCCGTAAAAAATAATTCCCATACATCCCCGGCTGCCGGCGCGCACAGTGATATCCGGCCTGCATGCACAGCCAGGCATCAAGAACATATGTTTGTATTATTATAATATAAAATGCTGCAGTCCGCAAGTTATATTTCATTTCCATAAAATATCTTAAAATAATCCGCAGACAAAAAACCGCAGCCCGTCCATCATTCCCCGCGCATAGCACAAGTCTGATGTCCTCTCCATAGCGCAGTCCCTGGCCAGCATAAATCCCTCTATCTTATCGATCTGAGCCTGTGACAGATCCCGGTAAATCTCGAAATAGGCTTCCGCCGCCTCATCTTCATCTTTTTTATACTGTTGTAATTTATCATCCCGGTCGAGTATCTCCTCCATGCGCTGTTTCTTCAGATCGATCAGTATATCCTGAAGCTCAGCCGCAATATCCTCCGCCGGTTCATCGCAGAATAGTTGTTTCAACTTTTCCAATAAAAACTTTTCCGTCTCTGATTGTGGTATGTTCATTAGACTCCTCCTCATTCACCATACCTCAATTTTCAGGGAGGTCATAAATCTGACCCCTGATTCTTAGGTCTATGATTAAAAAATACTTAAATCTATAATAGAAAAAAAGGGGAATGGATTAAAAATGATTACTTATGAACCTTTATGGAAAACACTAAAGCAAAAAGGCATTTCAACGTACGCATTAATTGTAAAACACAATGTCAGCAAAGGCACGATTTACCGGCTCCGCCACGGGCAGGGCATTACATTACACACGGTGGAATATCTGTGTGAAATATTGGATTGCAACATTGAAGATATTGTACAATACAAAAAAGAGATTGATTAAAAGCCTTTGAAAAGGCTTTTTTTATTCCATTTAAATGTACTCCCATGGAATAAAAAAGCCCTCCGGCAGGCCGCTATTTCTGATTCGCCGGTTCAATATTAATCGATCTACCCTTGATCTTTGCATGATCCATTGCATGCAGGACATCCATCGCGTATTCCCGCGGAACCTCCACAAATGTATATTTATCGTACATATCAATCGAGCCGATTAATTTGCCGGGCATTCCGCTCTCTCCCGCGATCGCTCCCACAATGTCGCCGGGTCTGATATTCTGTTTTTTACCCGCATTGATAAATAAGCGCACCATGCCTTCTTCCTCCGCGCCGGTATTTAAAAGCTGCGAAGGATCCTCATCCTGGGCGGTGTCTTCCGTATTCGTAATGAGCTTCAGGAAGGCCGCGGCCAGATCCATAGCCGTATAATCCGATTCGTTCACCCGATCCTGGATCAGCTGGATCATGGAGGTCAGGTCTTCATCCTGAATCAGCTGCTCCACCTGACGGAATATCTTTTCCTGTTTGGTGGCGGCCACATCATTTACCGATGGTACCGGCCGGGCGTATATCTTGGTCTTGCAGTACCGCTGGATCTCTTTTAATTTGTATACTTCTTTTCCCACAACAAAGGAAAATGCCGTTCCATTCCTGCCTGCGCGGCCGGTTCTTCCAATCCGGTGCACATAATACTCATCATCCTGAGGAATGTCATAGTTGAATACGGCCTCCACGTCATCCACGTCGATTCCCCGGGCCGCCACATCGGTAGCCACCAGGATATCGGTCTTTCCCTTCCGGAAACCGTTCATGACACGGTCCCGCTGTGACTGCTTCATATCTCCATGGAGCCCCGCCGCAAAGTAGCCTCTTCCAACCAGCCCGCTCACCAGTTCATCCACCTGCTTCTTCGTGTTGCAGAACACCAGGGACAGGTTCGGATCATACATATCCAGAAGCCTGCACAGCACCTCCTCTTTATTTTTCGGCCGTACCTCATAGTAGAACTGATCGATACTGGGAACCGTCAGCTCTTTTTTCACTACCCGGATCAGTTCCGCATCCTTTTGATAGGTCTTGGCGATATCCATGATCGGCTTCGGCATCGTAGCTGAGAACAGGATCGTCTGCCGCTCTTCCGGGATTTCCTTTAAGATCGTCTCGATATCATCCCGAAACCCCATATTCAGCATCTCATCGGCCTCATCCAAAACCACGGTGTTCACGTCTTCCAGCCGGATCGTTTTCCTTCTCATATGGTCCATGATCCGTCCCGGCGTACCGATGATAATATGGATGCCCGCCTTCAGCGAACGGATCTGTTTCACGATTTCCTGCCCTCCATAGATCGGAAGGATTTTAATTCCATGCAGATATCTGGAAAGGTTCCGGATCTCGTCCGCCACCTGAATAGCCAGTTCTCTGGTGGGACATAGTACCAGTGCCTGAAGCTTTTTATTTTTTGGATCTACTTTCTCCAATATGGGAATGCCGAAAGCGGCTGTTTTCCCGGTTCCCGTCTGGGCCTGACCGATCAGGTCTTTTCCCTGCAGAGCCACCGGAATCGCTTTCGCCTGTATCGGAGAAGCCTCCTCAAAACCCATTGCTACTGTTGCTTTTACGATCTGCTCGGACAGTCCGAGCTCATCAAATCTGATTGTTTCCATACAATTCCTTTCTGTCATCCTTTACTTTTCCCCGCTGTCTTTCCCTTTATGCTGTCAGTTTTCATATTACTTATATTTAACACAAATTCGAGTATATCATACCTACTGTTTTTATAGCAAGAAAAAAACTGTTGTAAAACAGGAACCGCCTAATTTTACAACAGTTTCTTTTATTTTTTACAGTACCTTAGACAAAAAATCCTTTAATCTGGGATTTTTCGGGTTGGCAAAGAACTCTTTCGGTTCATTTTCTTCCTGTACGATTCCCTCGTCAATGAACAGGACCCGGTTCGCGACCTCTCTGGCAAACCCCATCTCATGGGTCACCACTACCATGGTCATCCCATCATGGGCCAGCTCTTTCATCAGCTCCAGCACTTCCCCCACCATCTCAGGGTCCAGAGCGGAAGTCGGCTCATCAAACAGCATGACATCCGGGTTCATGGCCAGTGCCCGGATAATCGCGATCCGCTGCTGCTGTCCGCCGGAAAGCTGTCTGGGATACGCGTCGGCTTTTTCCTCCAGGCCGATTCTCTTTAAGAGTTCCATGGCCCGCTCATCCGCTTCTTTGTCGCCAATCCCCATCAATTTCCTGGGGGCAAGCGTGATGTTCTCTTTCACGGACAAATGGGGAAACAGGTTAAACTGCTGAAATACCATTCCCATCTTCTGTCTTAATTTATTTATATTACAGGACGGGTCCGTAATATTCGTGCCTTCAAACCAGATCTCACCGCCGGTCGGTTCCTCCAGCCGGTTCAGGCACCGCAGGAAGGTGGACTTGCCGGACCCGGACGGGCCGATCACCACCACTTTTTCCCCTTTATCAATATGCTGGTCAATACCGGCCAGGACCAAATGATCGCCAAAGGCTTTCTGAAGATTTTTAGTTTCGATCACCTCTTGACATCCTCCTTTCCAGTAAGCTCAACAATTTTGTCAATATCATGACAATTACCAGGTAGCAGAGCGCCGCCACCACTAACGGCGGGACAATGTCCCAGGTACGGCTGCCGATGTACTGGGCCATTTTGGTCAGATCGGATACCGCGATTACACTGGCCACGGAACTTTCCTTGACCAATACAATAAATTCATTCCCCAGAGCCGGAAGAGCGTTGCGAAACGCCTGCGGCAGGATGATATAGCGCATGGTCTGAAGATCATTAAAACCAAGAGAGCGTCCGGCCTCCGTCTGTCCTTTATCGATGGACTCGATACCGCCGCGGATAATCTCCGCCACATAGGCACCGGAGTTGATTCCAAAGCAGATTCCGGCACACAGAAGCGGGTTCGAATCTCTGGAAGTAAATATCATATTGTAAATAATCAGCAGCTGAACCATAACAGGCGTACCGCGGATCACCGTCACATAAATACCGCAGAGCTTGCCCAGCCAGTGAAGCCCCCTGATCTTAGAGGAAATCACCCGCACCACGGCCACCAGCACACCGATTATGATACCGATGGCGACAGCCATCAGGGAAATCAGCAGGGTATTCTTGATTCCCTCCGCATAGGCCAGATACCCCTGATTCATGAATACCGCGTTATAAAATGGCTCTATCAAACCCCATAGAAAATCCTTCATATGTTCCAAAACCCTTTCTGTCTAACGTGCTCTTTTCTTTACTCATCTTCAACGGCGCATTTCTTATGGATCATAAACATTTCTTATGGATAACAAAGGCAGACGAAAACGTCTGCCTTACGAATCCGGTAAATCTTATTTTGCGGTAGTATGTTTTGCGAAGAATTCGTCAATGGTTCCGTCTGCGATTAATTTTTCAATAATCGGATTGATCTTATCCAATAATTCCTGATTTCCCTTTTTCACAGCGATTGCGTAGCTGTCTACAAATAAAGGATCCCCTTCCAGGATCTTCAGGGCGCCGCCAGAACCTGCCACCAGCTCTTCCGCCGGATACTGGTCCATAACGATACAGTCGATCTTGTCATTTTTCAGATCTTCCGCAGCCTGAGCAAACTTCGTATAACGGACGATCTTCTCCGGTTTGCAGTTCTCTTCATCGGACACATACAGATCCGCGATATTTCCCTGCTGAACACCAACGATCTTATCATTCAGCTCATCGAAGGTAGGCGTGCCGACACGTCCCTGAGACGCATTTACCACAACCACTTCCGTAGAATCCACATACTTACTGGAGAAATCCATCACCTTCTGGCGTTCATCATCCACCGACACACCGGCGGCTACCATGTCCACCTTACCCTGCTGTACAGCCAGCAGCGCGCCGTCAAAGTCCATGTTCTGAATTTCCAGAGTCATTCCCAGGGCATCGGCTATCGCCTGGCAGATATCCATATCTACGCCTACGACCTTATCCCCGTCCAGATATTCATAAGGGGCAAATCCCGCCTCGGTACCAACGATCAATGTTCCGCCTTCGCCCGCCGCCGCGTTGTCCGCAGGCGCCGCGGTATCCGCAGGAGCTGCCGTATCTGCAGGAGCTTCGCTGGCTTCCGGAGCCTGAGTTGCTTCCGGAGTTGCAGCGGGAGCTGCCGGTTCCTCTTCTTTACTGCCGCAGGCGGTCATAGACACAACCATAGCCGCGGATAACATAACTGCCAATAATTTTTTCATTTCATTTCCTCCTCTAAATTCATAACCATTCACAAATATGCATATTTATACGCGCACAACTGTATTTTAACTGCTTTCCCTCCAAAATACAAGCATTTTTACACGATTCTTCCGAATTCTTCCGAATAATTCTAACTTTTCTGCTTCTTGTGGGTATTGGGGGGACTTAGGGACGGGATGAGAGGGGAGCGGCGGGGACTCCGGGACCGGGCGGCAACCCTCGCGGGCGCAAATCACTTCGGCCGGACCTAAGAACGGGTAACTACAAAGGCGGGAGAACCTCTTATTGGCAGGGCCCGGAACAAACTCGCCACAGAACGGCTCGGACAGTGTTCCGGGCCCTGCGAGGTTCTCCCGCCTTCTGCGTAACCCGTTCTAAGGCCCGGCCTCAAGTGTTTGCGCCCGCGAGGGTTGTCGCCCGGTCCCGGAGTCCCCGCCGCTCCCCTCTCATCCCTGCTCTAATTAAAGCCCATTTCCATGTTCTATCGGGCAGGGGAAGTAGAAGTATAGGGAAGTATATGCGTAGCCTAGTGCTCCATTAGGCCAGGAACGGTACTGACAGTACTAAATATTTTTGTCAGTCTGCAAGGTGGAGGAGGGATGCGATGCGGTAGGCATCGTTGAGTGGCAACAACGCGGCAGATGGCAAAACAGGTAGTATTGTCAGTAGCGTTCCTGGCCGGATAGAGTATTAGGCTGCAGGTTCTGTGTACTGCTAAGGACTGATAGTTAATGTGTAAAATTATAGTTGGCAAATAGGACGGGTGTTTTATGTAAATCGAAATTAAAGGTCGCAAATAAATCCCTACTTCCCAATCACACGGTGTCTATATGTTATTAATTGCGAGATTATATCTTATATCTAAGTATCTAAGAAGACTGTGTAATGAATACTATGGTAAATAAGGAAATGATTTCATTCAAGAGCTCAGAGAAAAATATATTCTTAAGTGTGTGAGCTTACCAAAGAAATCACGCGGCAAATGTTAGAATCTTATGCCAGAGAACTTGCAGAATCCCGAGATAAGAAGTGTTACCAGTGGAAAGGAAAACTCAGCACCACCGTGTAGGAAAGCTGGGATGCAGATAATGAAACTTATGTAACCGAAACTGAACATACACTGACATTCCGGACTTAACTGCTGAAGGTTCACCAACGTAGGGAAGAAGCCTGGGGGGCGGGATGCGGACTCCTGTTTTGGGAGGCGGGGCGGGCGCCTGTCCTTTGGCGGGCATAGGGCGGCTGAGCAGCTGCTTAGTGACATCCCGCCGGCAGACTCAGGATGCACGGCGGACTTCACGTCCGACGGGCAAGGGCCACTGAACCGGAAACGCATCATGCGTTTCTGGTGAATTGGCCCGGTTCCTGAGTCTGCCGGCGGGATGTCACTTAGCAGCTGCCAGCGAACAGCCCGTCGCCCGCCAAAGGACAGGCGCCCGCCCCGCCTCCCAAAACAGGAGCCCGCATCCCGCCCCCCAGGCTTCTTCCCGGTCCTTCCGGCCCGTTCTCACCTCCCCAGTAATTCTATCGCATCAGCCACCGCACCCTGCATGCAGGGGCCTGCCAGCAGGTCCGCTTTTTCGCGGACTTCCGGCTCGGCTTCCTGTACCGCTATGGACAGGTCGGCTTCCCGGAACATGCTCAGGTCGTTGTAGCTGTCTCCTACGGTGACCAGACGTTTGACTTTGGCGCCTAAAAGGGTGCGGAGGTTTTTGAGGCCGGTACCTTTGTCACAGGTGGCGTCGATCATCTCCAGAAAGTAGGGGGCGGTGATCATGACGTGTATTCCGCGGCCCGAGAAGTGTTCTTCGAAATAGAGCCGGGCTTCCCGCATCCGGTCTCCGGTGACCAGGAACAAGATCTTGGTCCAGTCGGGATACAGGTCTTCCATGGCGCCGTCTACATATTGGCCTGTGGACTTGAAGCGGTCCAGCCGGTATCTGAGGTCGCCCACGGCGTATTTTCCCTCTTCGATGATTGTGTAGGTGTTGTTGGCCACGATCATGACTCCGATATCCGGGAATTGTCTTCGCATGTCCGCCAGGATCTGTTCGGCTTCTTTGGGCAGGTAGACTTCCGATATGACTTTCTGTTGCTGAAAGTCATAGATCTGCATACCGTTGACACAGATTCCCGGGACATTGACCGGCACCTGATTGACGATGTCATAGGTCATGGCATAGCCCCGGCCGGTGCATACCGTGAACATTCCGCCTTCTTTTACAAAATACCGGATCGCTTCGATATTCCTCTGTGGGATCTCGTTAAAGTTGGCCAGCGTTCCGTCTACGTCTGTGGCCAGCAGTATTCCGTCGTATTTTCCGCTCATTTTCGTTTCCTCCATCCTGTTATTTTTTATTTGCGTGACAGTCTGATACATAAAAATTGCCGGAGAAGAAAGTACCGGTAAGTTTCTTATAATATCCCTTACGCACTTTTCCACGGCAATTCTTTGTTTTGTGTTTGTGGTTATTTATAATTTGCCAGAATACAGTCTCTTAAGAGCACCAGGGAATTGACTACGGAATATTCTCTGATTTTCTCACGGTTTCCTTTGAACTGGAATTTGCGGACCGTAACTTTATCTTTCATATAACAGGAGATGTAGACCAGGCCCACCGGCTTGTCCTCGGTGCCTCCGTCCGGCCCGGCGATTCCGGTGATGGCTACGCACACGTCGGAACCGGTGGATAGCACGCCGCCTTTGGCCATTTCCTTCGCGCACTGCTCGCTGACCGCGCCGTGGTCTTTTAATGTGCTCTTCTTGACATCCAGAAGCTTTTTCTTGGCCCGGTTGGAGTAGGTGACCAGCCCCTGCTTGAACACATCGGATACTCCCGGTACGTTGACCAGACGGGCTGAGAGCATACCTCCGGTACAGGACTCCGCCGTGGTCAGGGTTAAGTCGTTTTTCTTCAGAAGCTTTATCACCGCTTCTTCCAGGGTCACCTGTTCATCGGTGGTATAGATATAGTCCTCGAATCTGGATTTTAATTCTTTTACCAGCGGTTTGGTTAATTTTCTCGCTTCCTCTTCCGTCTCACCCTTGGCGGTTACGCGCAGGTGCACTTCGCCGATCTTGGCGTAAGGCGCTACAGTCGGATTCGTCTGGGAATCGATCAGATCCACGATTTTCGTCTCCACCATGCTCTCGCCCATTCCGCAGATCTTGACCATCTGGGAATAGATGACCTCCGGCTGCCGGTTTCTCAGATACGGGAAGATATCGTGTTCGAACATGGGGATCAGCTCGTTTGGCGGGCCCGGAAGGAGGATTACCGCTTTTTCTCCCTCTTCTATGATGATACCCGGCGCCGTGCCGTTGGCATTGTCCACCACGATGGCATCTTTGGGCACCAGCGCCTGTTTCCAGTTGTTTTCCGTTATTACTTTGAACTGGCTGTTTTTGAAAAAGGCCTGAATCCGCTCTTTGCTGTGGGCGTCTTCCATCAGTTCACGGCCCAGCACCTTTGCGGTGACTTCCTTAGTCAGGTCATCTTTGGTCGGCCCGAGGCCTCCGCTTAATATGACCACATCGGAACGGTCCACCGCTGTTTTCAAGGTTTCCGCCAGGCGTTCCTCGTTATCTCCCACTACCGTTTGATAATACAAGGATAAGCCCAGCTGCGCGCATTTTTCAGAAAGATAGGCCGCATTTGTATTTACAATATTACCCAGAAGCAGTTCCGTACCGACAGAAATCAGTTCTACTACCATGGTTATTTACTCCCTTCGCTTAAAACGCTTTTGTTCTTTATGAGATAATCAATGAGTGAAATGACCGTAAGGGCCAGCGCCAGATATACGAATAGGATCTCCAGAATTCCGAAAAATCCTCCCAGATCGGCAATTAAAAGACAGATCATGATCATCTGCGCGGTGGTTTTGAATTTTCCCCAATAGCTGGCCGCGATTACCACACCGCTGTCCGCCGCTACCAGGCGGAATCCGCTGATGATGAATTCCCGGCTAATGATGATAATGACGATCCAGGCAGCCAGCCTGTCCATGGCCGTCAGGCAGATCATCGCGGAGCAGACCAGAAGTTTGTCTGCCAGGGGATCCATAAACTTTCCAAAATTGGTTACCAGCTGATATTTTCTGGCGATCTTGCCGTCCAGCAGATCCGTAAGGCTGGCGATGATAAAGAGAGCGAGCGCGATCCATTTAGAAGCCGGGCCCGCCAGATCCACCAGCATAAACAGTACAAAAAACGGGATCATACAGATACGTAAAATGGTCAATTTATTGGGCAGATTCATCCGCTATCTCTCCTATCAAATCATATTCTTCGGCTCCTGTTACCTTCACCTTGACGAAATCACCGGACATCAGTTCCTCGTCGGTCTGGATGAACAGATATCCGTCTACGTTGGGGGCGTCCCGGTAAGTTCTGGCCACGTAGGCATTCTCATCGGCCACTTTGCCCTCCACCATAACAAGCAGTTCCCTGCCGATCATCTGCTGGGCCATATCAAAGGCGATCTCCTGCTGAAGGCTCATCAGATCATCCAGCCGTTCCTGCTTCATTTCCTCGGGCACCTGATCGGGCATCCCTTCGGCGGGCGTGTTCTCTTCCGGTGAATAGGGGAAGACACCCAGCCGGTCGAATTCCATCTCGTCGACAAATTCCATCAGTTCCACATGGTCGCTTGGCGTCTCGCCCGGGAAGCCGGTGATTAACGTGGTGCGAAGCGCAATGTCCGGAATTCTCTCCCGCAGCCTGTTCACGATATCCGTCAGCTGTTTTTTGCTGGTCCTGCGTCCCATCCGTTTCAGGATCTCATCGTTGGCATGCTGGATCGGAAGGTCCAGATAGTGGCAGATCTTCGGCTCCGTACTGATCGCATCGATCAGCTCTTCCGTGATCTCCTCGGGATAACAGTATAGAATGCGGATCCAGCGCAGCCCTTTGATTTTGCACAGCTTGTGCAGCAGGGCAGGCAGGCTCTTCTTCCCGTACAGATCCACACCGTAGACCGTGGTTTCCTGGGCGACCAGGATCAGCTCTTTTACTCCCTGCGCCGCCAGATCCTGGGCTTCCAGCAGCAGTTCTTCCATTGGAACGCTGCGGTAATTGCCGCGCAGCTTGGGTATGATACAGTAGGTGCAGTGTTTGTCGCATCCCTCTGCTATTTTCAAGTATGCAAAATGTCCGCCGGTGGTGACCAGGCGGCCGTGGGCATGGCCGGGAAGCTTTGACAGGTCGGGACAGGCCAGCAGATGCTCCCGCCCTTCCCGGAGTTCACTAAGCGTCCTGACGATCTCATCGCAGGCCGTAGTCCCCAGTACCGCGTCCACCTCGGGAATCTCATCTATGATCTCCTGCTGATAGCGCTGCGCCATACAGCCGGTGACGATCAGGAACTGACAGGGTCCGTCCTTTTTATATTCTGCCATTTGCAGAATCGTATTCACACTTTCCTCTTTTGCGTCGTGGATAAAACAGCAGGTGTTGATAATAATAACCTCCGCCTGCGTCTCATCATCCGTAAATGTATATCCGGATGCCGCCAGATCCCCAAGCATTGCCTCAGAATCCACCAGGTTTTTGTCGCATCCCAAAGATACGAATAAAATTTTCATAACCTATCCTCTTTCAATGTAAGAATGCCTCGCCGTTACTCTTTGCCGGTAACGGACTACAAGAAAGACGAAGGTCCTATCCGCAGGAACCGTAAGCTGCTGCTTGAGTCCTATCCAAAACCTTCGTCCTGTAACCTATTTCATTTTTACCGCATATTTTGCGCTGCTATTTTGCACTGCTGTTTGCTGCACCATGAGCGCGCGGCGGCAGCTCTTTAGTCTTCTTCCTTCGTCTCTTCCTCTCCGACGATCTTGATCTTGGAATGATACAGCTCGTCGATCGCGATGGACAGCGGTTTTCTGCCGTCATCCCTGACTAAAGGTTCCTCGCCCCCGATCAGCTGTCTGGCTCTTTTGGCCGTGGCGAGAACGATGGAATATCTGCTGTTTACGACAGGGGTTTCACCAACCTCCACGTCTTTGTTTACCACTTTCATTAAATCTGTGTAAGATGGATGTAACATAATTAAAATCTCCTTTCAATCCGTTTCCTGTTCAGTGTTTTTTAGAATTCTTTTAACTCTTTTCTGAACTGGTCCATAAACTCTATATTGCGCACAGCGCGGTAATGTTCATTCTGAATGATCTGGTGCATGGTTTCCACACACTCTTCCAATACATCGTTGACGATCAGGTAATCATATTCCTCGATCCCCTCCGCCTCCTCGGCAGCCCTCTTTAACCTGCAGCGGATCGTGTCACAGTCTTCCGTGCCTCTGTTTTCCAGCCGCTTCCTCAGTTCGCCTGAGGTGGGAGGCGTCACAAATAAAAGCAGCGCCTCGGGGAAATCCCTCTTTACCTGTCTGGCTCCCTGGATTTCTATCTCCAGGATCACATCCTTGCCAAGGGCCATCTGTTCCTCCACATAGGCCTTCGGCGTGCCATAGTAATTATTGACATAACAGGCGTATTCTATAAGCTCCTGTTGTGCGATCATCTGTTCAAATTCTTCCCGTGTCCGGAAGAAATATTCCCGGCCGTCCTGTTCTCCCGGTCTGGGAGATCTGGTGGTCGCCGATATGGACAGCGCATACAGGTCCTCATAACGGCTCAGCAACCCTTTCATCAGAGTACCCTTACCGGCTCCGGAAAAACCGGATACCACCGTCAGAATTCCTTTTCTATTCATCCATATCGTCCTCTTCTTTCGTCAAATATTCGGAATCATTGGAAACACGTCTGGCAATCGTCTCCGGCTGCAGAGCCGACAGCACGATATGGTCGTCGTCCATGACGATCACGCCCTTTGTCTTACGCCCCTGGGTGGCGTCCACAGCTCTTCCGTCTTCTTTCGCTTTTTGAACCATCCGTTTTACGGGAGCCGCTTCCGGACTCACCACCGCCACAATTCTGCTGGTATTGACTCCATTTCCAAATCCTACATTGATCAATCTAGCCATCTGCGTCCATTTCCTTTACTCAATGTTCTGAATCTGTTCCCGTACTTTTTCAATTTCTGTTTTCAGATCGATCGCCACATTGGAAATCTCCATATCGTTGGCTTTCGAAAGGATCGTATTAGCCTCCCGGTTCAGCTCCTGCGCGATAAAATCCAGTTTTCGTCCCACGCCGTCCCCGGACGACAGGGCCGCTTTCGTCCCGGCTATATGGCTGCGCAGACGGACCATCTCCTCATCCACGCAGATTTTATCCGCGTAGATCACCACCTCCGTGGCGATCCGGCTTTCCTCGATCTGTGTATCAGCCAGCAGCTCTTTTACTTTTTCCTCCAGCTTTTCCCGGTATTCCCGGACAATTTCGGGAGAACGGCGCTCGATCTCATCCACCAGCGCGGACATCCCGTCAAGCTTCGCCAGCAGATCATTCTTCAAATGCTCGCCTTCCACGATTCTGGTCTCCACAAACTGCTCCGCCGCTCCTTTTAAGGCCTGTTCCAGCAGCGCCCACAGCTTCTTCTCATCCGGAGCCTGATCCTCAAGCGTAAACACCTCCGGCATTCTCGCCAGGGTTGACACATGGATATTGTCTTCCAACTCAAAGTCCTGAGCCATCTTCTTCATATATTGAAGATACTCGGCCGCGATGTCCCCATTGTATCGAAGCGCCAGTTTATTTTCCGTGTAATCTTCATAAGAAATAAAGACGTCCACCTTGCCCCGCTGTATGTAATTCTTCAACAGACTGCGGATTGCCGTTTCGAAAAAAGCAAGTTTTTTTGGCATACGGATATTGATGTCCAGATAGCGGTGGTTAACCGCCTTCATTTCGACCAGAAACTTCCTATTCTCATCCTGAGCCTCACTTCTGCCAAAGCCCGTCATACTTTTTACCATGAATGCTGCTCTCCTGTCTTTGGGATTTCTGCGCACAGGAATCCATATTATTTTTCATTATAACTGCTTTTGGGGGGCACGTCAATGCGGTTTTTGCACAGGATTCGACGAAGATCAGGCAAAAAGAGAGGAGGGCATCCACAGCTTACGCCGTCCGCTCTCCTCCCGGTTCCCATACCCAGGCGCTGGTTCTTCCTCGGGTTCGGGTATGCCCGCTGCTTAAGGGCCGGTGTGTGTCGGTGTTCCGGAATGCTCCGGGCAGCCGGATTCTTTTGTGTCTCCCCGGGAGCGCATAGGGCGGCTGAGCTCCCGCTTAGTGGAATCGGAAAGCCGGGTTCAGGATGACCGGCGGACTTCACGTCCGACGGGCAAGAGCCTCTGAAC
>NZ_JAHQCW010000068.1 GCF_019042275.1 Diplocloster agilis
GTTCCTGGTGAATAGGCTCGGTTCCTGAACCCGGCTTTTCGATTCCACTTAGCGGGAGCCAGCGCAAGCCCTCCGCGCTCCCGGGGAGACACAAAAGAATCCGGCTGCCCGGAGCATTCCGGGGCACCGCCACACTCCCGTCCTTAAGCCGCGGGCATACCTAAAAGCCCGAGGAAGAACCGGATCGAATTGGACATGTCCCCTTTTAACTATCCTGCTCTTTCAGCAATTCTTCCACCACATTCCTGGCGTATTCCTCACAGGAGCCGCAGGCTGTAGACACATTCGTGATTTCCTGTACCTCGTCAAAGGAGCCGGCCCCGTTCTCGATCGCTTCTTTCAGATCGCCGATGGTAACCCCATAGCAGGTACAAACTGTTTTATTCATATCCATAAGTATCGCCTCCTGCTTCCATTGTTCCCAGAAGTAGGAAAATGATACCGGCTATTCTCCGATTTTTGAAATCAACACACAGTTGGGCGTATCCACCTTTACTTCCTTCCCATTCATCACCAGCGTTCCCTGCTCGTAATCCACGGTAAAGAACGTAATGGAGTCCGATTCATGATTCAAGGAGATCAGATGCCGTCCGTCCGGGAAGATGGCGATGTCTTTGGGATAGTCCCCGCTGATCGGAAGGATGCAGATCTTCTCCAGCTCTCCGGTCTCATGATTCACCTTATACATCCCCACGCTGTCGTCTCCCGCATTGGAACAGATCAGATAGTTCCCGTCCGGCGAAAACCGCAGGGCGCAGGCCGCGCTGCCGCGCTCGTATTTTTTGTTCAACGTGGAGATCGTCTGTATCAGCTCAAATTTGGGGCTTTTGCCTGTTCCGTTGTATGTATAGACGTTGATATAATTCTTAAGTTCGCAGATCAAATAAGCGAACCGGCCATCCGGGCTGAACAGCAGCCTGGTAGGCGCGCTTTCCAGTTCACAGCGCAGAATGTCGATCAGCTTGATCCGTCCTGTGTTATGGTCCAGCTTATATATTTTCACCTGATCCACACCCAGATCCACCGCACACAGATATTTTTCATCCGGAGTCATGGCCACACAATTCACATGAGGCCTGAAGTTGCGCTCCGCCAGACCGCCAAGGCCCTGATGGAATATGCCGTCCGCAATGTCTCCCACGCTTCCGTCCTCGTTCAAATGCAGCACCGATACCCGGCCGTCGTGATACCCGGCCACAAACAGGAAACGGTCTTTTTGATCGGTGGCCAGGAAACAGCCCCGCATACCTCCGGTCGCCGCATTATTAATCGGTTCCAGATCCCCGTCCGGCAGAATTTTGAAAGCTTCCACGCCTTCATCCGCGATCGAGTACAGATACTTTCCATTATGAGATTTTATAACATAGGAAGAATTGTTGATCGGAATCACTTTACGCTCCGTCATTCTGCCGGCCTCCACATCCAGATCATACAGATGGATGCCGATACTGCTTCCGTGCGTGTAGGTACCCACATATGCCACATATTTATCTTTCTTCATATTTTATGTCCTCCTCTTATGGCTTGACTGCAAAATAATCTCTCAATCTTCTACATATTTTACCACAGAAATTTCGAAAAGAATAGGGAAATTTGAATCCCGGAAACTTCGTAGAAAAATGACGAAAATTTTGATTGACAGTAGTATAAAAACGTGTATAATGATAGCTGATGCCGCGTTTAGCATTTGTAAACTTTTTGTTTATTTTTACTGTTTTTCCAAAAGAAAAGGAGTATGGTCATGGAGATCGGAAATAAGATAAAAGAACTGCGGATCGGTAAGGGCTTAACCCAGGAAGAACTGGCGGACAGAGCGGAGTTATCGAAGGGCTTTATCTCCCAGATCGAGCGGGATCTGACCTCCCCTTCCATCGCCACACTGGTTGATATCCTCCAGTGCCTGGGCACGGATTTGAAGGATTTCTTTAATGATACCGCGGATGAGCAGGTGGTCTTTCATGATGCGGACTATTTTGAAAAGACAGATCCGGAACTTCTCAATAAGATCGAGTGGATCATACCGAACGCGCAGAAAAATATTATGGAGCCCATACGCCTGACTCTAAAGCCCGGCGGTTCCACTTATCCTGATAATCCCCATGAGGGGGAAGAATTCGGATACGTCCTTCAGGGCAGCATCACGATCCACATCGGAAATAAAAAATATAAAGCGAAAAAAGGGGAATCCTTTTATTATATTCCCAGTTCCAAGCATTACATCACCGCCAGCCCGAAAACCGGGGCCATTATTCTCTGGGTCAGCTCACCGCCCAGTTTCTAACACAGGAGGATCGATATGAGTCATAAGTTGATTGATTTGCAGGGTATTACGAAGACATTTGATAAAGAGATCGTGCTGGATGATCTGAACCTGTATATACGGGAAAATGAATTTCTGACCTTATTGGGACCCAGCGGCTGCGGAAAGACGACTACCCTCCGGATTCTGGGAGGCTTTGAAACTCCGGATAAGGGACGGGTGCTCTTTAACGGAACGGATATTACGAATCTGCCGCCGAACAAACGTCAGTTAAACACCGTATTTCAAAAATACGCGCTCTTCACCCACATGAGTATCGCGGAAAATATTGCGTTCGGATTGAAGATCAAGAAAAAAAGCAAAGATTACATCATGGATAAAATCAAGTATGCCCTGAAGCTTGTGAATCTGCAGGGCTTCGAGAACCGTTATCCGGATTCCTTAAGCGGCGGCCAGCAGCAGCGTGTCGCCATCGCCCGCGCCATCGTCAATGAGCCGAAGGTGCTGCTCTTAGACGAGCCGCTTGGGGCATTGGACTTAAAGCTTCGCCAGGATATGCAGTATGAGCTGATCCGTCTGAAGAACGAACTGGGTATTACCTTTATCTATGTCACCCACGATCAGGAGGAAGCCCTCACCATGTCCGACACCATCGTGGTCATGAATCAGGGCTACATCCAGCAGATCGGAACTCCGGAGGATATCTACAATGAGCCGCAGAACGCTTTTGTGGCGGACTTCATCGGAGACAGCAACATTATCGATTCCCTCATGATCGAGGACCGGCTGGTGGAAATACTGGGTACCCGTTTCGCCTGCGTGGACGAAGGCTTCGGCAATCACAAGCCGGTGGACGTGGTCATCCGCCCGGAGGATATCTGCCTGGTCAAGCCGGAAGAAGGCACGATACAGGGAGTCGTCTCCAATGTGATATTTAAAGGCGTACATTATGAAATGGAAGTGGAAGCCTGCGGCTATACCTGGCTGGTACATAGCACCGGGATGTATCCGGTGGGCACCAACGTAGGCATCAGCGTGGATCCCTTTAACATCCAGATCATGAATAAGCCGGAATCTGAGGATGAGGAGGCCGTAGTTACCGATGCGTAAAAAATTAATTGCAGGCCCTTACATGCTCTGGGCCATAGCCTTTATTCTAATCCCCCTGGCCATGGTATTTTATTATGGCCTGACGGATAAAAACGGCAGCTTCACTTTGTCCAACATCGCGTCGATCTCTTCACCCGAGGCGTTGAAATCGCTGGTGCTGGCGCTTGGCCTGTCCCTTCTTAGCACAGTGATCTGTCTGATTCTGGCCTATCCGCTGGCCATGATTTTAAACAACCTGAAGGTAAATCAGAACAGCTTTATCGTGCTGATTTTTATCCTTCCCATGTGGATGAATTTCCTGCTGCGCACCATGGCCTGGCAGACACTGCTGGAGAAAACCGGAGTAATCAACCAGCTGCTTGGGCTTCTCCATCTGCCCCCGTTAAATATTATCAACACGCCCACGGCTATCGTTCTGGGTATGGTATATAATTTCCTCCCCTTTATGGTATTGCCGATCTATAATGTGCTGGTGAAGATCGATCCCAACGTGGTTCACGCCGCAAGGGACCTGGGGGCCAACGGCTTCACCACCTTTGTGAAGATCATCTTCCCGCTGAGCCTTCCCGGAGTCATCAGCGGCATTACCATGGTATTCGTCCCCTCGCTCACCACCTTCGTCATCTCCGATCTGTTGGGCGGAGGCAAGATCCTGCTGATCGGAAATGTCATTGAACAGGAATTCAAGCAGGTCAACAACTGGCATGTGGGCAGCGGCCTGTCCATCGTTCTGATGATTTTCATTATCATCAGCATGTTCATCACAAATAAATATGACCGGGATGGAGAGGGGGCCGTACTATGAAAAAAACCGCTCAGCGGATTTATCTCGCTTTGATATTTGTATTTTTATATGCCCCCATCGTCACATTGATGGTACTGTCTTTTAACGGTTCCAAATTCAGGACCAAATGGGACGGCTTCTCCACCAAATGGTATGTGCAGCTGTTTCGGAATGAACAGATCATGTCCGCGCTGTACAATACGCTGGCCATCGGCCTTTTATCGGCTCTGTTCGCCACGGTTCTGGGCACTGCCGCCTGTATCGGGATTCACGCCATGAAGAAGAAAAGCCGGATGGTGTGGATGGGAATTACCAACATCCCCATGTTAAACGCCGAGATCGTAACCGGTATCTCCCTGATGCTTTTGTTCATCGCCTTTGGGGTTAACTTTGGTTTTATGACCATTTTGCTGGGACATATTACTTTTAATATCCCTTATGTCATATTAAGCGTCATGCCAAAGCTAAGGCAGACAGACAAAGCCACCTACGAGGCCGCCATGGATCTGGGCGCCTCTCCGGTAAAGGCGTTTTTTAAGGTGGTTTTCCCGGATATCCTGCCGGGCGTGCTCTCCGGTTTTCTGTTGTCCTTTACCATGTCGCTGGATGACTTTGTCATTACCCATTTTGTAAAGGGCGCCGGTGTGGATACCCTGTCCACAAAGATCTATGCCGAAGTCCGAAAAGGCATCAAGCCGGAAATGTATGCATTGTCGACAATTATGTTTGTTTCGGTACTGCTGCTGTTGCTCATCATCAACCGGCCGTCCCGCAAAAAGCCACAAAAATCTGCAGTTTAAGAGGAGGACTATCTATGAAAAAAGTATTAACCGCCATTCTTATCATGGCTCTGATTCCCGGCATCCTGGCCGGCTGCGGCAGCAAATCCGAAGGGTCCAACGGAAAAGTTGTCGTCTACAACTGGGGCGAATATATGGATCCCGATGTTTTAACTTTATTTGAAGAAGAAACCGGAATCAAAGTCGTTTACGATGAATTTGAAACCAATGAAATCATGTATCCGAAGGTGGACGCCGGAGCGGTCGCCTATGACCTTGTCTGTCCCTCAGACTATATGATTCAGAAGATGCTGGAAAATGACCTGCTGGCCGAACTGAACTTTGACAACATGCCAAACACGAAAAACATCGGCAGCATGTTCATGGAGAAATCCAAAGAATTTGACCCGGAAAATAAATACTCCGTTCCCTATATGTGGGGCACGGTGGGGATTCTCTATAATAAGACCATGGTGTCCGAACCGGTAGACAGCTGGGATATCCTGTGGGACGAAAAATATAAGGATAATATCCTGATGCAGAACAGTGTGCGGGATGCCTTCATGGTGGCGCTCTCCCGTCTGGGCTACTCCATCAACTCCACAGACGAGGCCGAGCTGCAGGAAGCCAAGCAGACGCTGATCGATCAGAAACCTCTGGTCCAGGCCTATGTCATCGACCAGGTGCGCGATAAGATGATCGGCGGCGAGGCAGCCCTGGGCGTGATCTATTCCGGCGAGGCGCTGGTATGCCAGCAGCAGAATCCGGATCTGGATTACGTGGTTCCCAAGGAAGGTTCCAACATCTGGATCGATTCCTGGGTCATCCCGAAGAACGCGGAAAATAAAGAGAACGCCGAAAAGTTCCTGGATTTCCTCTGCCGTCCTGATATCGCAGCCAAAAACTTTGAATACATCACTTACTATTCTCCCGTGGAGGGCGTGAAGGAGTATGTGGAGGACGAATATCTGTTAAACAGCCCCCTTGCTTTCCCCGACCCGGAACAGTATACCAACTGTACCACCTTCCACTATCTGGGCGAAGAAGCGGATGAGTATTATAACGAGATCTGGCGTGAGGTGCAGGCTGCCGGGACTTCTGAGTAATGGTTATAAGTGGCTCATAAGATCTGTAAAATTACAATTTTGCAGATCTTTGGGCCATATTTTTGTTGTTGCTGTTTTTCATACGTTAGGGTATGATTAAATTATACTCCGGATATATCTCTAAAGAAAAGGAAGCGCAGGAGGTGGTCTTTCGATGAATCAGGCTGTATACGATGAATTGGTTGCCGGTATATTAGAGATCTTGACAAGTTCAGTAAATAAAATTATATTATATGGTTCTGTTGCCAGAGGGACAAATACGGATGATTCCGATGTTGATATTGCGCTTTTGATGAAAGGGAAATTAGATGCGATAACAGAGGACAAATTATCCGATTTTATCGTTGAAATGAATTTAAAATATGACAGAGTGTTTTCTGTAATTGATATTGATATCGAACTGTATCAAAAATGGATGCATGTATTGCCCTTTTATGCAAATGTTGAAAGGGAGGGGATCGTTCTATGGAAGGCAGCTTAAAAGAACTTTCTCAATATAGATTTCAGAGAGCCCAGGAGGATCTGGAAACAGCTGCTATTTTATTAGGTGTCATAGCCTATTTCAACCGTACCTATGTAAAAGGTGGTATCTTTAATAAATCGTTATCCAAAATTCTGGACACCTCATTTCGTCTAAGGGAAAAGGTGGACTACCAGGACTTTTTTATTGTGTCCGAATTAATGGCAGCTGAACAGTTAAAAAAGGCAAGTATTGTCCTAAATGAGTTCGCTCCCTATTTAGCGGATAGATGGGAGAAAATGTAATCTATGTGATAAAACCGCAGCTCATAAAACATCCCCCCAAATGTCGTTATATACTGCGCCATTTGGGGGGATCTATTCATTTCTAAAAGAAAGACCTCACGACGTGAAAAAGAATGTCGCTTACGTCAGATCTGTCCGTAATAAGCGTTTGCTCCATGTTTTCTCATGAAATGTTTCTCTTTGATCACATCGGGAGCGGGTTTTACGTCCGGTCTGATCATCTCGGTACGGCAGGCCATCTTCGCCACTTCCTCCAGCACCACTGCGTTATGTACCGCCTCGTCCGCGTCTTTGCCCCAGGTAAAGGTACCGTGGTTGGTGCAGAGCACCGCCTGTACATAATCCGGGTTCAGATCTTTGAAGGTTTCCACGATCACCAGGCCGGTGTTTTTCTCATAGGCTTCGCTGATCTCCTCTGCCGTCAGGCTTCTGGCGCAGGGAACCGGGCCGTAAAAATAATCCGCATGGGTGGTTCCGTAGCAGGGAATGCTGCGTCCGGCCTGTGCCCAGGAAGTAGCCCAGGGAGAATGGGTGTGAACCACGCCGCCTACTTTGAAAGCCTTGTACAGCTCGATGTGGGTCGGTGTATCAGAAGAGGGTTTGTATTTTCCCTCGATTTTATTGCCCTCAAGGTCCATAACCACCATATCTTCCGGTTTCAGCACGTCGTAGTCAATGCCGCTGGGTTTGATGACGAAATAACCGGTCTCATTGTCAAATCCGCTGACATTTCCCCATGTATAGGTAACCAGCCCTCTTTTCGGCAGTTCCATATTTTGTTCAAATACCTGTTGTTTTAAAGCTTCTAACATCTCTCTTATCTCTCCTTTTCTATAATTGCACTCATCATATCATGAGCGAACTTCAGATCTTCTCTCCAGGCATCGCTGCCCGTGTACCAGAACTCGGTCACAAACTTGCGGATACCCAGCTTCCAAGCCTCGTGCACCATGCTCTCAAAATCCACATGGCCCGTTCCAAAGGGAATCTCCCGAAACTTGCCCGGAACCGTCTCTTTTAAATGCATGGCTACCAGATGGCCTTCTCCGGTTCTCAAATCCTCCAGCACATCGGTATGGTACATAACCGCGGCGTTGGTAATATTTCCGGCGTCCGGATAAACGTTCAGATAGGTGTTGTTGACCAGTTTCACATATTTCATGGCCTTCTCCACCGTATTCATAAACTCGGTCTCCATGGTCTCAAAGCCCAGGGTAACGCCGGCGCGCGCCGCCATCATGGTTGCTGTTGCCAGGTTTTTCCCAAAACGCTCCACGGATTCCGGAGTGGATTCCTCATAATATACATCGTAACCGGCCAGCTGGATGATCCGGATGCCCAGATCCTCCGCCAGCTCTATCGCCTTCTCCATGATCTCCATCCCGCGGCGGCAGGTAGCCTCATCGTTGCTGCCAATGGGGTATTTGCGGTGGCCGCTTAAGCACATGGTTCGGATCGGGACGCCGACTTCGTACATAATCTTTACCAGCTCCAGCCGCTCTTCTTTCGTCCAGTTCAGCCGGTCCAGTTTTTCGTCGGTCTCGTCAATGCTGATTTCCACAAAATCAAATCCCGCTTCCCGGGCCTCCAGAAGTTTTTCTTTCCAGGTCAGGGTATTGGGCATGGATTTTTCATAAAGTCCTAAGGTATACGCTTTCAATACTGTTCCTCCATATTATTCGTTTTCGAAGCATTTCCATGCTCCGCTTAAGCTTTCGATGACTTTCCGGTAATTCGCGTACTTCTCCTCATAGATTGCCTTGTACTCAGGGCGGGGCTGCACGGTCTTCGTAATATTCACCGTGCGGGCGATGGCGTCCGGGTAATCCTTATAGATTCCGGCCGCGATACCGGCTGCCATGGCGCATCCCTGCGCGCCCAGCTCTTTATCTTCGATCACATCTACCGGGATCTGAAGGGCGTCCGCAAAGATCTGTACCCACACGTCGGAATTGGCGGCGCCGCCGGCCAGCCGGATAGACTTGGGCACTTCGCGGTTGCGCAGCAGTTTCTTTACATGGGTCAGATGGGAGAATACGATTCCCTCATAGACCGCCCGCAGCATATGCTTCTTGGAGTGATAAGCGCTAAGCCCGATGAAGGTTCCCTTGGCGGTCGGATCTTCATTGGAACCGTTCAGGAACGGTAGGAAGATCACGTTATTATCCTGGGGCTCGATAGAGGCCACCCATTCGTTCGTAATATCATAGACGGACCCGCCTTGTTCCTTGGCCTCCGCCTTCTCATAGGACATCAGGTTGCGGATAAACCACTCCATGTTGCCGGCCGACGTAGGGCTGCTCTCCTCCACCAGGAAATATCCCGGGATACAGAACATGGAATTCAAAGACACCGTCCCGTTCGTGACCGGCTCTTTGGCGATAAACTCATTGATGCTCCAGGTGCCGGCGATCATGCACATCTGATCCTCGTCGGAAAGTGCGGAAGCGATACCGCAGGCATTCACATCGAACATACCGGCCGCAACGGGGATTCCCTCCGGAAGCAGGGTCTTTTCACTGACTTCCTTCGTAACCGTGCCGCAGACATCCGACGCGTAGCGAAGAGGGGGCAACTTATCATAGATCTCTTCCAGGCCGAAGTATCCCAACAGTTCCTTATCATAAGCAAGGGTATGCAGATTCACTAGGTTCGCCCCGGAGAAATCCGTATACTCCGCATAAGCCTCTCCGGTCAGCATAAAACGGATATAATCCTTCACTGCGAATATGTATTTGGTCTTCTGAAGCACTTCCGGGTGATGATCCTTAAACCAGGCCAGCAGGCTGACAGGCTGACAGGCCAGGATGTCCTGAATAGACTTTTCAAATACCTTCTCCTTGGTTCCGTCCTGGGACCACTTCTCAATATACTTCCAGGCTCTGGAATCCGTAGAGACGATGCCGTTATAGGACGGTTTTCCATTTTCATCTACCATATAAAGGCCTTTGCCATGTCCGGTCAGGGATACGCCCGCGATCTCCTTCGGGTCCAGTCCGCTTTTCTCAATCGCATTGCGAATCGCCTGAGCGTTTACTTCCCAGAGCTCTTCCATATCTCTTTCCGTATATCCGGGCTTCGGCGTGATCGTGACCGTGGGAACGCTGGCCACAGAAATCTGCTTTCCATCTTCGTCAAATATGGCGGCTTTGGAGAAGGTTCCTCCGTTGTCAATCCCCATCAAATATCTCATGCTTCACAACTCCTTTTATTTTTAATCAGCGATTGGAAAACGTTTGTCCAACCGCCTACTATTATACCATTCCTTAAGAAATGTTCCAATACCAAATAACAATTTTTCCGCCGGATCACAATTCTGATCATTTTCTCAGCTTATGATCTGCAAAATTGCGCTTTTATCATGCTGCCTTAAGGATTTCTCGGCAGCACAATCGTCACCGTTGTACCAACGCCAGGGGTACTTTCCACTTGAAGGCTTCCACCGCACATGTCCGCTATCCTGCGTCTGACATTTTGGATGCCCACGTGGATTCGTCCGTCCTTTTTTTCTTCTTCGGGATCAAAACCGATTCCGTCGTCTTTGATTTGGATCGTCCAATGGTTCTCGTCCTCGCGGGTAGACAAGGTGATGGTACCGCCCTCCTCCCGTTTTGTGATCCCGTGGCGGATCGCGTTTTCGACCAGGGGCTGTATGGTCAGAACCGGCAATAAGAATCCGGTGGCTTTGAGACCATAGATAACTGTTATATTTTCAAACCGCATCTGCTCAAGCGACAGGTAATGCTTCAGGTGGTCTAACTCCTGATCGAAGGTGACCGGGGCCTTCTGGGTGAGGGATACCATATTGCCTCTTAAGTACTGGGAAAAGTCATCCACGGCCACGGATGCTTTTTCCGGCTGATAGTCACACAGATACCGGATCGTCGTCAGGGCGTTGAATAAAAAGTGCGGCTGGATCTGGCTTAGCATGCTGGATATCCGGGTCTGGGTCATTTCATTTTCCAGTTTTAATATTTGTTTCTCGCTTTCACTTTTTTGCCTTACCCATAACAGGGTGTTAATTCCTTCTAAGATGGTGAAGATCACGAGACCGATGCCCCAGCAGACCGCTTCTACCGTGAACTGTACATAACCATTCACCAGTTCCAGAATACCGCCTGCCGCCAACGGAAGCATTGCCCGTAGCAGGCACCTGATTTCCTGCTTTTTCAGCCAATAGCACTCGTAGAACAGGCAGATGAGGCTGCATACGGCTGCTCCCAGATCGATCACCATGGAGAAGTTGATCGAATCATAGATATCCACGATTCCCGCCTGATACATAACAATATCTTTGATCAGCTCCGCCAACAGACTGCAAAGGCAGATGAGCATGGCCTTTTTCCGCCATCCGGAAACATTGCTGAAGATAAATAAAATCACGAATATGGCGATCCCCTGGATAGATACTACATATAGGACGCCCAAAGAAACCGGCCAGGGAAAGGCAAAGGCCAACGCCGGTGAGAGCGTCCAGAACCACAGAACCGAGGAAAGTGTGACCAGCCCAAGCCATAGAAACTTTACAGCCCCCTGAATTCGAAGCACTGTACATAACAGCGCGCCAATGAGCAGAAACAGGGTGAGACCGGAAAACACCAGGCCGATTACCAGAATTCCCGCGTCCTGCCGGAGGGCATCCTTCAGCAGCGCCAGTTCTTCCCCCGCCTTCATATTCCAAAGCAGCTCATCAAACTGGGATTTATAACCGTTCCAGTAGAAGTTTCCAAAATTCAGTTCTACCGTATCCTCGGTGGTGATCCCTGGCGATTCGACCGCCACCCAAAAATATCCCCTGGCCTTAAACGGGTTACCGTTCTCTGCATCCCGGCTGATATTTAACAGTTCCTGCCCGTTCACCCGAAGTGCGGCATGGACCAGTTCAATCTTTAAAAACAGTTTTTCGCCCTTCGGTACATCCCTGTTGAAATGTCCCCGCACCGTGATGTCCCGGTAAGAAAGAATATCGAATTCCGTCTCCCGGGTGAGCGGTTTCCAGGGTCCCCCCTCTTCACTGTACATTCCATCGATTTGGACCGGGTATAGATCTCCGAATTCCACCCGGTTTTTGTCATCATATTCCATCGTCTGCCTGAACATTTTAAAGGACAGCAGTACGGTGATTACAATTAATATTCCCAATATTATCGGGATAACCTTAATTTTCCCCTTCATGGCCCCTCATTTCTTTTACCGGCTTATGATCAGATGAACCAGCTCTGTCATACGCTTTCCCGGCTGCAATAACTGATACGGATTTTCTCTTATTTATACCATAATATCTGATAATTCTACAAATTACAATCCGCACCCGCCACCGGACTTAACAAACGTATCGGATAGCATCGGGTGAACGCTTACGGTAAACGGGTTTTATAGGATTTTGAAAAATATAATGTTTTTTGGATTTTACAAATGTGATATAATTAGAGACTGATAAAGATAGCATTGGCAGAAAAGTTTATTGATTTTGGGATATTGAAACAAAAGAGTTTCGACGATTGCCAACATATTGCGGCTGCTATCCTTTCTTAGGTTTTGGGGCAAGCGGCTGAAATAAGCCGCTTGTTTATCTAAAAGTACTACTGGAGGTAAGAAAATGGTAACCATAGACGAATCAAAATGTATCGGCTGCGGAAAATGTGCGAAGGACTGTATCGCGCAGATGATCGAAATGAATCATAAGAGAGCGCGCGTGTCAGGGGAATGTATCTTATGCGGACACTGCGTCGCCATCTGTCCGGCCGATGCGGTCCGCATTCCCGAATATGACATGGATGAAGTGGAACCTTATAATAAGGAAACCTTCCATCTCGATCCTCAGACTCTGCTGCATACAATCAAATTCCGCCGCAGTATCCGCGATTACATACAAACGCCGGTAGAACAGGAAAAGTTGGAACAGATTCTGCAGGCGGGGCGGTACACGGCCACAGCCAAAAATAATCAGGACTGTCATTTCCTTTTTATACAAAAGAACCTGAACCAGCTAAAAGCCATGGTCTGGGACTACATAGATCAGGCCGCGCCTGCTAAGTTCCGTGACATTCCGCGGGATATGCTGCCCTATGCCGTCTTTAACCGGCGCCGAAAAACCGACCCGGCAGATGATTACCTGTTCCGCAACGCTCCCGTCGTCGTTTTCATCACTTCCGATTGGAAATTGGACGCCGGGCTGGCTGCGCAAAATATGGAATTGATGGCGGTGTCCCTGGGCCTGGGGATGCTCTACAACGGATATCTGGCCCGAATCGCCGACGAGAACCAGGCGCTAAAGGCCTGGCTTGGGATCGAAGGCAAGGAGATCAAGGCTTGTATGCTGCTTGGCTACCCCAATGTCACCTATGCGCGCACCGCGCCCAGAAAACCGGCCAACGTGATCTGGAAATAAGGGAAGCCGGGACTGGCACACGAACTTTGCGCTCTTCCTGGGGCTTCGTATGCACGCTGCTTAGGGCTTGGAACCCCAGGCGGTATGGTATACGGGGACGCTCCGGGCGGCCGGGTTCTTTTGTATCTCCCTGGGAGCGCGGAGGGCTAGCGCTGGAATCCGCTAAGTCAAATCGAAAAGCCGGATTCAGGAACCGAGCCTATTCACCAGGAACACCTGATGTGTTCCCGGTTCAGAGGCTCTTGCCCGTCGGACGTGAAGTCCGCCGTGCATCCTGAATCCGGCTTTCCGATTTCACTAAGCGTATTCTCAGCCGCCCTATGCGCTCCCAGGGAGATACAAAAGACCCCGGCCGCCCGGAGCGTCCCCGTATACCATACCGCCCGCGGTTCCAAGCCCTAAGCAGCGTGCATACGAAGCCCCAGGAAGAGCGCAAAGTTCGTGCGACAGTCCATGCTTCCATACGAAAACCTTACGGTTCCGGAATCTCCGGAATCCTTATACTGTCACCAAATTGAATTATTATTACAGATCATAGTCCTCTTTTACGAAAGCGATATCCATCGTTCCCATGGCATCCTTTAATTGTTCCACATTCTGGGGGCCATACAGCGGCAGGCACGCGAAATCCTGCTGATAGAAGTAACCCAGCACCACCTGTGATACGCTGGCCTCATATTTTTCCATAAGGGCTTTCACTTTCTTCGCCACTGCCAGATTCCCCGGTGTATAGTAAGGGCTGTTCTTTACCGCATCTTCACCCTTAGCTACATATAAGTGGAAGAATCCGCTGCATACGCCCATATAAGGCATAGCCAGATTTTCCGGGGTTTTCCTGTGGTACTCATACATAGCGTCATCGATGGCGCACATGGTATCATCATCCAGAGGATTCATGTATTTGGAACCGATATTTAGAAGCGCCTGGTTCGCCACAAAACCACGGTATCCCTTTGCCTTACAGTAAGCATCCGCTTCCGCCATTCTGGCCGCCGACCAGTTGGAGCATCCGTAATAACGGATCTTTCCTTCCTTCACAAATCCCTGCATAACTTCGATCAGATCTTCCACCGGCTGCGCCGTGTCGTCCCGGTGGTAGAAGTACAAGTCAATATAGTCGGTTCGTAACTGCTTTAAGGATTCGTTCAGATCCTTCTCCATATCGGACTTCTTCATCCGGCTGTTATGCAGGTCGGGCGTCTCCACCGTCATGTCCGGATGCCCCCCTTTGGTGATCAGCACGATGTCATGTCTCTTTTTGCTTCTCTCAAGCCAGTCTCCCACAACCCGCTCGCTTCTGGCGATCTCCGGCTTCACCCAGTCGGAATATACGTGCGCGGAATCGATCAGGTTCCCGCCCAGCTCCATATACGTGTTGAAAATAAGATCTGCGTCCGCGCCGTCCCAGTCAAGGCCGGCTCCTACCGTACCCAGGCCGATGGGGCACAGGGACAAATCTGTTTGAGGTATTACTATTTTATTTTGCATTTTATCCTCCATCCGCGCGTTTTCCCGCGCATATTTATCATATTTATGTGGATGAACCTCTTTTGGTCCAACCTCATTATTTTTCTCTCTATCTATCGTCCATCCGGGACCGCGGCATATTATTTCGTGATATCCAGCCACTCTGTTCCGGGAACGCCTTCCATTTCGCAGAACATATCCCATACGAGTCCTGCCGGCATGGTTTTCATTTCCTCGCTCAGAGCCAGTCTTCTGGTCAGATTGCCTTCCTGTTCCACCCGGATCAGCTCTTCGGACGGCTCTAACAGGGCGTACAGCAGCGCTTTTCTGGCGTTTCGCGCGCCAATGACCGTAGCGGCCACGCGATTGATACTGGCATCGAAGAAATCCAGGCCAATATGTACTTTATCCAGAGCCTGATACCGGACGATCTCCTGCATGATCGCTTTTGTCTCGTCATCCAGCATCACTACGTGATCGCTATCCCATCTCACCGGCCGGCTCACATGAAGCATCAGTTCCTGGCCAAACACCAAATAGGAAGAAATCTTCGCCGATACGGTTTCCGTGGGATGGAAATGCCCCGCGTCCATACAGAGGATACAATTCTTCTGCGTCATCACATAGTTCGTGTAAAATTCATGGGAGCCGGGAACATAGGCCTCGCTGCCCAGCCCGAACAGCTTACTTTCCACACTGTCGATATTGTATTTCCAGTCAATAGGCTCCGCAAAAATCTGATCCAGGGAATCCTTCAGCCGCATTCTGGGCGCTACCTTGTCGATGGTATGGTCTTTGTAGCCGTCGCCGATCCAGTGGTTCGTGATACAGGGCTGCCCCAGTTCTTTACCGAAATACTCTCCGATCTTCCTGCACCGTTTCCCGTGCTCGATCCAGAAATTTCTCACCCCTTCGTCACTGCTGGCCAGGGTAAATCCGGAATCTGACATCGGATGGGAAAAATAAGTCGGGTTAAAATCGAGGCCAATCCCCCTCTTTTTCGCATAATCCACCCAGCCTGCAAAATGCTCCGGCAGAATTTCATTCCGGTCCACTTTCTTACCCTGGGTATCCAGATATACCGCGTGCAACGCCAATTTCGTATTTCCGGGAATCATATCCAGAGCCTGATCCAGCTGCTCGATAAACTCTTCTTTGCTCTCAGGCTTTCCGGGAGCGTTTCCGATCGCAGCGATTCCCCCGCTCAATACCGCGTTGGGATTCTCAAACCCGGTCAGATCGTCGATCTGCCAGCAATGTACACTGATGGGCACCTCGCTCAAGGTTTTTAACACCTGATCCGTATCCACACCCATTTGCGCATACAGCTCTTTTGCCATCTGATAATTTTCTTCCACTCGTTTCATTTACCTTTTCTCCTTTCTATTCTTACCTTTCTTCGAGGACGTCCCGGTATAACCGCAGCGTATCCCAGCACAGACCATCGCATCCTCCCTCTATTACAGGGTTTTTAAACCCGGCAAATCACCAGTCCAGATATTGAAGGCTGTTCTTTAACCCGCGTTTTGTAGATTCCCGTTCCACAATTTCGGTATCCAGCGTTATAATTTTTCGTTTCGCGGACGGCTCTCCCTCCCGGATCAGCTCCAGCATATGTTTCATAGCCGCCGCCCCCATCTCAAAGCGGGGCACATGGATCGAAGTAAGCGACGGTTTCACGATAGAGGCGGCAAAAATATCATCATTTCCCATCACCGCCACCTGCTCCGGCACCTGGATTCCCAGCTCTCCAAGCGCCTGCAGGACACCGACCGCCATCTGGTCGTTGGCGCAGAACACCGCGTCAAAGGGCTGCCCGCTCCGAACCAGATCCTTGGTCAGCGTGTAACCGCAATAGCTGGTATAATCTCCTTCCAGCACCTGATCCTCCGTGTAAATGAGGCCGTTTTTCTCCAAAGCTTCCCGGTATCCGGCGATCCTCTGCTGCCCCATATAATGCTCGAAGGGAAGGGAAATATGAATAATGTTCTTCCTCCCCACCTCACGAATCAGATAATCCACCGCCCGGAATGCCGATTTCTTGTGATCCACGACCACCGCATCCACACCGGGATTCCCACAGGGATACTCAAGCGTCACCACCGGTATCCAGCTATCCTTTTTCTCCAGGCTGCTCAGGGATTCGATATATTTCCTGGTCTTCATGTCATTGCCATAGGCGCTGGAAGCCAGAATAATCCCATCCACCCACTGCGATGCGCAGGACCGGACCAGCTTGATCTCCCGCTCGATGCTGTCGTGCGTCTCCGATATAAAAACCGAATATTTCTCCTGATCCGCTTCTTTATTAATCCCCTCCAGCACCCCGGAAAAAAATGTCCGTGATACGGAAGTCAAAATCACCGCAATATTATTCGTCTGTGAGCTCTTAAGCCCCCGCGCGATACTGTTGGTAGAGTAATTAAGGTCATCAATAGCCTTCTCCACCTTCACCCGCAGCGGCGAGCTGACGCTTTTAGAATCATTGATTACCCGGGATACCGTCGAGATACTGACGCCTGCCTGTCGGGCCACATCCTTAATATTTGCCATATCCGCTCCCTATAATTTCTCGCTGTCTCTTAAAAATCGGAAAACTCGGAAAACGTTTTCCTGTTTTTCTAATTTTATCATCGGTTTTTTAGAATGTCAATATGTTTTTTAGGGGAGTATATTGCAACTATTTTGCATTTCAAATCTGAATATCATAATTTTTTATACACATTCCCTAATATTTCCTCCTTTTTTTCCTGTTCACCCTATAAATTATCCCCCAAACATTCTTGACAACGTTTTCCTGCATCGTTATACTATGATTAACAAAAAAAGCCGGACTATCCAAAATAGCCCCGCAATCATAGGAGGTATTAAAACATGAAATGGTACATACCTGACTGCTTCTGGCATTCCAAAAGCAACGGCGTCTTCGTAAGTCACGAAGCCATCTGCATCCTGAACACCAACGACACCCCGGTAAAAGTTAACATCACCCTCTACTTTGAGGATCGAGACAAACTCCCGGGTTACAGTGTAGAAGTCGGAGCAGAGCGGACCCTGCATATCCGCATGGATCAGCTAAAAAACACCGACGGCACCCCGGTCCCTCAGGACACCCCATATGCGGCCGTAGTAGAATGCGAAAAAAACATCACGATCCAATACACCCGGGTCGACACATCACAGCCGGAGATGGCCATCGCGACCGCAATAATCTAAATCCGAATTTTTAACACATTTCTCCAAACGAAGCAGCTCCCCCCACACAAGGCCAGGAACGGTACTTCCCGGGGTTGGGTATGCCCGTTTCGGTACGCCCGTTTCTCAGCGGCCAACGGCCATGGCGGTATCCGGGCCGGGGAATGATCCCGGTTCCGGGGCGCTTTGGTGTCTCGCCGGGAGCGCATAGGGCGGCTGCGGCTACGCTTAGTGAAATCGGAAAGCCGGGTTCAGGATGCACGGCGGACTTCACGTCCGACGGGCAAGAGCCTCTGAACCGGGAACACATCATGTGTTCCTGGT
>NZ_JAHQCW010000069.1 GCF_019042275.1 Diplocloster agilis
GCCCGTCGGACGTGAAGTCCGCCGGTCATCCTGAACCCGGCTTTTTGATTCCACTAAGCGGGAGCTCAGCCGCCCTATGCGCTCCCGGGGAGACACAAAAGAATCCGGCTGCCCGGAGCATTCCGGGACACCGCCATACTCCCGTCCTTAAGCCGCGGGCATACCTAAAAGCCCGAGGAAGAACCGGATCGAATTGGACATGTCCCCTTTTAACTTCTATAAGTCTACGATGGTAGGAACATGCCCCACATAGGGGAGGAATTTCTCCAGTATGTCGGAAGTCTTTATCTTAAGACTGGACGTATTTATGCATGGATGGCAGCCGATATACTCCTGCTGTAGCACATCCCGGTCGATCAGCAGGCGGACCCGCTGCTCGGGATCATTCATGAGGGCCAGAACGGTAACTGAACCGGGCGTTAAGTTCAGATATTGCTCCATAGCTTGCGCGTCTCCGAAAGAGAGCCGGGCGGAACCGATCTGCGCCGAGAGGTCTTTCGTCTTAAACGGCTTCTCGCCCGGCATCATCAGCAGATAATAATTCGTTTTCTGCCGGTTACATAGGAACAGATTTTTGCAGATGGAGATACCGAGCAGCTGGTCGATCTCATGGCAGTCTTCGATGGTAGCAGTCACTTCGTGATCCGCGCGCAGATAAGGGATCTGCAGACGCTCCAGCAGTTCATAGACGGCCATTTCTTTTGGCAGCCGGTTATGCGGATCGGGTTTATCGGCATAGAGAGTCGGATCAAATTTTAACATGTAAACAACCTCCTTACGGGATTCCATTATCCGAGTGTCTGATAAGAAAATGTTCGATGCATGAGAAAGACTTATCTTTGGATAAGAAATCATATTCCACCAGTATAAAATAAAAATCCAAAGATGGCAATGTCTAATACACTTGTCAAAATTGTTTAATGACAGCAGGATAGACAGGACGAATCAATGAAAAGTAAATTTTTTTAGCTCTGGCTTGACTATTTAAAATTTAAATGCTATCATATCTATGACTAAAAAAGTATTTTGAGTCATAAGAGGAGAATGAATGATGGCACGTAAGTTTTCTGAAAGAGAAAAAGAAAATATCAGAAAAAGTTTGATAGACATTTGCAAACAGAACTGGACACAGTATGGCTATAAAAAAACTAGTGTTGATGAAATATGTAAACAGGTTGGTATATCAAAAGGAGCATTTTATCTTTTCTTTGAGTCAAAAGAAGCACTTTTTTGTGAGGTGTTATGCTCTGCACAGCATGAAATTTGTGAAATGGCTGCGGCGGTAATGGAAGAAGAAAAAGGAAAATCAGGTGTGGTAAAAGCCTTGAAACTTGTCTATCGAGCTTATGATAAGAATTCTTTTTTGTACGGTTCGGATACTGCCGACTATACAATTTTAATGAACAAAGTATCAGAGAAACAGGCAAAAGAAATGGAAAAAGCAGGAGAATTAAGTAGACAACTATTTCTTCGTCACCCTGCTATGAAATTTAAAATAGATCCCAATTTGGCTATTTCGGTTATTTATTCGCTGATTATGAATATCAAAAATAAAGATATTTTACCACAAAATCATTTGGAAGTTTTTGATTTTATGGCTGATCATTTGATAGACAACTTATACGAATAACAGGAGGTTGAAATGAACAATATAAAAATCCAACGGGTCATACGATGGATTTGGGCATGTGTTGATGGGATACTGTTAAGTATATAAAATGGATGGAGGTAAACAAATGAAAATGGAAGTTGTAAAAAAGAATAAAGTATCAGTTGCTGTTATATATAGTGAGGAACACTTAATCACAGATGTTCAGTCAGCGTTGGATTTGATTATGAGTGTAAAATATGAAACTGGATGTAAGAATATTGCGGTAAATAAAGAGACAATTGTAGACGATTTTTTCATTTTAAGTACCTGTATGGCAGGAGAGATACTTCAAAAGTTTATAAACTATGGAGTGAAATTTGCTATATACGGCGATTTCTCCCAATATACAAGCAAGCCATTAAGAGATTTTATGTACGAGAGTAATAGAGGGAAAGATATTTATTTTCAGCCAAATGTTTCTCTTGCCGTGGATAAACTCTCCGGAAATTCTTGATTGTAAAAGAATGAGAGCTCGCCTGATAATATGATTTTTTGTCTAGATCGGAGTTAATATATAGTCAACCAGAAACAGCAGTGCGAAAGAGAAGGTAACGGGAAGTGGGGGGAGATTGTCCAAACTGCGGGGGATTCCCGATATAAGAAATAAGTAATTTTATAATCGGATAAAAAATTTAAAAAAATTTGTAAAAAACACTTGCAAAATTTATTATTTTGTTATAAGATATCCAAGTGCCAGTCATTAAGGTCCGTTGGTCAAGCGGTTAAGACGCCGCCCTCTCACGGCGGAATCAGGGGTTCGATTCCCCTACGGACTGCTTTGGTGTACATACCATGTTAGCTTCGGAATATTTCCGGAGCTTTTTTTGTGTATGACGGGCATGTCATCAGTCCGTGGTGAAAGTCCACAGGGGGCGTAGTTGCCGACGAACCCCAAAGCGACTCCCAAGGTCTACACTGTGAAGTGTGGGTGAGAAGAAGGGATAGCGAAATCGTAGCCTGACGTACTGTCAATAAGTTTAAAGGACATCTTAGTAGAGCGGTCAATACAGTATTTATTACCGCAGGTAGGACAGCCATACATGGCACTGCTATAAGAGGGATCCCCGCAGCAAATCGTCTACTCAATATTTTGCAAAACAATTGGACGGGGATGAAAAGTATATTCAATTTCTTCGTAATGATCTTTAAAAATATTTTGAAGGATGTTCATGAGGCTATTTAAAAAAATTACTTACTGAACTGTTTTCTATATTCTCCAGGTGTCAGACCAAAGTTCTTTTTGAACATGCGGTTAAAGTAGCTGCGATCATAATATCCCGTTAGCTGTGCAATCTCATCAATAGTGCAGGTCGTGTTTTTCAGATAGTCACAGGTCTCCTGCAGGCGGGATTCCTGCAGAATTTCAGAAAAGCTCTTATTTGTATATTTTTTGATCAGGGAAGAAAGATATTTAGGATGGTAGTGAAAATGTTCTGCTACAGAACTTAAAGATACGTCCTGCTTGTGTTGACTGATATAAGCCAGTATATCAGAAAGCTGGTTATTGCCCATGATATTAAAGTTTTCCTGATCAAGACGATTCTGCTGGGAACGTGCCAGTTCAAGAAAAAAAAGGGCAAGATAATTTTCAGTAGCTTTCGGGTATCCCATTTTCTTATCCAGTAATTCAAGGATAAGAGTTTCAATTAGACTCACGGCTGTCACATTTTCGCCAGAACTAAACATCAAAAATGATTTCTGCTGAGATTCTGTGAAAAGGGATGAAACAAAGAAATTGCTGATTAGATCATTGCCAGTCAGCATACAGAGAAAAGAGGCTCTGAAAATACTCGGTTTGATGACAATATTAAAAAGAAAAGTTTCAGGAGAATCAATATCTATTACATGCGTAACATAGGGATTCAAAAGACAGAAATCTCCAGCTTTCAGATTTGCCTGCACATTTCCAATTTTTTGTGTGCAGCTTCCCTTCGAAACATACATCAGTTCAAAATAATCATGGGAATGCTGTTTTGATCGTGCATTTGCTTCCAGGGGATGACGAATCAGTTCAATATTGTAGGGAGATCTGCTCAGGATATTAATGTACAGTCTTGCTGTAGATTCAGGTGTGGCATAAATATTTTTTAATGCATCAATATTATCCGGCAAATCGGAGTGTTCTTTGTAATACATTTCTACATAATGATTAAATGCACGTGTTGACATATCATTTGAGTCCTTTCTTTCCTGGTAAAATCAGGTTCTATGCTTTAGATTATAATAAATTTCAGAATATTTGCCAATATATGAAAGATATCTTACAAAAATACATCATAAAGGGTTCCCTCAGACCAATCTCAAAGACAAAAAGTATTGCTATACTTAGAATACTACAAAAAGGAGGAACTTAGAGATGAATGAGAAAAAAGATATGAACGGAGCACAGATTATTGGTTATGGTCTTGGAAGTCTTGGAAAAGATCTGGCACTTGGTGTCATGGGATCGTATTTGCTACTGTTTTATACAGATGTATTTGGAATACCGGCCATAGCAGCAGGAATGATCTTTTTGTTTACAAAGATCTGGGATGCTGTCAATGATCCTATGATGGGTGTGGTTGTGGACAGAAGTCCGGTTACGAAAAGAGGAAAATACAGACCATACATTTTATTTACCTGCATTCCTCTGGCAGTATTCTGCGTGTTATGTTTCCTGGCACCGGATTTTAGTACAGGAGGAAAGATTGCCTATGCAGCAATCACCTATACGATTACAGGTATGATTTTTACGGCATATGATGTACCGCTATGGTCTATGGTGCCATCTTTATCAACCAATGAAAACACGAAGAACAAGCTGATCAGTGCAGCGAGAACCTTTACAACCATTGGTATGTTCATTGCTTCCGCTGCTGCATACAACTTTATTATCAAACTGGGCGGTGGCGAATCCAGTGAGAATTTGAAAAAAGGTTATCCGATATTCATGGTACTTATCGGTGTGATTTCTGTGGTGTTTGCATTAATTACATATTTTTGTACAAAAGAAACGAATGTACCGGACACACTGCCGCAGGAGGCAAATGTATTTAAAGGATTTGTCAAAATCATGTGCAAACCTTTGGTACTGGTGCTTTTGGCTATGGTATTTACATCTTTTACCATGATTCTACCGACTATAGCAGGAACCTATTATATGATCTACTTTCTGGGCCGACCGGATATGATTGGCGCCTATATGGGAATATGCATGGGATCAGGTATTATTACTTCTGTTCTTGCACCGGTGCTGATGAAGAAATTTACTGCAAGGATTCTGACAGCGACAGCGTTTGCTGTAGATATAGTGGCCGGCATTATTGTCTTTGCTGTGGGAAAAGGTTCTCTTCCGGTATTGTTTATCTGTTTTGAAGCAGTGGGACTTTCTACCGGCATGCTGTTGGTGACAATTACTACCATGCTGTCACAGACAGCCGGATATGTAGCTGCAAAAGAGGGATACAGAGTAGATGGTGCATGTTTTTCCATGAATTCCTTTGCCATTAAAGCCGGACAGGCTGTCGCAAGTGCTGCTGTAAGTTTTCTGCTTGCAGCTACAGGGTATGTTGCAAACCAGCCGCAGACACAACAGGCGTTGATGGGTATATTGGCTACCCGCTCTATTGTACCGGCAGTGTTTGCTGTGCTGGGACTGATCTGTGTACTTTGTTGGAATATAGATAAGAAATAAACAGAGGAGATAAAAATGAAGGAATACGAAATATACAGCTTGCGATGTCTGGACAGAATGAATCCTAAGGGCATCGATCAGACTCCATGTTTTTCATGGAAATTAAAGAGCACACAAAAGGATACATATCAGAAATATTATAGCATAAAAGTTTGGCGTGAAAATGAGATACTCTGGGATAGCGGCAATGTTGAGTCTCCCTGTACAGACCACATCTTGTACACTGGACCGGCATTGCAAAGTGGAACAACTTATCAGTGGCAGCTTACCAGCGTGGATTCTCACGGTCACAGAGCCGTCAGTGAAAAGGCAGAGATTACCACGGGCATTTTGGAGAAGAGCTTTTGGAAAGCTGCGTGGGTGCAGCCTGTGCGTGAAAGAAAGCCTGTTCGTGATGTGACAGACAGCGGGGCAATCTTATCAGGTGCGGTACATTCCCTGGAATATCCGGAAGCAATTCTGGATGCTCCAGTGTACATGAGAAAAGAATTTGTAGCAGATAAAAAGGTAAAAAAAGCGATCCTTTATATGACAGCTCTGGGAATTTATGTATGTGAGATAGATGGACATAAGTTCAGCAATCTTCTTGCTCCGGAGTATACAGCCTATGCAAAACATGTAGAATATCAGACCTATAATATAACAAAACTGCTGGAGAAAATAGGGCCTCATGCAATAGGCATCATACTGGCCGACGGTTGGTATACAGGAAAAATCGGCCTCATGGGCATCGGTGAGCAGTATGGAAAAGAAAATGCCGTGATTTTCCAGATGGAAATCCAGTATGAGGATGGAACTGCTGAAACCATATGTTCTGATGAAACAGTGAAATGGCATACAGGCGGATATGTCTATGCAGATCTGTTTGTTGGGGAATATCTGAGAGAAGAGGGAGTGCCGCAGAAATTCTCAGCTCCCGGCTTTGATGATGCAGGATGGGAATATGTGGAGAAAAAGGAGTACGGCTATGAGACACTTTGTGCACAGAGCATAGACCCGATCTGTTGTGTGAAAGAGATTAAACCAAAGCTTCTATATACACCAAAAGGAGAAGCGGTACTGGATGCCGGGGAAAATATTTGCGGTTTTACGAAGTTTGCCACATATACGGAGCCTGGTGTGGAAATCGGTATGGAACATAGTGAGATTCTGGATCAGGACGGGAATTTCATGCAGAATATTATGGGGCAGAACAAGAACCAGAAAGATCGCATTGTTCCGGCTGGCGCATGGACGCTCTATGAGCCGCGGTTTACCTTTCATGGTTTCCGCTATGTAAAGATAACCGGGCTGAAAGAAGTAAAAGCAGAAGACTTCACAATCTGTGTGCTGACAAGCCGGCAGGATAAGACCGGAAGTTTCAGATGCTCTGATGAACGTCTTAATCAGCTGCAGGACAATATATACCGTTCCCAGCAGGGAAACATGGTGTGTATACCTACGGATTGCCCGCAGCGTGAGCGCGCAGGATGGACCGGGGATATGGGAGTTTATGCACCAACTGCAGTTTTTAATATGGATATGCAGAGTTTTCTGTGCAGATGGCTTTCAGATATGCGGATAGAGCAGCATGTGGATGGACAGATACCTCAAGTGGTTCCTGATATAGACAGCAATAAATATGTGGGTGGGAACACAGGGGATCCACATATCAGTTCCGCCGGATGGGGGGATGCCTGTGTGCTTGTACCCTATGCTATATACCGTGCATATGGAAATACAGACATATTAAAAGAAAATTATCAGATGATGAAAGCCTGGATGGACTATGTGGAAGCAAAGGCCGGAGTGGATCTGCTGGGCTGGGGAAAATTATTTCATTTTGGGGACTGGCTGATTCCAAGCATTGTAGCATCTACCCATAAGCCCATAGAGACTGCCTTGAGAACCAAGGAAGAAATGGCTCTCGGCTATATGGTGTATGTGGCAGACTGTATGAAAAAAATAGCAGAACTTCTCGGGAAAACAAAAGATTCCCTGCATTACAGGATGTTGTGTCAGCGGGGAAAAGATGTGTTTTGCCGGGAGTATGTGACAGAGGACGGATGTATGCGTCAGTCATTGCAAGGATTGTATGTGATGGCATTATCCCAGAATATGTTGACAGAAAAACAGAGACAGGGGGCAGTAAAGCGGCTTGCTGATCTGATCCATGAAAACGGTGACAGTTTGGATACAGGTTTTCTATCTGTTCCGTTTCTTCTAGATGTTCTCTGTGAAAATGGGGAGGCAAAGACGGCCTATCGTGTATTGTTTCAGCAGAAACGTCCGGGATGGTTCTATGCGTTGCAGTTTGGTGCCACAACCATATGGGAAAACTGGGCGGCCATACTGCCGGAGGGTACCAGAACGAATTCTTCTTATAATCATTTTGCGTTTGGCTGCGTAGGTGATTTTATTTACCGCAGAATCGGCGGATTACAAATGGAAGAAGCCGGGTATAAAAAAGTCAGAATCAATCCGGACTATTCCTGTGGCCTTAAATGGGCAAAAACAGAATATGATTCCGTACAGGGCAGAATCAGCGTACACTGGAAGAAAGAGGAAGATACTATATATCTTGAGGTATTGCTTCCACCGAATGTGACAGGTATTGTCCATGTTAAAGAAAAGCAGATTGAAATAGGAAACGGAAGATACAGCTGGACGATAGAACAACAAATATAAGAAAACGAAAAAAGCGCTACTGTGCAGGAGACGCCTGGTAGGGCTTTTTTGCTGTACACCTGGGATTCTATTGATTGATGTGGACAGCATGCAATAAGCGGCAATACCCCTTAACCCAGGTTTTACTTGAATTTTACAAAAGATCCTAGCCATTTCCTGAGATTGATAGTAAAATAAAAAGAAATGTGTCATAAAGGGGAGAAGAGGCATGCCATATACAACCTTTGCAGCAATAGATATCGGTTCTTATGAACTCAGCATGAAAATCTTTGAGCTGTCTTCCAAGCTGGGAATGCGGGAGATCGATCACATCCGCCACAGGATCGAACTGGGGATGGACACCTACCGTTCCGGGCGGATCAGCCATGAATTAGTGGAAGAGCTCTGCGAGGTCCTTCAGGATTTCAAACGGATTATGGGAGAGTACAGGGTTTCGGATTACCGAATCTGTGCCACCAGCGCGATCCGGGAGACGAAGAATACCATCCTGGTGCTGGATCAGATCCGTACCCGGACAGGTTTTGAGGCAGAGGTCTTAAGCAATTCCGAGCAGCGGTTCCTGGGATATAAGTCCATCGCCTCAAAGGAGACAAATTTCCGCTCGATCATCCAGAAGGGAACGGCGATCATTGACGTGGGCGGCGGCAGTATACAGATTTCTTTGTTTGACAAAGACAGCCTGCAGAGCACCCATAATTTGAGATTCGGTACCTTAAGAATCAGGGAGAGGCTGGCGGCGCTGGAGGGAAGCAGCCTGCGCTACGGCGATATTGTGGAAGAGATGATCAACACGGATATTTACAATTTCCGCCGCCTCTATCAGAAGGAACAGAAGATCGAAAATATTATTATCGTAGGTGAATTCATCACCCAGATGATCCTGCGGATCAATAAGGATACTCAGGAACACTTTGTCACCTGTGAGAATTTTATGAAATTCTGCGACGAGGCGGGAGAGCAGGCTCCGGAGCAGATCGCACAGGAGCTGGGCGTTCCGGCGGAAAATTCCGCCATGATTCTGCCGGCTCTTGTGATTTACCGGCGGCTGGTGACCGAGATCGGCGCGGACTATATCTGGGCTCCCGGTGTGGAACTCACGGATGGAATCGCGTACAACTACGCGGAACAGAATAAAATCATCAAATTCCAGCATAATTTTGATAATGATATCCTGAACGCGGCCAAGAACATCGGCAAGAGATATATGTGCAATAAAACTCATATCGCCGTGGTATCTGAGCTGGCCATGAGCCTGTTCGACGCCACGAAGAAAATACACGGAATGGGAAAGCGGGAACGTCTGCTGCTCCAGATCGCGGTGCTCCTGCATGATTGTGGAAAATACATCAGCCTGGTAAAAGTGGCGGAGTGCTCCTACAGCATCATCATGTCCACGGAAATCATCGGCCTTTCCCACAAAGAACGCGAGATCATAGCCAATGTGGTGCGCTACAACACGCTGGATTTTGAGACCTTTGACAACATCGTGGATAAGGACCAGCTGGATGTGGGCAGTTATCAGATCATGGCGAAACTGGTGGCCATCCTAAGAGTCGCCAACGCCCTGGACCGCAGCCATAAGCAGAAATTTAAAAACTGTAAAGCCGCTTTAAAGGAAAAAGAATTGATTATCACAGTTAACACGGTGGAGGACATCTCCCTGGAATATGAGCTTTTCCCGGAAAAAGCAGGTTTCTTTGAGGAAGTGTTCGGCATACAGCCAAAAATTAAGCAGAAAAAGAAAATATAGGGAGGGATTAAGAGCTTATGGAACAGAACGATTATAAAAAACCGGAATACTATATGAACCGGGAGTTAAGCTGGATCAAATTCAACGACCGGGTATTATCCGAGGCGAGAGACAAAAGCATACCGCTCTTTGAACGCTTAAAATTCTTAAGCATCACCGCGTCGAATCTGGATGAGTTCTACATGATACGTGTCGCATCTCTGAAAGATATGGTTCATGCGGAGTATACCAAACCAGACATCGCCGGTATGACCCCATCGCAGCAGCTGTCTAAAATCAGCGAAGAACTTCACGAGATGACAGCGCTTCAGTATTCCACCTACAACCGCTCGCTCCTTCCCGCGTTAAAGCAGCAAGGTCTTAGAATCATCACTTATCACGAAGACTTAACCGAAGAGGAAGGAAAGTTTGTCGATAAATATTTCATGGAAAATGTGTACCCGGTGCTGACTCCCATGGCGGTGGACTCCTCCAGGCCATTTCCCCTGATCCGCAATAAGACGTTAAATATCGCGGCCCTGCTGGTAAAAAAAGAGGAAAAGAGCCGGGAAGAATTCGAATTCGCCACCGTACAGGTTCCGTCCGTACTGCCCAGAATCATTCAGATCCCCGGGAAAAAAGAAGAGACCACGGTCATCCTGCTGGAAGAGATCATCGAGCGGAACATTCAGTCCCTGTTTTTGAGCTATGATATCATCTGCGCCCATCCCTACCGGATCATCCGAAACGCCGATCTGACCATAGACGAGGACGAGGCGGCGGATCTGTTAAAAGAAATACAAAAGCAGCTGAAACGCCGTCAGTGGGGGGAAGTCATTCATCTGGAAGTGGAAGATAAGATGGATAAGCGGCTTTTAAAAATCCTGAAGCGGGAATTTGCGATGCAGGAAGAAGACATCTACAAAATCAGCGGTCCGCTGGATCTGACCTTCTTAATGAAACTATACGGCCTGGACGGTTACAAAAGCCTGAAAGCAAAACCGCATGTACCCGCTCCGGTGCCCGAGACCATGACCGACGAAGACATCTTCACGCAGATACGCGGCGGCGACATCCTGCTCCACCATCCGTTCCAGAGCTTTGACCCGGTCGTCAACTTCGTAAGACAGGCCGCTAAAGATCCGGATGTCCTGGCCATCAAGCAGACCCTCTACCGGGTCAGCGGCAACTCTCCGATCATAGCGGCGTTAGCCCAGGCCGCGGAAAACGGAAAGCAGGTATCCGTTCTGGTAGAGCTAAAGGCCAGATTTGACGAGGAAAACAATATCGTCTGGGCCAAGATGCTGGAAAAAGCGGGCTGTCACGTCATCTACGGTCTGGTGGGCTTGAAAACCCACAGTAAAATCACCCTGGTCGTGCGCAGGGAAGAAGACGGCATCCGCCGTTACGTACATCTGGGAACCGGAAATTATAACGACGCCACGGCAAAGCTCTATACGGACATGGGACTTTTGACCTGTTCCGAAGCCATCGGGGAAGACGCAACCGCCGTCTTCAACATGCTGTCCGGCTACTCCGAGCCTCTGTCCTGGCATAAGCTGGCGCTGGCCCCGATCTGGCTGAGAGACCGGTTCATCAGCCTGATCCGCAGAGAGACCCAGCACGCAAAAGAAAAGAAGCCGGCGCGTATCATCGCCAAGATGAACTCCCTGTGTGACCAGGATATCATCGCCGCCCTCTATGAAGCTTCCGCGGCCGGAGTTAAGGTGGATCTGATCGTCCGGGGAATCTGCAGCCTCAAAACAGGCATACCGAAAGTCAGTGAAAATATTACCGTTCGTTCCATCGTGGGCAATTTCCTGGAGCACAGCCGGATCTTTTACTTCTATAATAATGGGCAGGAAGAGATCTATATGGGCAGCGCCGACTGGATGCCCCGTAATCTGGATAAGCGGGTAGAAATCTTATTCCCCGTAGAAAACGAAACGTTAAAACAAGAGGTGATCCATATCCTCCAGGTCCAGCTGGAAGACAACGTAAAGGCCCACATTCTCAATAAAAAAGGAAGCTACGAAAAAATAGACAAGCGCGGGAAAATACTGGTGGACTCCCAAATGTATTTCTGCGAGGAGGCAGCCTCCAGAGCGGTTCGGCCTGCTGAGGATACTGCCCAAAGCAGGGTGTTCGTTCCGGCGGAACCGATTGGGTGAGAGGGGGGAGTTGCAAGGATCGGGGATGGGATTGGCCTTCCTCCGGGCGGAACGGCCCTGCGCTTCAGGCTGAGGCTTGACGGGCACATGTCTGCCGGGTGCTCCCCGAGCCGGGGGATTTTTGTGTCACCCTGGGAGCGCGGAGGGCTTGTGCTGGTATCCGCTAAGTGAAATCGAAAAGCCGGGTTCAGGAACCGAGCCTATTCACCAGGAACACGTGATGTGTTCCCGGTTCAGAGGCTCTTGCCCGTCGGACGTGAAGTCCGCCGTGCATCCTGAACCCGGCTTTCAGATTTCACTAAGCGTATTCACAGCCGCCCTATGCGCTCCCAGGGAGATACAAAAGAACCCGGCCGCCCGGAGCGTCCCCGTATACCGCCCGCGGTTCCAAGCCCTGAGCAGCTGACATACCCAAACCCCAGGAAGAACCACCCGGGTCCTGCAAGGTTTTGCCCTCTTCTGTGTAATCCGTTCTAAGATCCGGCCGATGCGGTTTGGCCCCACGAGATTTGCAGCCGGTTCCCCCAAGGCCCTGCCGCTTTCCTCTCCTCCCTACGTTACTATAAGTTTAGTTTTGTACCTAATACTCATTACTTATGCAATAATTAATGAAGCGAAAAACTTATGGAATTTGGCTTTCACCAAAGTAGGAGCGGGCTGCTGCAAGGGGAACCCAGGGTGGGCGGGGAGGCGCTGACGTGCCGGGAGCCAAATCGCTTGAGGCCGGGCCTTAGAACGGGTTACGCAGAAGAGGACGAAACCTCGCAGGACCCGGGGCACTGTCTGAGCCGTACTTTGGCGAGTTTGCCCCGGGTCCTGCTAATGAGAGGTTTCGTCCTCTTCGGAGTTACCCGTTCTTAGGCCCGGCCGAAGCGATTTGGCTCCCGGCACGTCAGCGCCTCCCCGCCCACCCCGGGTTCCCCTTGCAGCAGCCCGCTCCGGCCCTTAGTCAAAAATAATATGCGAATAGAAGGTTACTGTTATGCGGACCTGGTTTAGAAAAGCTAGAGAGATTTTGAATTTTAATTGGAAGAGTTTGCTGCTGTTTGAGGTGGGGCTGCATATTGCGATTTCGGCAACTTTGCTCTATCTGCTGCGGCAGGGGATTTTGCTGTTGCTGGAAAGACAGGGGTATAGTTATCTGACGGCGGAAAATTTTCTGGATTTTATAAAAAATCCGCTCACGATTCTGTTGTTTGGCGTTTATGGGATCGTGATGCTGTTTTTGCTTCTGTTTGAGGTGTCCGTGTTGATGGGGTGTTTCCATTATTCGGAGAGGAAGGTCAAAGCTGCCGTTACGGATATTGTTTTGATCGGAAGCCGCCAGATGGAGATCTTTATACGGAAGAACCGGCTGATGTGGCTGCCTGGTATTCTCACGCTTATGCCGTTTCTGACCGCGCACTATCTGGTGCGGCAGTTTTTTAATATAAAGGTGTTGAATTATGCGATTCAGGTTATAGTCGGGAAAATTGAGTATCCGGCGGTTCTGGTTATTTTGTGCGTGGCTTTGCTGCTGCTTTGCACGAAGCTTTTTCTGGCGGTACCGTCCGCCGTTATGAAAAGGGGACGGGTGAAAGACGGGTTTTCGGAAAGCCGAAAAATAACAGGGCGGCATTATGGGAAGGTTTTGGGCAGCCTGCTGGTCTGGAATATCGCGTTGGTTGTAGTGTTGTTTGGGTTTTATTTTCTGTTCTCTTTTCTGGCGGCGGTGTATGTGCATTTTACTAAGGATGCCGCTATTGCGCTGGGTGTCCTGCTGAAGATCGAGGACTGGATCCGGGTTGGTATGGGTTATGTGGCAGGCGTGGTGGGCACCGTCTGTAATATGGTCTTGATCTACACGGTGTACCGGGAGACTACGAAGGAGTGCGGGAGTCTGCCGGATCAGCTGCCGGACTATGGGAAGAGCAGATTGTTCCGGAGGTTTGGCCGGAAGAAAGTGGCCATGGTGCTGGGGATGTGTGTCGCGGCTCTGGAGCTGGTTTACGGATGGTATCTGGTTAACCAGCGTGTGGTGCTGGCCGATGATATCTTCGTATCCACCCAGGTTACCGCCCACAGAGGGGGGGCCAGGACGGCCCCGGAAAATACGATGTCTGCTCTTATGAACGCGGTGGAAGAGCTGGCGGATTATGCGGAGATCGATATCCAGGAGACAAAAGACGGGCAGCTGATCCTGCTGCATGACAACAGCCTGAAGCGGACGGCCGGATTAAATAAAAAGGTCTGGGAAGTGAACTACGATGAGATCCGGGGCCTGGATGCCGGGGGCTGGTTCCGCAAAGAATTCGCAGGCGAGCCGGTTCCCACGCTTAATGAGGTGCTGGATTACTGCAAGGGAAAGTTGAACCTGAATATTGAGATCAAATCAAACGGGCATAACGAGGATATCGTGCCGAAGGTATTAGAATTGATTGAAGAATATCATATGGAAGACCAGTGTATCGTCACCTCCATGGATTATCATTTCCTGAGACAGGTAAAGGAATGGAATCCGGAAATTACGACAGGCTACATTATGTCTGTAGCCTATGGGGATGTGTCCAGGCTGGAATACGCGGATCTGCTCAGCGTGAAATATATCTATGTGACGGAATCCATGGTCCGAAGTGCTCATGAGGCCGGAAAACAGGTGCATGCCTGGACCGTCAACGCCAAGGGAAATATCATGCGCATGAACAGTATGGGGGTGGATAACATCATCACTGACCGGACGACGCTGGTGCGGGAAGTGCTGGCCCAGGAAAATATAGATACTTTTGTCGAGCTGTTGAAAATTGCTCTTCGTTAGTCTATAATAATAATTTATTAGAGCTTGTACCAAGGATAACGAAATGGAGAATTTAAATGGCTAGAAAATATGGTTTTAAGAAGAACCGGGAAAGGTATTTCGATTATAATCTGCTCGCGGTGGTCATATTCCTTGTGTGCTTTGGTCTGATTATGCTGTACTCCGCCAGTTCTTATGCGGCGCAGCTTCAGTATGGGGATGGAATGTATTGGTTTCGCAAACAGGGCCTGATCAGTCTTGCAAGCCTTGCGGTCATGTTGTTCATTGCCAACATCGACTATCATATTTGGATCAAATTTGCTTTTTTCGGATATATCGTTTCACTCATCATGGTACTGCTGGTCCTGACTCCCTTGGGAATCGAGGCAAAGGGGGCGACCCGCTGGATCGGACGCGGAAATATCCGTCTGCAGCCCGCAGAGGTTGTGAAGATTGCCATTATCCTTTTTATTCCCTATCTGATCGTGAAGATCGGAAGCGGGGTCAAGAAGATCAAAGGTTCCCTCCTGATTATGGGCGTAGGGGTGCTGGCGGCGTTACTGCTCTATGTCCTGACGGAAAATTTAAGCTCCGCGATCATCGTTATAGGTATTACGGCAATCCTGTTGTTCATTGTCCATCCCAGGACGATTCCCTTTGTGGGGCTTGGAATTCTGGGGTTTGGCGGCATCGTGTTCGGCATCAATTATCTGAAACAGCACATCGATTTTTCCGCCTATATCGATGACTCCACGCCGTTTCGTATCAAGCGTATCCTGGCCTGGCTGGACCCGGAAACCCATGCCAATGACTGGGCTTACCAGACGATGCAGGGCCTGTACGCCATCGGGAACGGGGGGTTTTTCGGAAAAGGCCTGGGGAATTCCGCCCAGAAATTCTACATACCGGAAGTTCAGAATGATATGATTTTTTCCATTATCTGTGAGGAGCTGGGAATATTCGGAGCTTTGCTCGTAACTTTGCTGTTTATCCTGCTTTTGTACCGCCTGCTTTTTATCGCCAGGAACGCCCCGGATTTGTATGGTTCGCTGCTGGTGACCGGTATCTTTTCCCATATTGCGATCCAGGTGGTGTTAAATATCGCGGTCGTGATCAACCTGATTCCCACCACCGGGATTTCCCTGCCGTTTATCAGCTATGGGGGGACTTCGATCTTGTTCCTTATGGCCGAGATGGGGCTGGCGTTAGCGGTGTCCAAGCAGATCCGGTTCAAGGATTAGAAATGGGTTGCAAATCAACCGTAAAAGAGTTATACTAAAAAACAGTCAGTTTGACACACCTTACGGGCAGGAGGAATTGCAATGATTGAAGCAACAAGCTGCGGCGGTGTGGTTATATTTCGGGGAAAGATTTTAGTCTTATATAAGAATTATAAGAATAAATACGAAGGCTGGGTTTTACCAAAAGGAACGGTTGAACAGGGTGAAGAATTCAAGGATACAGCCGCAAGGGAAGTGCTTGAGGAAACAGGGGTCAATGCGCAGATTATCAAGTATATAGGTAAAAGTCAATACTCCTTCAGCGTTCCGGAGGATACGGTGGAGAAAGATGTACACTGGTATCTGATGATGGCGGACAGCTATTACAGCAAGCCGCAGCGGGAGGAATACTTCGTAGATTCGGGCTATTATAAATTCCACGAGGCCTATCATCTGCTGAAGTTCACAAATGAGAAGCAAATTCTGGAAAAAGCGTATAATGAATATCTGGATTTGAAGAAAAGCAACCTCTGGGGAAGCAGGAAATATTTCTAGGAGTTGTTTGGAGATCCGGCCGGGGTTCCCCCCTGGCCGGATCTTTTTGACTTAGGGACGGAGCGGGCTGAATCGAGGGAAGCAGCGGGCTGGCGTAAGGGCGGGCGGCGGAATCCTTTTGTGTCTCCCCGGGCGGGCGGAGGGCTTTGCGCTGGCTGCAGCTAAGTGAAATCCAAAAACCGGATTCAGGAACCGGGGGCGGTATACGGGGACGCTCCGGGCGGCCGTGTTCTTTTGTATCTCCCCGGGGGCGCGGAGGGCTTACGCTGGAATCCGCTAAGTGAAATCGAAAAGCCGGATTCAGGAACCGAGCCTATTCACCAGGAACACGTGATGTGTTCCCGGTTCAGAGGCTCTTGCCCG